>JAAYSL010000223.1 GCA_012518315.1 Bacillota bacterium | reverse complement strand
TGAGAAGGTCTGTCCAGTGGACGCAATTACCCTCAAAAAGGGTGAAGCTTGGATAGTCGATGCCAAGAAGTGTGATCAGTGTGGGCGCTGTGCTAGGGTCTGCACATTTGGTGCACTGGAAATGCCCATTGGTCCGAATCTATTCTCCAGGGGCATGGCAGAATCCACAAAAGCTGTGCTAAGCACCTTTGCACCAGGCAAGGTCTTGTATGTCAACTTCGTCATGGAAGTCCAGCCTGAGTGTGACTGTATGCCCACTGCCGATACCCCTCTGGTACAGGATCAAGGAATCCTCATTTCAGATGATATCGTGGCCATTGAAACAGCTACCTTAGACCTTCTAGATAAGGCTACGCCTTTGCCCCAGTCTAAGGCAGCGGATAAGGACATAACTACCCCAGGCGATTTGTTCTTACGAGTTAATGGTCAAGATCCCAGATTGGCAGTTGGCTATGCCGAAGAACTTGGCCTTGGCAAAAGTAGCTATGAGCTGGTCGAGATTAAGAAGAAACGCAAGAGCAAAGCAAGCAACTAAGCCGCCCAGGCATTATCTCCCAAAAGTCCCTTCCCTACCCAATCCAATCGACCAGGTGGCTATACTAGAGCCCCCTGGTCGATCAAACTACAGTTCTAGCTGGTACTCCACTTTTGCTAGCATCCAATTCTAACTCGGCTTTACTCTATTCGGCACTTCGTTCTATCCAGGACTTCATTCTAGCTAGCACTCCACGGGAGTTTCGCCGAGGGAGCCCTCGACTTCAGTCCCGGAATGATCGACCCACCTCCTTCAAGAGGCTCCGTGCCTCTTCTTCGCTATCTACGTGTGTTTGAATTAAGAGTCCCTTGGGTGATAGCTCTTTTAGCAGCCTCTCAATGCCCCGGGGTGGGGTGTCTAGCAATACTAGATTCTTACCTGCATCTTGAATACGTTTATACAATGGGTACCATTTCGGTGAATCAACTCTCGGGTTGCCATCACCGGGAGTCCATTGAATACCGGTCAGCTCAGGAATAGAAAGCAAAAGATCCAAATGGGGAATCTGACCCGGCCCATCCCAGTGGTAGATTGAGTAATCTAGCTGGCGGCACTGTTCTTGTAGCCCCGGAAGCACGAATTCTTCGAACATTCCCGGGGATATCATGGCTGAACAATCACATTGCAGAGGATACCATGTGCCTTTACACCAGATGGGCATCCAACTTGAGGTAGCCACCATTGACTGGTGGATCATTCGATTAAGCTCATCAAAACAGCGAAACCATACGTGCTGAATTTCCTCAGATAGCTGTTTCACAGCATCGGGGTGATCGATCAGATCCATTAGTAGACTCTTGATTCCCCGCAGAGAAGCCACAAGATCCAGACCTCCACCCAAATCAGTAATCGCCGTTATCCAGCGGTTTTCTGATCTAGCTAAAGAGCCTTGGGTTAACTCCTTGGTCACTTGCCACCATTGGTTGTCTTCGTCTAAGGTGATGGGCTGGCGATCCTCCCAGTTGTCAATTATGGGCGCTTGATCAAACCAAACGGTTTCTTCAGCAAACACCGGCTGAACACCCATGTAAGCGGCGGCTATACCCGGCCCCAAATTAGGAAAGAAAATCGGAAAAGCTTCCCCTCCATAGAAAGTGGAACGAAATTCCGCTTCGGCCTCGTTAATTCTGTATTCTACATCTAGCCACCACTCCCTGATATCCCCATGGGGCTTTGGCTTCTTGCGTCTTGCCGCCTCATCACGGGGAGCCGTAACTAGCACCACACACCGATCTATTAGTTCACCTTCCCACCACGCCTCCAGACGCTGGCAGGCAGCTTCCCAGTCATCCTTAAACAACCAGATCATCCTTTCGCTCCATTATCCCATTTATCCCTGTGCCTTTGCCTTTTTCTGTCACGATTCTGGTTAAATACCCAATCATCTTCCATTAGAAAAACCTGTTTCTAGAAATGCAACGATATTCTCCGGCACATTACTGCTCCTTCATCTCTGAAGGGCTCTCCTAAGATAATTGATTCTATGTTTCTTTTCACCTTACCTGTCTATAGTTCTGCCCGATTCCTCGTGTAGGTAGGACTTACCGCACCCCCCTTGCCAATCCGACCTCTAATAGGTAAAATAAGGCTAGAGCATAAAAAGCAAGTGGGCCTAGAAGCCAGGACTGGAGATGAGGAGAAGATCCTGAGAGTCTAGGGGTACTTTTGGTTACCCTGGATTATAGGATCTTCTTTTGTTTTGTCCGACGCAAACAACATAAGAGAGAGGTGACATGGGTGGGTACAAAAACCCATTACGATGTAATCATTATCGGCGGAGGCGTAGTCGGCACCGCGATCTTGCGTGCCTTATCCCGCCTTCAGCTCAAGATCGCGCTCCTTGAGAAACAGGTGGAAATAGGTTGGGGCACCACCAAGGCCAATAGCGGTATTGTCCATGCTGGCTTTCATTCAACACCTGGCACCTGGAAAGCAAAGCTCTGTGTCCGTGGGAATGCTATGTTTGAGCAGCTCAGTGATGAACTGGATGTGCCTTTTTGGCAAAATGGCCTAATGATGGTAGCCAGAACTAAAGAAGAGGAAGAGACCCTCCGGCACTATTACCAGCAGGGGCTGGAAAACAAGGTCACGGGTATGGAAATGCTAGATGCCGAGGCCACTCATCGCTTAGAGCCCAATTTGGCACCGGAGATCTCCCTGGCCCTTAGGGCACCCTCAGGGGGAGTTGTGGCCCCCTTTGAGCTGGCCATGGCCCAAGCGGAAAACGCCACTGCCAATGGCGCCCAGGTACAGACTGGCCTTCGGGTGGAGGATATCTCTCATACCGGGGATGAGTTCGTTATCACCACCGACGATGGTAATACTTGGACTAGTACTTATTTAGTCAATTCGGCGGGACTGTTTGCCGATGAGATAGCCAAGATCTGCGGACTAGAGATCGAGCCCATTATCCCCCGCAAAGGTGAAGAATATCTTTTTGACCAAAGTGTGAGTGACCTAATTACACATACTATCTTTCCGGTTCCCACACCTAAGTCCAAAGGTATTCTAGTAATCCCCACCGCTGAAGGCAACTTAATGATCGGCCCCACTGCCCTAGAGCTACCATATAAGGATGATGTCACAACAACTGCAGAGGGCCTTGATGAGATCTTTTCCTTTACACAAAAGCTAGTTCCCCGCCTTAACCGGCGAGATATCATTGCCTCGTTTGCCGGTGTGAGAGCCGGTTCACCCACCGGGGACTTTATCTTTGATTCATCCCATAGTGGCAAGGCTATTCACCTTAGGGGCATCGAATCACCAGGACTGACAGCAGCACCGGCCATTGCCGAGCATGTCCTGAAGATGCTGGCCAAGGCCGGTCTTCCCCAGAAGGAGAAACCTGATTTCAACCCCCGAAGGCCAAAGGTGATCCGCTTTAAGGAGCTATCTGATGCTGAAAAAGAGCAAGTAATTCGGGAAAACCCCCTCTATGCCCATGTGGTATGCCGCTGTGAAACAATAACTGAAGGGGAAATAGTTGATGCCATCCAGCGGGGAGCCAGGACAGTAGATGGTGTCAAATTCCGCACCCGAGCAGGTATGGGCCGCTGCCAAGGTGGATTTTGTACACCCCATATTGTCAGAATCTTAGCCAGGGAACTGGGAGTAACCCCCTTGGAGATCACCAAACGGGGTAATGATAGTCAGCTACTTGTTGCCGAGGCCAAAGAATTCTTGAAAGGGGGAAAGCTCCATGACTAAGACCCGCCAAACAGATGTAGCCATCATCGGTGGTGGCCCTGCCGGGCTGGCGGCAGCCATCGCCGCCCGTAAAGCCGGTGCCAAGCATGTAACCATTCTTGAGCGCAGCCATGAGCTTGGGGGCATTCTCCAGCAGTGTATCCATAATGGTTTTGGTCTGCATCGTTTCCAAGAAGAGCTAACCGGGCCAGAATATGCCTACCGATTCATACCAGAGGTACAGAAAGACCCTGGGATAGAGCTTTACCTTAATACAATGGTACTTGACCTTTCTTCCCAGCAGGAGATCACTGCCATTCATCCAGATTTCGGTCTTGTCAAACTACAGGCCAGAGCCACAGTGCTGGCAATGGGTTGCCGGGAAAGAACCCGGGGAGCACTAAGTATCCCAGGTACACGACCAGCGGGAGTTTTCACTGCGGGTACCGCCCAGAGATTCGTCAATATCGATGGCTATATGCCTGGGAAAAAGGTGGTGATCCTGGGTTCAGGAGATATTGGCCTGATTATGGCCCGTCGCTTTACTTTAGAGGGAGCAAAGGTGGAAGCAGTAGTGGAGATCATGCCATATCCGGCGGGGCTAGCTAGAAACATCGCCCAGTGCCTGGAGGACTTCGATATTCCCCTATACCTTAGCTCAACTGTGACCACTATCCATGGAAAAGACCGGGTAGAAGGTGTAACCATTAGCCAAGTAGATGACAAGTGGCAACCGATCCCAGGGACAGGGCGGTACATCTCCTGTGACACCCTCCTTCTTTCTGTGGGCCTGATTCCGGAAAATGAGTTGTCCCAGGCAGCCAATATACCACTAGATGCCAAGACTGGTGGTGCCATAGTTGATGAAAACCGGGAAACCCTAATCCCCGGCATCTTTGCCTGTGGCAATGTGCTGCATGTCCATGATTTGGTGGACTATGTTAGTGAAGAGGCAGAAATCGCGGGGGAAGCTGCGACTCGCTATGCTCTATCAAAGGCAGATGCTGATGCCAAGGCCAATGAACGAGACAAGGGCCGCAAGGCACAACAGGTAGTGATCAAACCAGGAGAGAATGTCCGTTATGTCTTACCACAGCGCCTGACACCTGGAGCTGAGGCGGACCTTTTCCTCCGGGTAACACAGCCCATGGAAGCGATTACTCTCTATCTCGATGGGGTGATGTTGGCGAGGAAACGGCAGGTACGCCCTAGTGAAATGCTGAAAATCAGATTGCGGCCAAACCATTGGGAAAACTTAAGGCAAAATCGAGGCGACCTTGATGGCAAGGAGATTTCCCTGACGGCAGCCTTGCAGCCTACACAGCCTACAAGGTTAGAGCCAGAGACAGTAAGGGGGGCACGACCATGACCATTGATGGCAAGACCAAAGGAAATAATCGGAAAATGACCTGTATTACCTGCCCCACTGGCTGTCAGCTAGAGGTTAGGGGCGGTGCTGATGGAGAGCTTGAGATCACGGGATTTCAATGCCGCCGCGGGGAAGAATACGCCAGGAACGAGGTACTCAATCCAAAACGGGTTCTAACAACTACTGTCAAGGTTAGAAATGGAGTCCTGCCCTTACTGCCAGTGAGGACTGCTAAGGCTATACCTAAGGGGCTTTTGGAACGGTCAATGGACACTCTGGCCGATTTGGAGATACAAGCACCGGTGCGAACCGGTGATGTGATCTTAGCTAACCTGCTAGACACAGGGATCGATGTTATTGCTAGCCGTGATATGGAGAAAGTGTCTAATGTAGGCTAGATACATGGGAGTGGTAGAGTCCTCGGCTTAGATTTGGCAGATCCAAGCCGATTGCGCCTAATAGCCTTGCGAGATCTCGTTTACTTGCAATATCAAGCTTCATCGAGCTGTCACCATAAGTATAGTTAGGGATGGGGCACTTAACTCCATCCCTTTTCAGTCTCATTTTTATGATTGATCTCGATTTGCTATGAGCGCTGCTATACTTGATTTTCCACCTTTAGACTACACGTCCCCCTTGCCCAATGCTAATCACAGTCCCGGAGCGTAGACCGCCGAGGACCAAGAATCGAAGGCCAACAATGGAAAACCAAGGCTTATGCAGTTCTCTTACTCCAAAGGATTGCCAGCTCCCCGCAAGTCATTTTGATCTGGATAGGGATTCACGTGAACTAGAACATCACCTACAGAAGGTAAAGTGTCCCTAAGTGTTCCCTTCACCTGGGCGGCAATCTCATGGCCTTCCTTGACGGTTAATTGCCGATCCACACTCACTTTCAGGTCGATTACGTACTGGGGGCCGTATCTGCGGATACGCACATCATCCACATGTTCTACCCCCGCTATGCCAGTGGCATGTTGCTGCACTTCCTCTAGTAGGTTGCCATGGACTTGGGCATCCATCAGCTCATCGAGGGAACTTCGAAAAACGTCAATCCCCATCTTTACTATGAAAACCGCAACCACTGCTGCTGCTAATGGATCGAAAATGGGATATCCTAACCTAGCGGCAATCACACCCAAGAGTGCTGCCACCGATGAGAAGGCGTCAGAGCGATGATGCAAAGCATCAGCTATCAGAGCAGTACTGTTGATCTTTCTGCCGACAGCCACAGTATACCGATACATCGCTTCCTTGACCACTATCGATAGCAGAATAGCCCAAAGTGCTAGACGCCCAGGTATGGCATAGGTGCCGCCCCACAGTTGCCTGATGGATGATGTCCCCATACTAAGGCCTACTAAGACCAGTATGACTGATAGAACCTTGGCTCCTATGCTTTCGGCCCGGCCATGGCCGTAGGGGTGTTCCGAGTCGGGAGGCAGCGTGGCAATTCGCATACTGTACAGTACAACTACAGTAGTGGCAATATCCGAACCTGAGTGCAGAGCATCTGCGATCAAGGCTGAGCTTCGGGAAACAACCCCCACTCCGGCTTTCACGGCAGTAAGCAAAATATTGCCAATCATTGTGTTCCACGAAACTCGCTTTGCCATCTGATAACGGGTCTCTTCTTGCATAGTAATCCTCCTCATTTTAGGGTAACTTGAGTTAGGTACGGAAAAACCTGTGGTTCCCAATTAGCCATTGAGTCCCACAGGTTACCAAAAGCGTACCTGCTGCTGTTACCCAGCCCAGCACCATAGGCTCCCCAAAGGTCTGCCCATCGCCTGATCTCATGAAGCGGCTTAAACTCATTATATGCAATTTGCCGCCTGGTGACAACCAGATCCTTGCACTGAGGAGAATGATTAAGGCGAATTTTGTCTATTTTACTGGAAAAGGCGGAAGCCTATGCCTATTTCCCAAATACCTTCGTCCTAAAACCTAGCATCTTACCGAGATGGGTTAACTCCTTCACCCAGTTCCCATATACTGCATGCCCATGGTTGGAGCCATAGATCTGCAAAAGCTCATCTGGGTTGATATCTGCCTTCAGATAAGCATGGGGCCAAAGGGGGCTAGTTTCCTTGCATCTTTCCCGATCATAGTAAACAAAGCGGCCCGGGATGATGGCCATCCACTCCCCATCTGCATCTTCACATAGCCGGGCCACCGTGACTTCTCCCTCGCGGCATACGTACTGTACATGTACTCCACCAGATGGGTAGTATTTATCGGTATGGACTAAGTGGATATCCTTCATGCCCTTGGCGTAGCAAACCGATTGTGAGCCACAGTTGCAGAAGATATACTCATCCCGTTTCTCGTCATAGTCCCTAAAATCCATGAACAGTGCAGGCTGACCTGATACACCCTGAAGTAGACGCATAGTCATGGCTGCGCCCATATCTGCCTCACAGGCACAGACTACTGGCTGCTTTGAGCCGCTCCAGTCAAAATCACTATTAGAAAAGGCCTGGTTAAGGCAGGGGACTGCATAATCGGTGATCTCGCTTAGCTCAGGCTGGCACTTAATCCCATAGAAATCTATCCCATGTTCACGGCAAATCTCTTTGGTAGCTTCATAAAGGCGAATCTGGTTCTTGATCTTCTCCTCCGGTACCGAAGGATCGATATAGCCTATATTTTCTTTTAGCCATTGGAAAGCCTGGTCAACTAGGCTAGAGTCCACCTGTTTGGCCCGCTCTAGGAGCACTACTTGATCAATCTGCTCTACATCAACACCATAGCGCTTCATCCAATCATTGGCATCTCTGACGGCAGTCCCCATGCCCATGCTGCGGCCTCCGAAATTGCAGTAGGTCTCACCCAAAAGCTGGCTAACCGTACCCGCGGCCCGAGCCCAGGATAGGAATTCATCTTGCACATCTTGGCGGTCAATATCCCCGATGATCCTAGGATGGTAAATCCCCATCTTATCTAAAGTCCCACCACTACATAGAAGCCCCACCAACGCTGGTCGCAATGGGTCTTTATTGGTGTAACCAGCCACAGGCCCACCATA
This sequence comes from Bacillota bacterium, assembly GCA_012518315.1. Classification (GTDB taxonomy): domain Bacteria; phylum Bacillota; class Limnochordia; order DTU087; family DTU087; genus JAAYSL01. The sequence goes on along the minus strand of JAAYSL010000223.1, from coordinate 3,054 downwards.
GACCCGAGCAAACATGGCTGCTTCCCGGGCAAATGTCCACATATGGTGACACATGGCGACACCGCCTACATCTTCTGCCCGCATCTTCTTGGCAGAGGCCACAGCCAGCTCCATACTGTTAATAATCCTGTCTTCAACGATAAACTCTAGATGCTCCCCTGTTTCCTCAACCCTTGCATCAAGGACCTGTTTGATCTTATGCAGATAATCACGGTTATGCTGTTCATCAAGATCATGGATAGCTGGTCTTTCATCTGAGATGGCAACAAGTCCAATCTTCATCTTAACCTCTGAGCCCACTAGCAAAGCCCCCTTGATTAGTTATTATGGAAACACCTAAGACAAAGCTCTACAAGACTCCCGCACCACTAGCTCAGGCCTTAGCACAATCTCCTGTTTTTCCTGTGGGGCGGTACCTAGAATCCTTTGAAACAAAATCTCGCCGGCCAAAGTCCCCATTGTGTAAGTCGGCTGCCTAACCACAGTAAGCGGGGGTGAGAAAAACTCTGCCCACTCCGAGTCATCAAAACCGATAACAGATATCTCGTCTGGTATCTTGACTTTTGCCTCGGCTAGAGCCTTGAGGCAGCCTATGGTCATGGCATTATTGGCAATGAAGATCGCTGTCGGAGGCTGTGAAAGACCAAGGAGTGCCTTAGTGGCTTCGTACCCTCCTTCGATGGTGAATCCACCATCTATCATGAGATCCGAGTGCAGATTAGCACCCACGCTTTCATGGGCCTCCTGATAACCCCGTAGCCGTTCCCGTCCAGTGAGAGTATCGCTTTTGCCCGCGACTAGACCAATCCGACGATGTCCCAGCTCTAGCAAATAGCTTACCGCTTTATGTGCCCCATCTTGGTTATCTACAACGATGGCATCAGCCGAAATGCCTTCACATAACCGGTCAATATACACAAAAGGTAAGGTTTGGCCATCTACTTTAGCTAAATACTGATCCCGGTCAGATGCCACCGAGATAATAAAACCATCGACAATCTTACTTCTGAAAGTATCAATATACTCCCGCTGCTTGGTTGCATCCTCATCTGTGTTGCAGAGTATCACTCGGTATTCGTATTTGCTAGCCACATCCTCCACTCCCCGGGCCACGGAGGTGAAGAACTGGTTCCGAATATCTGGAATCACCAGGGCAATGATCTTGGTCTTGCCCATCACCATGCTCCTGGCTATATTATTGGGCTGATATCCCAGTTTCCTGGTTGCTCTCATTACCCTGCTTCGCATCTGTACCGAACCATAGTTAGGGTCATTTAAGACTTTGGAGACACTGGCAATAGAAACCTCTGCCTCTCGGGCTACATCTTTGATAGTAGGCATCAGACCACCTGTACCCTTTCACTAAAACGCTTTATTGGGTTCTAATCAAATATACGACTATGGAAGTAGTAATCCCTTCCGCTTCGGGTGAAAAAGCTCCTCCGGCAATTAAACGTTTTCTTACCTGATAGCAAAAGCTGCCCAGGGCTAATGCACCACCCAGAGGCAGCTTTACCTTTACGTTTGCTTTGTCTCAAATTGTGGTGCCTCACCTAAACTCGTTAGAGCTATGCCAAGGTTAAGAAGCCTCCCAGACCATATTCACATGAAAGAACTCTGCTTATCTGAACATATGGGATTAGCTAGCAGTCCACGGCCTCACTTCCCACCCTGGAAGCGCTCTCTTCCAAGTCTTTTGAGCAGATGCTCAGGTTGCCCCACTTGCATTCTCATGGGCGGTAGTCCTTTACTCATCAGTTCTAGGTCATCAACTACCATACGGCCAATCAGTTGCCGTCCCTTCATGATCCCTGCGGCCTGGTGGGGTGTTAGAACTACATTGGGGACACGACGAATGGGATGATCAAGGGGCAATGGTTCCTTGGGGAAAACATCGATGGCAGCCTGTAACCTACCTTTGGCGAGCTCGTTGGTAAGAGCGTCAAAATCAACTAAGTGAGCCCGGCTAACCAAGACAAGCAAGCTATTATCTGGCATGAGAGCTAGTTTTTCTTTACTGATCATACCCTTATTCTCCTGGGTAGGTACTGCTAAGATATAGACTACTTTGCTTCTTGCCATAACCTCATCCAAGGAACAGGGCTCACAGCCTAGATCTTCGATGATAGTGGCAGGTAGCCAAGGATCATAGACACGCACATGACAACCAAAAGGCCTAAGTAGCCTCAAAAGAATCCTAGCAATAGAGCCACAGCCCACCAATCCTATATCCTGATTAAAGAGAGAAAAGTCTTTACCCACCCGCTCTCCCTCTCCAAACCACTTTTCTTTTCCCTGCCGAAAGTCTTCATGGATGCCCACTATCCCCCTACTTGCGGAAAACGTGAGTGCTAGAGCCATTTCAGCTACCTGTGGGCCAAAGGCCGGAGCACAGCTGAGTACCCGAATACCCCGCTCAAAACAGACTTCATAGTCTACTCCTGGCTCAAAATGACCCCCGATTTCAAGGATAGCCCTAAGGGACTTGGCTTTATCTAGCCGCTCCTTGTCAAGCTCGGGCCATCCACTGACAAACGCCCAGGCATTAGGCAAATGGCGTTCCAGCATCTCTTCTGGTAATGGCCCAGCCTTAACAGAGATTACCTCACTAAAACTTTTCAGTCGCTTTAAATCCTCCTTGGCAAACACTTCATCCATGCTGCGAAAATGTGGTTCAATGAGAACTAGTGGTTTACTCATATAGCGGGTATCTCCTTTCTCCTTTATCCTTTGTCTTTTCCTATTTTAAGAATTCTATCAGCCGAAGGCCAGTAGCCCGGGAAAACACTCCCCTATCTAGCTGCCAATACTGAACTGGTGCATCACCCTTTGCCCTTTGGACGAGCTCCACTAACTCCGGATGACAAGTGAGCACAAAGATCTGATTCCTCTCAGATAGCCCTAGGATTGCCCGCACCGCCGTCTCGGCATGCCGAGGATCGAAGTTAACTAGACTATCATCGAGAATCACCGGTAAAGCAGGTTCGATCTCCCAAATCCTGCCCAAGCGAACTGCTAGAAATAGCTGTTCTCTAGTACCTCGGCTAAGGGCAC
>JAAYSL010000222.1 GCA_012518315.1 Bacillota bacterium | reverse complement strand
GGCAATGCGCACTTTCTCATTATTGGCAAAAACCACTCCTGCCGTCTGCTCACCGTCTCGCAGAGTTGTATCGACAATCTGCACTGGTGCCTGATTGCAAGGCTGCATGAGCTTAGACATTTCTCTTAGCCTCCTTTTCCAACAACTCAAGCTGCCTACATCTAGCTTCACCTGGCGCAACCGCCACAAGTCCCAAGTCTCAGAGGGAAGCCGGGTAGGCAACCAAAGTCTATTTTTTTCACTATACTCCAAGCCACAGTATCTGTCAATGGCCTGAAAAGCTCTGTACTGTATACTTCGCAGAACCAGCCCTTACCCTCCTGCCACAACTAGTTGAATCAAACCCAGTGAGGGGCAGTGATATCTTTGATCTGTTCTTGGTTGCGCAAATGCACGCCCTGGAGATCACTGTTATCTGCACGCATAACATAAAGGATTTCAGTGGCTACAGAGGAGTATGGCCCCAGACTCCAGATACCATCATTCAAGGGCCACCTTGGGTGTTGCATGAGCAATGGATCTGATATGACGAGGGACTGCCTGGAGAGCAAACCCTCGTCATTCAGAAGACCAACGAGCCTATCGGATGGTCTTGGCCTACGCTCGCATCGCGCCTTATCACTTACCTAGGCCTGCAGTCTTCCCCTGATTAGTTCATTGACTTTTTGAGGGTTAGCCGCACCTTTGGAGGCCTTCATCACTTGGCCGACCAAAAATCCAATGGCCTTAGTCTTGCCGCCTTTGACATCTGCTACCGGGCCCGGGTGGTCAGCTAGTACCTGATCGATAATGGCCTCTAATGAATCACTATCACTAATCTGCTTCCAGCCCTTCTCCTCGACAATCACGTCCGCCGCCTTCCCGGTGGCAAACATCTCAGCCAGGACATCCTTGGCCACAAGGTTACTTACCACATTCTCTTGAAGCAGTTTAAGCAAACCGGCCAAACCCCCAGGCTTAACCGGTGACTCGGCTGCCTCTAACTCGTGGGCCTTAAGCCACCGTAAAACCTCCCCCATCACCCAGTTACTAACCAGTTTAGGGTCATGGACCTCCCGGACGCAGGCTTCGAAGTACTCGGCCAGATCACGGCTTGTGGTCAATACTTCCGCATCATAAGGAGGCAAATCATACTCTTCTATAAAGCGATTCCGCCGGGCATCTGGCAACTCCGGCAGTTCTCTTCTAACTGCTTCAACCCACTGGGATTCCACCTTCAGTGGATAGAGATTGGGGTCTGGTACATAACGGTAATCTGCAGCCTTCTCTTTACTCCGCATAGAAAATGTCATACCCTGAGATTCATCCCAGTGCCTGGTCTCCGGGATTACTGCTTCTCCTGCTTCCAGTAGCTCCTTTTGACGCTCAACCTCAAACTCTAAAGCTCTCTGAACTGCCCTGAAGGAGTTAAGATTCTTGATCTCACTTTTCACTCCAAAGGTTGTGCTCCCTTGAGGTCGTAAAGAGATATTGGCATCACAACGCAAGGAACCCTCTTCCATTTTGCAGTCGGACACCTCTGTATACTCCAGTAGAGTTTTCAGTTTCTCTAGAAAAAGACGGGCCTCCTCAGGGGAGCGAATATCTGGTTTTGTCACGATCTCAATTAGGCCAATTCCAGATCGATTATAATCAAGGAGAGAATAGGCGGCACTCATGATATTCTCCCCCGCATGTAGGGACTTCCCAGCCTCTTCCTCCAAATGTACCCGCTCAATCCCGATCTTGCAGGTAGTCTCACCTATGTGAAGCTCTACTTTACCATCACTGCAAATTGGCAGATGGTTCTGGGATACTTGATACGCCTTCGGTAAATCCGGATAAAAGTAGTGCTTGCGATCAAACTGAGAGAACTCATTAATACGACACCCCAGGGCCAGGCCCGCCCTGATGGCTAGTTCCACAGCTTGTCGGTTAAGTACTGGTAATGCTCCAGGCAAGCCCATACATACAGGACATACTTGACTATTGGGAGTGCCCCCAAATTCGGTACTACATCCACAGAAGACCTTAGACTTGGTGAGAAGCTCAGCATGAATCTCTAATCCAATGACAACCTCCCAATCAGCCATTAGTCTTCACCTCCATCTTCGGTCGCCGCTTTGGCAAACAAGCATGCCCTTCATAGGCATGGCCAACTTTTAGTACGGTAGATTCATCAAACGGCTTGCCCATGAGTTGTAGTCCTACAGGCAAGTCCTGACTGGTATAGCCACAAGGAACAGTCAAGGCCGGTATCCCCGCCAGATTAGCTATGCTAGTGTAGATGTCTGATCGGTACATCACCACTGGCTTATCTAGTCTGTGACCAAGGGGAAAAGCCACTGTAGGGGCAGTCGGGGAGAGAATCACGCTACAATGCTGAAAAGCTCTCTCTAGATCCTCTCTAATCAGTGTCCGCACCTTTTGTGCCTTTAGGTAACAAGTATCATAGTTATCCGCCTGCAAGACATAGGTGCCAACCAAGATTCTTCGCTTGGCTTCTTGGCCAAACTGTTCCCGTGTCTTGGTGAACATCGAGACTGTATCTTTTGCACCTTCAGCTCTACTGCCTAATCGCACACCATCAAAAGTGGCGAGACTTGAGCTAATTTCCGCTGATGCCAGGATGTAAAAAGTCGCCATTGCGTACTTAGCGTGGGGAAGGGAAATCTCCTCTACCCGGGCACCTAAGGACTCTAAGACATTAGCTGCCCCAAACATCGCTTCTCTTACTTCAGGATCTAGAACATCATCACCATTGATAAACTCCCGAGGAAGTCCAATGACTAGTCCCGCTATGTCTCCGGTCAGAGCCGCCTCGTAGTCCGGCACTTGCATCTTGACTGAGGTCGGATCTTTAGGATCCCAACCAGCAATCTCCTGTAACACCAAAGCAGCATCCCGCACATCTCGAGTTATCGGGCCCACATGATCCATTGAGGCTGCTGCCGGTATCAGACCATAGCGGGAGACTAACCCATACGTCGGTTTTAACCCCACTACCCCACAGAAAGCTGCTGGTTGCCTAATAGAGCCACCGGTATCCGAACCAAGCGCGCAAATAGCCTCTCCCGCCGCTACAGCCGCGGCTGAACCACCACTGGACCCCCCGGGGACCCGGGAAAGATCCCATGGATTACGGGTGGGGTAAACTTGAGAATTTTCTGTAGAGGAACCTAGACCAAATTCATCTAGATTCGCCTTACCCACCATGACAGCTCCCACACTCCTTAGCCTAGCAACAACAGTTGCATCAAAAGGCGGAACATAATCCTTGAGGAGCTTTGATGCGCACGTGGTGGGTACTCCCGCGGTGGAGAGATTATCTTTGATGGCAAGGGGTATGCCGCATAAAGCCGAAGCTTCACCTTTAGCTAACATACCGTCGGCCCTTTTGGCCTCAGCCATTGCCTCTTCTCGGCAAAGAGTAATATATGATCGGAGACTTTCTTCTACTTGATCAATCTTCGCATAGACCGCCGCGACGATCTCTTTAGAGCTGATTTC
>JAAYSL010000221.1 GCA_012518315.1 Bacillota bacterium | reverse complement strand
TGTCCACTCCATAGGCCGCGAGTTGCCTATGGAGGTAGTCACCAAATGGATCTTGGCCCAAAGCGCCAAACATGGTGGTCTTGATACCCATTTTGGCTGCTTGTACAGCCTGGTTAGCCCCTTTGCCGCCACCCCCGGTGGTGACCCGGTCTACTGTATAGGTTTCACCCTTTTCTGGCAGACGCTCTTGCTCAAGGATAATATCATAGTTTAGGCTCCCTATTACTAGAATCCTGCTTTCTTTTTGCTTCATACGAAACACCTCTAGTTCTTGGTAACCAAAGCTTTTCGATATAGGTTTGACTGGAAGTACTCGAAGTAAACAGCGACCACAATAATGGCACCGGTGGCGATATACTGCCAGAACGTGTCTACCCCAGTGACGATGAGCCCCACCTTAAGAGCGGAAAGAAGGATGGCTCCCAGGAATGTTCCGAAGACAGTACCCTTACCACCGGCAAGACTGGTGCCACCAATGGCCACCGCAGCAATAGCATCAAGTTCATATCCTTGACCTGCAGTAGGTTCGCCTGTACCAAGACGGGCAAGCAAAACTAACCCGGCAAGCGCGGCTCCGATGCCAGTAATACCATAGGCTAAGATCTTGTTCCTATCGACATTGACGCCGGATAGGCGAGTGGCTTCTTCGTTTCCTCCCAGGGCGTAAACATAAGTTCCAAAAGGCGTGTATTTAAGGATGATGTGGCATATGATTGCAAACCCACATAGAATAAAGATCGATATCGGTACAACAGAAAAGACATTACCATCGACCATGTGTCTAAACTCCCGGGGAATCTTGAGTACAGGCCAGCCCCCGGTAATCACGTAGGCAATACCACGATAGACACTCATGGCACCCAGTGTAGCGACAAAGGGTTGAAGCTTTAGCTTAGTGATTAAGAGGCCATTAGTGATACCTAAGCAAAAGCCTATGCCGATCCCCACCAAAATAGCTAGTTTTGGATTCATACCCGCAACCAGCAGTTTCCCGGTGCAGACGATGACTATGGCAAAGGTTGAACCTACGGACAGATCAATTCCGCCAGTAAGGATGGCGAACATGATGCCAAGCGCCAATAGGCCGTTGATGGTGCTCTGCTTGATGATATCTATTACGTTATTAATCCCAATGTAGCTAGGATCAATGGCAGTGAAAACGGCGAACATCAAAACCAGCGCCACAACAATGCCGGACTCTCGGAACAGCTTAATACTGCGTTTGTTGTCGGCCATTACTGTCCCTCCATTGCGTAGTGTAGTATTCTCTCTTCTGTTAGCTCACTATGGTCAAGTTCAGTCACTATCCGCCCCTCATTCATGACGATGACCCGGTCACTCATGCCGATCACCTCAGGTAACTCTGAAGAAACCATGATAATCGATTTCCCTTGTTCTACAAGATCTTCCAGGAGGCGGTAGATCTCTTGTTTGGCGCCAACATCCACGCCCTTGGTTGGCTCATCAAAAATGAGTATATCGGCATCACTTGATAACCACTTGGCTAAAACGACCTTTTGCTGATTACCTCCACTGAGTTGTTCAGTGTAATACAACGGTTCTTTGGGATTGAGATTGATTTCCCCAATAAAGTGCTCACAGTTCTCCCGTTTCTCGTCATGG
>JAAYSL010000220.1 GCA_012518315.1 Bacillota bacterium | reverse complement strand
GTTTGGATGCATCATTAGTTGTACCCTGGCCTCCATGAAATAACATTCTTTTCCGGCAGCCTTTCCCAGAGCACTGATCAAACACAAGGGCGCAATGGTCGAACCATGCCTCAAGTTCCCATGGCAACAAGGTACGAAACTCCATCAAACCACCACACCTCTTCTTGTAAATCGTAAACTTCCTGCCAAAAAAAGGACCGAACCCAAAGGTGGGTCCAGTCCTCTTACATCCGATGTTTCCTTAGCAGCCCTTGCAACAACATTTGTCATTGAAATATACTGGTTTGCCGGTTTTGGCCGATTCATAGATTGCTTCGAGAATCTGGGTCACTGCATAGGCTTCTCTGGGCATTACCAAAGGATCTGTATCATTGATAATCGCATCGATCCAGCTTCTGGCCTCAGCAGCTCCGGCATCTTCATCAGTAGCTTCATAGAAGGCTACTCCCTCACCATGCATGGCTGGTTTCGTGGTATAGAGCTTGCTGAACTTCTCTCCATTAATCCTTAGTCCATCAAACATGTCAGCTCCGGCCTTTGTGCCACAGAGAACGGTAATGGCCTCTCCTACCTGTAAGGTGTTAAGGGCCCAGCTAGACTCAAGAATGACAGTCATGCCATTCTCAAACTGGACGAAGCCAAAGGCTGAATCCTCGGTAGTAAACTCTTTGGGATCCCAGGGACCCCAAGGATTCGCCGCATTCTCAGTCTCGGCCAGCTTCCGATAAGTAACACCCATCACACTGACCGGCTTGTAATTGGCCGTGAGCCAAAGGGTCAGATCCAGGGCATGGGTACCAATATCGATGAGAGGGCCACCACCCTGTCGCTCTTCATTCAAGAAAATGCCCCAAGTGGGAACACCTCTTCGGCGAATAGCCAAAGCCTTGGCGAAATAGACTTCACCTAACTCGCCAGCATCACATAGTTTTTTCAAGTACTGGGAATCAGGGCGAAAGCGATTCTGGTAGCCAATGGTTAGTTTCTTCCCTGTCCGCTCGGCTGCCTCCACCATAGCCATGGCTTGCTCGGAGTTGATTGCCATGGGCTTTTCACACATAACATGCTTGCCTGCATCCAAAGCAGCCACCGTGATCTCAGAATGGGCATCATTGGGGGTCAATACGTGGACAATATCCAGATCCTTCAGGGCTACAAGATCCCGATAATCAGTAAACACCTTGGCATCGGGGGTTCCGTATTCTTTGGCACCCTTCTTGGCCCTTTCCTCAATCACGTCACAGAAGGCCACCATCTCAACATTGTCTAGCTTAGCCAGGCTGGGCATATGTTTGCCATTGGCAATACCGCCAACACCCACAATACCGACTTTTAGTTTCTTGCCTTTCATTAGGTATAACCTCCCTTTCATTTGACACCGGTTGGAAAATTAGGGCTCTCCAGTGCACCGTATATTCTACACTTATCTTTCGCCGCCATCCCTAAACTTCCTCTTTCCGATGGCAGCAGTTTGACAGTCAACCCCATAGTGAAAGGCTGCCCCAAAGGGGCAGCCAGTTCACCATGGAATATCACTAATCACTTACGGCTTTGCACCGTCTACCAGTCATCATCATCGTCCCAGTCATCGTCGTTATCCCAAGAATCCCAGTCATCATCATCGTCCCAGTCGTCATCCCCAAGACT
>JAAYSL010000219.1 GCA_012518315.1 Bacillota bacterium | reverse complement strand
AGGTACCTCTAGTGCTCAGATTGACAAGTATCATGCCTACTGTAGTGAAGCCATGATACTATTCCTTGACTAAGTGCTAATTGACTTGTCAGGATGGGCTAGATGAAACCGGATAAATGTCAGTATTTGGCTTGGCAAAGTATAGAACTAAAGCAGCAAACCTAACCGGTTAGGCTTTAGCGGAAAGATTATCTGTGTTTTAAATCTTCTCCCTGGGTCCATACTAAGCACACCACTTAGTCTTATCTGTTTTGGAACCAATGTACAGTTTCGACTTTATTTGGGAAACTCCTCCACAAGAGGCTGTATTTTCCTGTGTCCCAGGGGATATCAGGGCGAGTGCTCTGCAACCCTGCTAATACCCATGGTGCCATCCGGATACAACTACTGGACAATGGCCTTTGTTTTCCAATCTTTTGCGAGATACGGAAAAGGCTCGGGCCCAATCTTCCGCCCTCGAGCCTTCTACCCTTTCAGACTTCCAACGGTGATTCCTTCAATAAGGTACTTCTGGAACCCAATGAACATGGCAAACAGAGGATCAATGAAAGGATTGACATCGCAGAAAGCGAGCCCCACGAGCTGTGGCCGGTGGAATCTACAAACATACGCAAAGCCAGCAACACCGTAAAGGTAGCTGGACTGCTCAGATAGATCAGTCATTCCATGTCCAAATGAAGGTAAGAATCGTCACCGTGACAAGCGCAGGTAAAGTCATAGAGAGAATGAAGTTGAAGTTTATCCGAAAGGTGCCACAACCATTTAGCCGCGAAAGGTCTGTGGTTTGCTTGCCCCATCGATCTGGGCCGCTTCATAGTAGGTTGGAGAGATCTGCTGCTGAGGCACCAGCAGGTGGATAATCAGTAGGGATGCCACCAGGAAGCAAGTTAGGATTCAAGGTGTACTATAATCGACGCTTACGTATCAATAGACCTTTGGCTTGTACTCGTATCCCTTCAAGCATCTGGTAGGTATTAAGCGCATGCGTATCAGTTATGTCGGCTAAGTCGCCTACGATTAGACGCGCTCAGAGGAATCACTCATCATACCTATCCGCGTTAGACTCCTCGAGCTGATCCCTACACGAATCACAACTCGAAACGTCATTATTCTGACCACTTTTTCCTCAAGCTCTTCCTTTACCCTATTTCGGACAGAATCTCAATCGAGCGAGCCTTCTTCAGTCGCTTCTTGCACTCGAAGACGTTCCCAAAGTATCTGTTTATGCCAGTCCGGAGCTATGATGTTACCCCGATAAGAAGGACACCTGGTTAAGCCATTTTGCTCTGATTCTCATAGGAATACGGACTCTTGTAACCTAATGATGAATGCAATCGATGGCAGTAAGATACAGCCTTACTTACACCAACCCCTGCTCAAACCGCCATGCATCTCTAACCATGTCCCTAATCCCCCGCTTTGCTTTCCAGCCCAGCTCCTTTTCGGCTTTGCTGGCATCGGCGTAGCATACTGCAATATCGCCAGGCCTTCTACCGACAATCTCATATGGGACGTTAATCTGGTTGACTTCTTCGAAGGCATGCACAAGCTCCAAGACTGAAGTGCCCTGGCCAGTTCCCAGGTTGTAGATATGGACGCCTTCGGTTAGCTTCTCAATGGCTGCCACGTGTCCTTCAGCTAGGTCCATCACATGGATATAATCCCGGACACCAGTTCCGTCTACCGTGTCATAGTCATTGCCGAAGACCCTGAGTTGCTTGAGCTTTCCTTTGGCTACTTGAGTTATATAGGGCATAAGGTTATTGGGAATGCCATTTGGGTCCTCTCCAATCAGGCCACTTTCGTGGGCACCCACTGGGTTGAAGTACCGCAGCAAGGAGACGGCAAAACCATGATTAGCCTTAGCCACGTCTGTCAGAATCCGCTCACTGATTACTTTGGTTTCGCCATAGGGATTCGTGGTCGGACGTAGCTCCATGGTCTCAACAAAGGGCACTTCGTTTTCCCCATACACCGTAGCAGAAGAGCTAAAAACAAACTTTCCTACACCATACTTCAAGCACGCTTTACTAAGAACCATGGTGCTAACGGTATTGTTGTAATAGTACTCTAATGGCTTTGCCACCGATTCGCCCACAGCCTTAAGACCGGCGAAATGAATGACTCCATCGATTCTGTGCGTTGAGAAGATGGAGTCAACCGCTGCTTCATCAGTGACATCAGCTTTGTAGAAAGTGACTTGCTTACCGGTAATCTGTTCCACTCTGTCAACAGACTCAGCTTTGCTGTTGATCAGGTTGTCGACTACGATAACTGTATGACCTGCTTCCAATAGAGCAACACAGGTATGTGTTCCTATATAGCCGGCACCACCGGCGACTAGTATGTTCATCGAGCTAGCATCTCCTTCTTCCATCCAGTTAGGCATGATCTGTTCTGTCCCTTGAGGCTACAGTAACCTAGGCTATTGTCTAGGCCCCCACCTTCTAAGGGAGACTCATCATGGGGTAGCAGGTAGTCTCTCCCCTACTCTCCCGCCACCGCCACCAGTGGCATTGGTGTCTCCGCCGGATGATATGTCCCCACCAGCTCCTGCAGGATCAGCCTTACATGCTCTTCATTGCCACTTGCTCCTGCCTTTTCTAGCTCTGTGAGGATACTAGTGAGCTTGTCCATATCATAATGAGCCAGGTTGGCAATGTAGATCTTCTCATGCCGTGTAGCGGTGGTGTTTTCTTCATCTAGAAGAAGCTCTTCAAAGAGCTTTTCACCTGGACGCAGGCCTATGTATTCAATCTCTATATCTCTACCAGGCTCAAAGCCGGAGAAGCGGATGAGGTCTTCAGCCAGATCTCTAATCTTGGTGGGTTCTCCCATATCCAAAAGCAAAACCTCCCCACCCTCACCGATGGCGCCCGCTTGTAGTACCAATTGGCAGGCTTCGGGAATGGTCATGAAATAGCGAGTTACCTCTGGGTGGGTAACTGTAACAGGCCCACCTTCTGCAATCTGTTTCTTAAATAGAGGTACCACAGAGCCGTCACTGCCCAGCACGTTACCAAAACGAACCGCCATAAACCTCGTGGCACTATGCTGGTTCATGTACTGGACTACCATCTCTGCAGCTCTCTTGGTAGCGCCCATGACATTGGTGGGATTGACGGCTTTATCAGTTGAGATCAGCACAAACCTCTCCACTTTGTATCTATCTGCCGCCTGGGCTACGATCTTGCTTCCAAAGACGTTATTTTTCACTGCCTCACAAGGGTTATGCTCCATCATGGGTACATGCTTATGTGCAGCAGCATGAAAAACCACATGGGGCCTGAGCCCAGCAAATACCTGCAAGACCCGGGTTTCATCCTGGATACTCCCGATCAAGGGCACAAAGGGTACATACGGGTAGCGCCGCTTCATCTCTAGCTCCAGCCGATAGAGATTATTCTCGCAGTAATCAAAAACAGCGATACACTCTGGGTCGAATCTGGCCACCTGTCGGCAAATCTCAGACCCAATGCTACCTGCTCCCCCGGTAACTAGCACTCGCTTACGGTGGAGGTACTCTGCGATCTCATCACTTTCGATTCTAACGGGTTCTCTGCGGAGCAAATCCTCGAGTTCCACTTTGCGCAGCTGGCTCACACTCACATTGCCAGATACGATCTCAAACAAGGCCGGGAGGATAGTCGTCTTGACTGCTTCTTTCTTACAGGCATTGACGATTCTGCGTACCGCAGTTCCCGGTGCCGATGGCATAGCAATGATCACTTCATCTATAGGCCGAGACTTAAGGAGCCTAGATAGATCCTCAGTAGTTCCCAAAACCCTAGCCCCGTATAGTTCTCTACCCACCTTAGCCTTGTCGTCGTCAACTAGTCCCAAGACCCTAATCCCTAGCTCATTATGCTTTTGGATCTCCTTTAGGATAAGGGCACCTGCATCACCAGCACCAACTACGATGACGTTCTTTTTTATGTCACGGGAGAGATAAGAGCGTAAACGGTCAAGTATATCGAATTTGATACATAGCCGAGTCCCAGTAATAAGGATACCTGATAGGAGAAACTGAATAGCTATAACCGACCGCGGTAGTATCAGGTTGCGATCGATAAAGAGAGTCAACGTGGTAGAGGCAGTGGCTCCCAAAAGAAGTGAGAGGCCCAGGAGTACGCCTTCCCTAATACTGGCATAGCGCCAGATCCGTCGATACATGCCAAAGGCAGCTAGAGATAACATATAGGCAAGTGAGTAGATTAGACATATGTGTATGAAACGATCAGCGAATGGCCTTGGTACAGTTTCAAACCGCATGATAATACCTATGTATAGTGCCAAATTGACGATGGCAAGATCACACAGCGCGAGAAATAGGTTCTTCTTGTTAGACAACATTTTTCTTCCCCCAGGTTAGGAAAAGGTGATACATGGCGTATAATCCCATGTGAAAGCATCTCTTTAGGTATCAATGTAGTAGTTCGTGGGGTAGGCAAAAATACCTGTTTGATTAGGGGGGTAAATGGTAGCCTATGTGGGGTTTCTAGCTTTCCTTGAACTTCCCAGAAATACTGCGCATTTCGTGCCAGGACTAAGTCCTAATACCGCTCTTTGTCCTATACGCTGGGAAGAATCCCCTGTCCTCCCTTACCCCTATTTCCAGGCAGAGGCGTTTATAGATGTCTTTGTTCCAGATTCTCTTGCCCACATGAAAGGTGAACCCCGTGTTTTTCCCGAACCTTTTTTTGAATCTATATAGCGAATTATTCTCACCCTTAGCTATACCCCCTCCATGGTGAATCAGTGTGTAGCCCCGTTCTTTCCCCCACACTGTAATGGCATACCTTAACACATAGGCAGGAGAAAGATGGAGGTAATCAGCAAGAGTTCCCGATAGGTGTGCATGAATGAGGTCTTCGTGACGACTCCCCGGACTGAAGTCCGAGGCTTCTCGGTTCATCTAGCCTGCTACTGCCGGACTATCCCCGATGGCCCCGCCCAGGCCTGAACGTT
>JAAYSL010000218.1 GCA_012518315.1 Bacillota bacterium | reverse complement strand
GTGATCCCATGCTACAAAAGCCCAGACAGACAGTCCTGATATCTGGTTACTATGGGTTTGGGAATTGTGGGGATGAGGCTGTTTTGGCCGGGATTATAGAGCAGCTAACCTCCCTTTGGCCCCATGCCGACTATATAGTACTATCCGGTGATCCGGTTAGGACTGCCAGAGAACATGGTGTTAAGGCGGTCCATCGCCACGATATAAAGGGCCTTTTGACGGTCTTGCGGTCCAGTACAGTGTTTGTTAGTGGTGGGGGGACTTTGCTTCAAGATGTGACCAGTTCCCGGTCATTGTATTACTATCTGTTTATGATCCTGGTAGCTAGATGGTATCGGTTGCCGGTGATCATTTATGGGCAAGGAATTGGTCCCTTTCGATGCAGACCAAATAGGCGCTTAGCACTTGGGGTGCTGCGCTTAGCCCATTTGGTCATAGTCCGGGATCGAGGAGCTTATAGTCAGCTTTTGGCTTGGGGTTTTGATGAAAGAAAACTGCATTTAGGTGCAGATCCGGTTTTGGCTCTGAAACCGGTGACTCATACCCTCGACAAGGATGAATTTCATAATATGCTGGAAACCGGCAAGCCCGCACTATTTGTGTCATTGAGGCCCTGGCCGCAAGTATCTCTCAATTTATCGGCGGTGGCCCGGGCTTTAGACTACATGTGCCAAAAGGGATGGCAAGTAGTGTTCATCCCGTTTCAGTTCGAGGCCGATTATCCCGTGTGCCAAGCCTGCGCAGAGTTGATGCAGGAGTCGGCTTTGGTTTGGTCTACGCCACTGGTGGCCAAGGACATGTTGGCCGTTTTTGGTGAGGCCGATTATTGCCTAGGCATGCGGCTACATGCCCTGGTTTTTAGCGCAGTCCATAAGATACCCATGTTAGGGTTGGCCTATGATCCCAAAGTCAGTGAGTTTATGCGGGAACTGAGGCTAGAGGAATTGGTTGTTGCGCTACCAGATGTCAGGGACGAGCCGCTGGATCCAGAGGACTTGATCAAGTGTCTAGAGCTTCTTGAGGCAGAGCGACAGCGGTTGGTAGCCCAGATCGGGGAGAAGGCAGACAAGATGGCAGCTCGTCTAGTGGCAGCTACCCGGCTGATGGGGGGGGAGGTGGCGAAGCATTGAGAGATGGCGATATGGGTGAGGTCAGCACAGGTAGGGTAAAACCCCCTCCTAAGGTGGATATTCTAGGGATACCTATACACCAACTCACTCAGGAAGAGTTGCTTGGGCTTTTGCGGGAGCGCAGGAAAATGGGGCTAACTACGTGGTTAGTCACAGCCAATGCAGAGCTTGTAGTCAGGGCAGGGGACAATCCAGCCCTGGCCGAGGCACTGCATCAAGCTGATGTGGTAGTTGCAGATGGGTCCGGTGTAGTCTGGGCTGCCGGTACCTTAGGTGGTTTCCTACCAGAACGGCTCCCCGGTATCGAGATTGCGGAAGAATTGATCAAATGGGCGGCCAAAGAGGCACTTACTGTCTACTTTCTCGGTGCAGAACCAGGAGTGGCGGAAAGCGCAATAGAACGTCTATGTGCCGAAAACCCCGGTTTGTTGGTGGCTGGGTACCATCATGGCTATTTTGCCGATTCGGAAGAGCAGAGGATCATAGAGACGATAACCGGGCTCAAGCCAGATATCCTTTTGGTTGCCCTAGGTGCTCCCCGGCAGGAGCTTTGGTTAGATAGGAATATGGGGCATTTAGGTGTACCTTTGGCGGTAGGAGTGGGAGGGAGTTTCGATGTATGGGCAGGACGGGTAAAAAGAGCACCGGCCTGGACTGGTGACTTAGGGCTGGAATGGTTGTATCGGCTGGTGACACAGCCATGGCGGGCAAGAAGGATGTTGGCTTTACCCCGGTTTGTCTATAGGGTGATCAAAGCTAAGTTTACCGCAAGATGATGGGGAGGCGGTGTAGCAATGTCGTCTCGGTGGCAAAAAGTGGCATACGAATATGGGATGATTACCCTTGGTGTGGCTCTGACTGCTTTGGGATATAATTGGTTTCTGATCCCCAATCGGATAGCCGCCGGTGGTGTCAGTGGGATCGGTACAGTAGTGCATTATCTATGGGGTTTTCCGGTAGGATTTACCATGTTGGGGCTGAATATCCCACTATTCGTGGCAGTGACCTATGTACTGGGACCAAGATTTGGGCTAAAGAGTGTATATGGTGCTTTACTCTTGGGCATCGTTACCGATGTTTTCGCGGCCTATACCACCCCCGTTACTGGTGATGCGCTGCTAGCGGCCATCTATGGTGGAAGCCTAGTAGGGCTCGGCATCGGTCTTACCATGAGGTATCGGGGATCTACCGGTGGGTCAGATTTGGTGGCATTATTGATTAATCATTTCACACAGATACCCATGGGTCAGGCTCTTCTCATGGTGGATACTGGTATCATATTCATGGCGGGTGTCGTTTTCGGCCCTGAACTGGCATTATACGCGTTTCTTAGTTTATTCATTTCATCAAAGGCCATAGATCTAGTACAAGAAGGTACCAACTACAATAAGGCGGCATATATCATCTCCCAAAACCCCGAGGAGATTGCCCAGGCAATCATGGGCAAACTTGATCGAGGCGTCACCGCTTTACAGGGAGTTGGTATGTTTACACGCAATGACAGACAGGTGCTTTTTGTGATTGTCAGCAGGCAAGAAATTGCCGCTATCAAGGATATGGTGCGGGAGATAGATCCCAGGGCTTTCCTGGTTATTAGTGATGTCAGGGAGGTTCTGGGTGAAGGTTTCAAGGGCATGTGAGGGGTGATTGGGCAGGAAAAAGCGTGCTGTTTAGCTAAATAGAAGGCAGACAAGAAGTTAGGAGTGATAGTATTGGCCAGCTGTGAACAGCAAGTATTGAATACACTGGCAGGACAGGCTACTGTCTTGCGAAGACATGTCGTCCAAATGCTGGGAGAAGCGGGTTCGGGCCATCCTGGCGGTTCTCTCTCGGCGACGGATATTATGACAGTGCTTTATTGGCATGAGATGAGAATAGACTCCTCCAAACCGGACTGGTCGGATCGGGATCGACTCGTTCTTTCCAAGGGTCATGCAGCACCCATTCTCTATGCCTGTTTGGCAGAGAAGGGCTTTTTCCCTGTCGCTGACCTAATGAAGCTGCGGAAGCTCGGTAGCCATCTGCAAGGCCACCCCGATAGTACCAGGACCCCGGGAGTAGAAGTGCCCACTGGCTCCCTGGGACAGGGCCTTTCTATGGCTAATGGTATGGCTCTGGCGGCCAGGATGGATGGCCGAGATTACCGGGTTTATTGTCTACTCGGTGATGGTGAGGTAGAAGAAGGCATGGTTTGGGAGGCTGCCATGACCAGCGCCCAT
>JAAYSL010000217.1 GCA_012518315.1 Bacillota bacterium | reverse complement strand
TTTTGAAAAACCCTGCCAAGATCATACATCTGTCAGTAAGCGAAATGGCCGAACTGTGTGGGGTCAGTGAAGCAACTGTAGTGCGTTTTGCTAAGAACCTGGGCTATGACGGTTTTCATGCTATGAAGATTTTCCTGGCTGGTGAGCTGAATAGCGTTCCTAGTAACTACCAGATTCACGAAGATGTCCTTGAGACTGACGATACTCGTACACTTTTGCGCAAGGTATTTGGAAGTGAGGTTCAAGCCTTACAGGATACCCTGAATGCTATCGATGAGGCGGCCTTTGAAAGGGCAGTAGATGCCATAGTGGCTGCCCGTCAGGTGGGCTTTCATGCCTTTGGGAACTCCCGGACTGTTGCGATTGACGCACACTACCGCTTTTTGCGCATAGGATTACTCTCCTATGTGAGTGTTGATATCGCCAATGATCTCATTTTGGCCTCCATGATGACACCCAGAGACGTAGCTTTTGGCATCTCTCACTCAGGTAGCTCGAAACATACGGTAAAAGCCTTAGCTTGCGCAAAGGAAGCGGGAGCTACTACCATTTGCCTGACGGGTTTTCCCAAATCCCCCATAACGAGAGTCTCTGATATTTGCTTGTACTCCATGGCCCGAGAGACCATGTTTCGGGAAGAGGCGATGGCATCGCGGGTAGCCCAAAACTGTATCATGGACGCACTTTATGTTGCTGTGTCTTTTCGTCGGTTAGAGGAGTCTCACAAGAATCTGAGGACAACAGCGAAGATCCTGCTAGATGAGAAGTACTAATCGCTTGACGAGTCAACCAGACATACTACCATGCTTTGGAGATAGATGACTTACGGGTCGCCAGATGTTGGCCTCATCCAGTGCACTGGGCCACAAGAAGCCTATTGGTCGGCTTGCAGAACGGGGGTGATGTAGGGGCAAAAGACTGTCAGATAACTGAAGAGTAGTCATCTAAGCTGAGTATGCTAAGGAGGATGAAACAGTGTCGTACCAAAGTAGAGGGAACTTGATGAAACCGATTCTGTGTGTGTTGCTAGTCAGTCTTCTAGTGTTTGGTATGAATCTCTCAGTGTGGGCAGCTAAGCCCTATGAGGGAATCACCCTGGTGGTCTCCCGCTGGGCAGGGGATCCTTTTGAGAGTGCAACCCGTGTATTAGCTGATCAGTTTGAAGAAGAGACTGGTTGCGAAATAATTATTGATGCTGTACCTTGGGAAAACCTGCGAGAGAAACAGATTTTCGAAATGGCCAGTGGGACAGGGGCATATGATGTTCTCTACATCCACCCCTTTTGGTATGCAGAGATGGTCAATGCCGGTTTCCTTTTGGAGCTCGATGATTATCTCACCGAGGAAGAGATAAACCTATATGTCCCATCCTTGCTAGACGCGTCTCGGGTTGATGGGAAGCTTTACGGAATACCCGATTGGATCGCCACCATTATCCTGGCTTATCGGACTGATCTGCTGGCAGAAGCAGGGCTAGGTGTTCCTGAAAGCTGGGAAGATGTACTGGAAATCGCTAGACACTTTACTGGTGATGGACAATATGGAATTGCTCTGCCTGCCAAGAGAACGGGAGCTTTGGCTGATATCTTCTCTACTTTACTACCTGGTGCCGGTGCTTGGTATCTTGATGAGACAGGAAAACCAAACATCAATACTCCGGAGGCGGTGGAGACGGCTGCCTTCGTAGCAGAAATGATAAACTATGCACCTCCGGGGGTACTTAACTTCCATTGGGATGAGGCCGGTAATGCTGCGATGCAGGGGAAGGTAGCCCTGATGGTGGCACAATCAGTCAACAGCAGCTGGCTCAACGATCCTACCCGTTCAGCAACTGCCGGCAAGTGGGGTTTCACCAGCTTTAAGTATCAGGGTAAGCCCACAGGTCTTGTTCAGGACTATAGCTGGTCTGTAGCTAGTGATACTCAGCATCCTGAAGCTGCTATCGCTTTTATTAGATGGCTATCTGAAACAGAGCAGCAGCGGTATTTAGCGGAGACAACGGGAACAGCCGGAGCCATGTATAGCTTTTATGAGGATGAGGTTCTTGTCAACAGTATGCCTTATCTCACTGCTATGCTAGATGCTTTCACAAATGCTATGCCACAGCCTTCTTGGTCTCAGTGGGCCGAGATGCAAGAAACCTTAGAGCTTTCGCTCCAGAACATATATTTGGGTAAAGAAGAGCCTGCCGCAGCCATGCAGAAACTGCAAGCGGTTATGGAAGAACTCTTCTAGAACAGCTGGTTAGCCGGGTAGAGGCGAATGGGTCTTTACCCGGCCGGCCAAAAATCGGGGGTGCTAAGGTGGAGAGTGGAAGTGAGAGAATCACCAGTTTCGGCAGAATAAAGAGATGGCTAGGAAAGAACGGCACAGGGTATATGTTCCTAGCTCCAACCCTTGTCTTCCTTCTTTTGTTCATAATCGGACCCATCATCTATTCGTTCGTTCTTAGCCTGTATGAATGGCGTCTTACTGAGATTGGAAAGCCGAAAAACTTCGTTTTCCTGGCCAATTACGTTACCTTACTCAAGGATCACGTGTTTTGGCAGGCAATGAAAAACACTATGGTCTTTACGGTTGGCAGTGTGGGGATTGAGCTTTTATTAGGTTTTTTTGTGGCACTACTTCTTTGGCAGTTGCCTCGGGGTAAGGGCTTAGCCAATTCAATCATACTCCTGCCAATGATCACTGCTCCGGTGGTAGTAGGCCTTCTCTGGCGGTATATGCTGGATCCTCAGTTCGGTGTAGTTAACTACGCGCTAAGAGGGATTCTACCGAGCGAAATGGCTTGGTTGGGCGATATACGTTTGGCCCTACCAAGTGTAATCTTGGTGGATGTTTGGCAGATGACTCCCTTTGTAGTATTGGTGCTTCATGCTGGTCTCTGCTCTATATCGGAGGAATGGCTAGAGGCTGCAAGGGTAGATGGCGCCACCTATTGGCAACTTATCTGGCATGTAGTATTACCTTTCCTAAAGGGTCTTATCATCCTTGTCTTGATGTTAAGAGCCATGGATACCTATCGGGTCTTTGATACCATTTACGTTCTGACTAAAGGTGGGCCCGGTTTAGCTACAGAAACTATCGGCATTTATACGTATAAGGCAGGTTTCTCCTTTTTTAAGATGGGTTATGCCATGACCCTTTCCATAGTCAGTCTAGCAATAGTGTTAGTGTTTAGCCTGTTTTGTATCCGGATGATGCGAGAAGAGGATTAGGGGGGGTGATATGCCATGAAATCTTCTGTAGGCTCCAAATCAGCACAATACATTTCGTACCTATTAGTCTTTCTGTTCTTGATCTGGATTAGTGTTCCATTACTAGTCGTTTTCAATCAGTCGATCAAGCCGACATTACTAATGTTCTCAGATCCACCAAAGTGGTTTTTCAAACCTACACTAGAACACTATCACAAAGTATTTGCCCGCCAACAGCTCCACAAATTTATGTTCAATAGCTTAGTCGTGGGGTTAAGCACTACGGTCTTGTCTCTAGTTTTTGGTTCTCTGGCAGGTTATAGCTTTGCTCGACTAAATATCAAAGGTAAAGAAAAATGGGCATTTCTCATCTTGTTGTGTAAGATGATACCGGCTGGAGCACTGGTAGTGCCTATGTATTATATTGTGAGGAAACTGGGGCTTGCCAACACATATGTTGGGCTCATCATTGCCCACACTACCTTCAGTCTACCGTTTGTGGTGTGGATGATGCGCAGCTTTTTTCAGGAGATTCCGGTTGAACTGGAATTGGCTGCTATGGTGGATGGCTGTTCCAGGTTCGGAGCATTCTTCAGAATTACTGCACCTCTCGCTGCCCCCGGTCTCACGGCTACCGGTATTCTGACCTTACTCTTGTCGTGGAATGAGTTTCTTTTTGCTCTAGTTCTGTCAGGTCGCAGTACCCGTACACTGCCTATCGGTATCTCTGCCTTTGTGGGAAGTGTATCAATTGATTGGGGTGGTAGTTCTGCGGCAGCCGTAGTTGCTATGGTTCCGGTGTTTATTGCAGGACTTATGGTGCAAAAATACCTGGTTAGGGGCCTGACCATGGGAGCTGTTAAGGGCTAGAGTCGTTAATATTCCCGTGAGACAGGGTTAGCTATACACATAGATGAAAATTACTTTCAAAGAGACAGATGGGCGGAAGGAATATTTCAGAGCAAGGAGAATATGTACCTTGGTATATGCCGACAGGGGTAGTGAGATATCGTGCAATCTGGCAAAGAAGGGGGGGTGAGAAGATGAAAAAGGCCTTGATCTTAGGAGAGGTATGCCAGGATATTATTGTCCATGATCCGCGCTCGGTAAAGGTGCTGGAGCAGCCAGTATGGGCTGGAGATGTCCTCACGGTTGCAGGGGGTTCAGCAGTCTTTGTGGCCAGTGCCCTCAACCATCTCGGCATCCCTGTTGAGTTGTGGTCCACTCTGGGTGAGGATGAGGTGGGCTTGCAGCTCATCGATGAGATGACAGGCCGCGGAATCGATTGTAGGTTTGTCAAGCGCCTTCCAGGCTATGCCACAACTCGAAGCGTCATAGTCTGTGAGCAGGAGTCAAAAGACTTCATCGGTTGTACAGCCATGTTGCCTTTACAGATACCAGATCAGATATGCGCAGAGTCAGTCAGCCTACTTTACATCGCAGGTTACATGCTCTTTCCTGAGCTGTGGGAGACGAAGACCATTTCTCTGATAGAAAAGACCCACCACCTTGGCATACCGGTAGTTGTTGATAGTCAGCAGTTGCCGATACCGGGGGATATGGTCACCAAGACCAGATTGCGGGAAATCATGCCACACGTTAGTGTTTTCTTGGTGGCTCGGCGAGAGGCTAAGCAGCTTACTGGCAGCCAAGAACCTCTGGTGGCTGGTAGGGAGTTTCTGTCCATGGGTGTGGAGACAGCGGTAATGAAGCAAGGTGAAGAGGGTTGTACGGTTCTGACTACTGTTCAACCGGAGCAAAATGACTACGGCCAACCTGTTGGTGAGGTAAATGGCAGGCCCTACTATGCAATTACGGTACCTGCCTATCCGGTCAAGGTTTATGATTCGGTAGGATCCGGTGATTTGTTTGGAGCAGGATATAGTTTCGGAATCTTACAGGGGTGGGGACCACGAGAATGTACTAGGTTTGCCGCAGTGTTTACAGCACTGTCTTTAGGAAAGTACGATACCCACAAAATCTTGCCTTCATTTGAGAAGGTAAGCCAAATACTAGAAGCGGAGGGGTTATGATGAGAGACTTAACAATTGGAGTCATCGGTGCCGGCAGTACTTATTCCCCAGAACTAATCGATGGTTTTTTAAAGCGACAGGATCAATTATCTGTGAAGCGCTTTGTCTTAATGGACATTGACCAGACGAAACTAGATATAGTTGGTGGTCTGGTAGAGAGAATAGCACTCACCTTTGACAAGAAAGTGGAAGTCATTAAGACACTTAATATGGAAGAAGCTGTTGATGGCGCCGACTATGTTGTCACCCAGTTTCGAGTGGGTCGACTTCCGGCTAGAGCCAGGGATGAGAAGATACCCCTCAAGTATGATCTGATCGGTCAGGAGACTACTGGACCTGGCGGGTTTGCCAAAGCAATGCGGACGATCCCGGAGATCCTTAAGATAGCACGGGCTATGGAGAAGTATTCACCAAAGAGCTGGCTGATCAATTTCACCAATCCGTCGGGAATAGTGACTGAAGCTGTCTCCAAGTATTCTGATGTGAATGTCATAGGTCTGTGTAATCAGCCGATTACGACTCACAATTATATTGCCGAGGAACTTGGTGTTGCCTCTGAGGACCTTTACATGGACTATTTTGGCCTCAACCATCTAGGCTGGATCAAGCGCCTCTTGCTCAACGGCGAGGATATCAGTGCTGAAGCATTTGATAAGATCATAAATAGTCCCAGACTCGATCATATACTGGGATACCATTTCACAAAGGACTTCTTGAAGGCCTTGGGATTGCTGCCCACGGGATACCTCCAGTATTACTATCATACGGAAGAGAGCTTGGCCAAACTGAAGTCTCAGCCTCAGTGTCGGGCCGAAGTTGTTATGAAGATTGAAGAGGATATCCTCAAACTGTATCAAGATCCCAGTCTCAACAAGAAGCCCAAGATGCTGGAGAAACGCGGCGGTGCCTGGTATTCTGATGCCGCAGTGGCAGTCATGAGTGCTATCGAGAATGACAAGCAAGAGCTGCATATCGTCAATGTACCAAACACTGGCGCTATTGAAGGTCTCCCAAAGGATTCGATTATCGAAGTTCCGGCAGTCGTAGGTAAGTCAGGAGCGGCCCCATTGGTTGTAGGTGAGGTTCCCCTGGGGATAACGGGTCTATTGCAGCATGTCAACGCCTATGAGAACTTGACAGTGAAAGCCGGTGCAGAAGGGTGCAAGGCGACGGCTTTAGTGGCATTATGCAGCCATCCCTTTATCAAGTCTACCGATGTAGCTAAGCGGCTGCTTGATGAGCTTATCTCCGCCAATCAACCATACATTCAGCTCAGGTAATCAATTGATCGGAAAAAGAGAGAAGGGGTGGACTCGTTGACTGTAAGAATTCTGGATGCCATAGGCGAAAACTTAATCAATTCTACTCGAGATGATTTAAAGAAAGCCATACGAGCTGCAGCAGGGCGTGTTATCGTAGCAGAGACTGTAGCCTTTAAGGCCCCCCTAATAGATGGTGTCACCAATGTAGAACTCTTAAAGAGTTGGGGTGCCGATATGGTGAATGTGAATCACTATAGTGTCGATATGCCCATGACACCAGGACTTCCCTCAACAGAGGAAGGTTTGGCACTCTGGGGTTCTGCATGGACAGGCTCGCCAGGGCGGCGGCCAGAACCAGAAGTAGTAGAACCGTCTGTTCAAAGCTATTTTCTGGAGTTTGGTTTGGGCAGAACGATTGGAGAAGTAAAGCAGCTAGCAGGTGTGCCTGTTGGTATGACCCTGGATCCTGTTGGCCCTGATACTAGATTGGCACCTGCTCGCATAGCTAGTCGGGAGAATGCCCAAAGAGGCGTTGAACATGGAGCTAGTTTCATAACACTGATTCATACTCCCTCCATGTCGGAGGAGCAGTTTGCCGGCAGTGTTAAGGAAGTACGGGCGGGAGCTGGTGATCAAGCCCTGGTACTAGCTGGCAAAATGCCTTGGGGTGGCCCCTTTACTACAGATCCCGATGAGTTCATCACTAAAGAAGAGATTGCGAGGCTGTCAGAGGCGGGAGCCGATGTCATCATCATACCTGCTCCCGGTACTGTGCCTGGATTGACTATAGAGATAGTCAAATCTTGGGTACAGGTGATTTCCTCCTTGGGGCTCTTGGCTGAGGTTACCATTGGGACTTCTCAAGAAGGAGCAGACCCTGGTGTAATCACAAGGATAGCTATTGACAGCAAAATGACAGGAGCCGATTTGTATCAAATCGGAGATGGGGTCTATAGTGGAGTAGCTACTTGTGAGAACGTGATGGCTTTTGCCAATGCTATCAAAGGAAAGCGACATACGCTTCGTCGAGCGGCTCTTTCACCCTTAAGGTAGCAGAGGACGAGTTTGACGTGATCTAACTGCTGATCGGTAGGTGAGTCCCGGAACCTCCGGGATTCACCTTTCCAAAACCTGCCTCAATACCCTATTAGGAGTTGACTAAGATGACAGCCAAACCTACCTTTCTGGATGAAATAAACGAGCAGCCAGAAGTACTCAGAAGGCTTGTTGATTCGTATGAGAAGGAGCTTGCGCATCGACTGGAAGAAGCGGCAGAGCTAATTAACAGTAAACCGATCCTTGTGATAGTTGGGATGGGGAGTTCATCTTTTGCAGGGGAGATACTAGCTCAACGCCTCAACGAGGCCGAGCTCAAAGCT
>JAAYSL010000216.1 GCA_012518315.1 Bacillota bacterium | reverse complement strand
GATTCGGCGGTTGGTCCACTGATGCTAGCACTAAGCCTGACAAAGCCGAAGAGGTTATGGTGCAACGACCCCTCGACCGCCCACGTATGTTGTTTATCGAGAAACCTGGTCAGACTCAGGTACAGATTCGCATGGCACAACCAGGTCCGTCTAGGCACACCAGTGATTGGATAGCCATGGATCTTTACAACTATATCCTGGGTGGAGGCGGCTTCTCATCTCGCCTCATGAAGGTAATCCGTTCGGAAATGGGTGAGACCTATGGGATTGGCAGTGGATATAGAGGTGGCGAGTATGATGGTATGTTCATTCTCTATACATTCACGGAAAATGAAAAGCTATATCGCACCATGAGGGTTATCAAATCTGAGCTAGAGAAACTGGCTGCGCAAGGTGTCACCGATGAGGAACTAAGATATGCCAAGGCTAATCGAATCGGCAGCTATGCGCTGAGGTTCGAGACTCTAGGTGGCACCGCTTCGGCTATTACCTCTGGGTTACGTTTTAGAACCCTCAAAGAGGTACAGACATATCCCTTGTCAGTTGATGCTATAGACCAGTTCGATATTAGTGCGGCAATAGATAAGCATTTCCACCCTGGTGAATTTGCTATAGTACTACTGGGTGATCCCGGGGTATTTGGAGAGGCAGCGAAAGTGGCTGAGCTGTATGGGATAGAACCTGATGAGATTGAGAGGGTTAATTGGTTGGAGATTGAGTGAGTATTAGGCGTAAGAGCGTATCAAACGATAACTGAAATAGGCCGCTTTGGCAAACCATGAGGGAAATACCAGGGCTAGCTTGGGGCCCTGGTATTTCCTTGGTAATTGTGTCGAACGTTAGCTATAGCCAAATCCTCTCCGCTTCCTCTCGGGCGATACGGCACCATCGGGTGACGTTATCAGGGTTATTGCCTATAGTATGATTGTCTTTCATGATGATCTCCACTTGGCAGCCTTTTGTTATCTCCATGGCTTTCAGTAATTCCTTGCGATTGAAATCCTCATCAATGGCGGGTATTGCCAGATATGCCGGACTCGGCTTATTGATAATACTTTCCGTTGGTGGAGAACCATTAGGCAAGGATTACTCTAAATCGGGATAGACTTAGAAGGAATCGGATAACGTGCGTAGAAGTGATGATTTAGTTGAATGAAAACGTTTGAGATGCATGATTGCTGCCAGAGGAAGGTGTCATTTGGTTACGCTGAGAGATGTTGCTAAAGCGGCAGGTGTTTCGATTTCCACCGCTTCACGAGTATTAAACAATACAGCGGAAGATGTAGGGATTGCCGAGGATACAAAGCAGAAGGTCTGGCAGAAGGCCAAAGAGCTAAACTACCGCCCTAATAAGATGGCAAGAAATCTGAAACTCGGCAGACGACCCGAAGCCATCTTATTCCTATTCTGTGGCTCCCTGGAAGCCGAAGGAGGGGGATTTCTCACCCACCCATTCTTCAGCCATATGCTGCATGGCATCCATATGGCGGTAGGACGTATGGGACGATACCTTGTCTTTATGAACGAAGACCAGAGAAATCACAGACAGCTAAAGCGGCTTCTAGAGGAAACAGTATGTGGTGTCATAACTTGGGGTCAGTTAAATGCCAAGACCGTAGAGTCGCTGGATAGAATAGGCATGCCCATGGTCTGCATTGCACCATACAAGGGTGGGCTGAAGGCCCCGTCTGTCTATGTCGACAGCGAGGGAGCAGTGCGGCAGGCCCTTCAGTATCTATATGGGCTTGGGCATCGTCGTATATGTTTCGTAGGACCTGGTAACCCCAACGGCGCCATGCAAGAGAGATTGGAGAGTTTTCGCAAGATGGCTAGGGAGTTGGGTATCTTGGGTCAAACAACTATTCAGCTCTGCCAAGAGGCAGGTCCTATGAGCGATGTCGAAGCCGGATTTCATGCAGCCTTGAAGGTGCTATTCGGTACAGACTTACGACCTACTGCGATTCTTACGCCAAGTGACCTCTTGGCAATAGGTGTCATGAAGGCGGCAAGGCATACTGGTCTTGAGATACCAAAGGACTTAAGTGTCGTTGGGATCGATAATATCGACAGGGCAGCTGACACCAACCCAGCTCTAACTACAGTAGATATTCCCAAAGAGCGCATGGGGATGCAGGCAGCGACTCTACTTGAAGGTCTTCTTGAGGGTGAAGAGGTGGGGTCTGTTAAGACCATGATTCCAACGAGGCTCATAATACGCGACTCTGCGGCTCCCATATAGAATGATAGAGCTTTACTGCCATGCTTGCAGAAGTTCTTTTTGCGAAGATCTCAAACGTTTGAGATACTAACTACTAGCTATAGATCTGAATAGAAGGGGGAATGTCATGGGCTTCTAAGGGTGGTAGGTTTCTGAAATGGGCGTGGGAACGAAGAGTGCTTGGAGAGAAGGAACTAGCTTTGAAACAGAGATCTCTTGGAGGTGCAATGTTCATATGTTAGGAAAAGCAAAGGCCAAGTCAGGATTAGTATTTGCAATTGTTTTTCTGTGGGTATTTGGGTTGACCTTCACAGGTATGGCAAAACAGAAGCTTAGCTTCTGGGCACCAGTGGGTGGTACAGCCTTGGATGCAATGGAAGAAATCATTGCCGAATTCCAGGCAATGGAGCCTAATGTTGAGATAGAACTGGTCACTGTACCTTGGGCACAGTTCGATGAAAAGGTGCTTACCGCTATTGCTTCGGGAACAGTGCCGGATCTGCTCTATCTGGATGAGTTGCGTACAGACACATATGCACCGGCAGGGCTTTTGACTGATCTCCGACCATATATGGACGCCGATCCCAATCAGGATTTTGACGATTTCTTCTCGGGTGGGCTGGTTACTGGTCAATATCAAGGAACCCAATATGCTTTGCCGATGACTACAGCTATATCAGGCTTGTACTACAATGTTGATATGGTAGCAGGAGCCGGTATGGAGCCTCCAAAGACTTGGGAGGAATATGTTGTATCTACTAAGAAACTGACGGATCCGGCCAATAAGGTTTGGGGAACCTACGTGGGAATGCAACGTCCCGGGTTGGCATATGATGACCGTGCCAAGACTTTTATGGCCGAATTTGGTGTGCCCGGTGGTATGGATCTGATCGATAAAGAAGGAAAAGTTGTGGTCAATAGCAAGGAAGCCGTGGACACGCTACAGTTCGTGGTTGACTTGGTCTATGAACACGAGGTAGCTCCATTACCTGGGGCAGGCTTTGATATGGAGATCTGGGGCTCTGGCAAAGTAGCCATGCGTCCAGAGTGGCTATGGCTGACCAGCTGGACAGAGGAAAACTTCCCCGACTTCAAGTTCGCAGTGACTTACTTGCCGGCAGGGCCTAATGGGCATCACACTTTCATTGGAGCCCACGTCATCGCCATGACAAAGCCGTCGAACAACAAAGATGTTGCCTACAAATTCATGCGATACTTAACCAGTACGGAAGCACTTTGGTCTGTAAGAAGTGATCGTCTTGCTGCTCGCAAGAGTGTGGCAGAGCACAAGGTGTACGCGGAGCATCCGGCCTGG
>JAAYSL010000215.1 GCA_012518315.1 Bacillota bacterium | reverse complement strand
CTTGAGGCAGAGGTGGTGGCATGGGATAAACCACTCATGTATGAAGCTGAGGCATATGAGTTCAGAGACCTGATTTGCAGAGCTGCAGTTGACATAGTGATTCTGCAGAGTGGCGGTTTCAGTTTTGGTGGTCTGCCCATGACTATTGCAACAGGAGTAGATGTGCCATGCGTTATTTGGTCCACACCGGAACCAGAATTTGATGGGGGTCCGATTCGCAGCAATTCGCTATGTGCTGGCATAATGAACAACGCCCACTTAAAACAGGCCGGGGTGGATGCCGAGTTTGTTTATGGTGCACCTGGATCTGAGACTGAGAATACGATTAGAGCTATGCTTAAGGCTCTTAATGCAGTGAAAGTATTGCGCCGGGCCAAGATCGGTGTCGTGGGCCATAGGGCACCGGGATTCTATTCCTCCGGATTCGATGAAGTGAGGCTCCAGGCAGACCTTGGCGTAGAGGCTTTTCATATCGACCTTTCTACAGTCCTAAAGAAAATGGAGAGTATCTCCGATAAAGAGGCCGATGGAGCCATCAATGATATCGCTGCGGCTATAGCTGAGTCTGTGCTGGAAAATCGATCAGGGCTCCGCAAAAGTGTAAAGGTCTACCTGGCTCTTAAGGACTTAGTCCAGGAAAACCATCTAGATGCCTTGGCCATCAAGTGTTGGCCTGAGTTCCCGCAAGAACAGGGATTCAGTGTATGTCTATCGATTTCATTGCTCAACAACGCTGGGATAGTAGCCGCATGTGAAGGCGATGTCCATGGGGCTGTGTCAATGCTCATCCAAAACTTGCTGGGTGAAGGCCCTGAGTTCTTCAATGACCTGATTCACATTGAACCTGAAGATAATCAAGGTGTTTACTGGCATTGTGGAGCTGCTCCAATGCTGTTGGCAGATGAAGGTGCAGAGAAGCTGGTTCAACTGCATGGCATGCGCAAGACTGCCGCATCCATTAGCTTTCCGCTAAAGCCAGGGAGAGTCACCATTATGCGCTTGCAGCAGGGGGATGAAGGCTGGAAGATGTTTGTGGCTGGTGGTGAGGCTGTGACGACGCCTCAGCTACTACAGGGTAATCCTTCTCGGGTAACCATGGACGCTCCAGTCCAAGAAATTCTGGATACCATCATAGAACGTGGGTTTGCACACCACTATAGCACCATCTATGGTGATATTCGACCGGAGCTAGTGTGGTTGTGTCGCTTTATGAGCATTGAGCTGATTGAAGTTGGCTGATAGTAATGGGATAGACCTGTTCTTGGCATATTGTCTGTCTACCGCGGGTGAAGTAGCCAGAAGCCGTGTTAGGAGGAATGTTGGGTGGAAAGAATCTTTATCAACCTAAAACGGTTTGAGGTACCCATAGAGCGGGGTGGGGTCTGCCCATCCCAATCTCCTGGAGAATGGATAAGTAGTGTTATTCGCCAGTGCGTGGAGTTGGGGTATGGGGACAACGAGGCTGTTCGCCTTGTCTTCTTCCTGCCAGAAGCACTGGTTGTGACGGCTAAGAATTCACTAGATAGTTTCCCGCCGGAGAAGAGGCGCACACTAGAAATTGGATGTCAAGGGGTTTTTCGAGAAGATATTCGTCCAGGTGGCAATTTCGGGGCATTTACAGCTAATCTGCCGGCGACGGCGGCAGCCAATTTGGGATGCACTTGGGCAATTATCGGTCATTCGGAGGAACGAAACGACAAGATGGGCGTTTTGCGAGAGTTCGCCCCGGAAATTGATGATGATAGCAGTCTTTCCGCTAGAGCTCTAGTTGCTGTGGATAGGCTGGTGAATCAAGAAGTGCTGCGAGCCCTGGAAGCTGACCTAAACGTCCTCATTTGTGTAGGAGAGACTGCCGCGGAGCGAGGCGATGGGGGTTTTGCTTCCCAGCAGCGGCGTATTGAGAAGGTGCTGAGACGACAGATCCTTACAGGGTTAGAAGGTGCTTGGCACTTGCTGGGGGAGAAGCAGATAGTCATCGGCTATGAGCCAATTTGGGCCATCGGCCCAGGCAAGGTACCACCGGGCAAGGAGTATGTTCAATATGTTACTGAGAGAATCAAGGCCATTGTGCGTGAAGACATGGGTCTTGAAGTCCCAGTGGTATATGGTGGTGGCTTGAAAAAGGAAAATGCCGGAATGTTGGGCAGTATTACTAGGCTGGATGGTGGTCTCGTGGCATTAACTCGATTTACCGGACAGATCGGTTTTGATCCACAGGAACTAGATGAGATTATCCAGGCCTATTTGGGAAGCAGGGGGGATTCATAATGAAAGTGGTTAAGTTTGAGTATGGACAGGGTTTCATGGAAGCAAGACTCCCGGACAGCGCCGAGGTGTTCATACCCGGAGAGACGATACCTGATCCTCCTTATCTGGAAGACCCGGTAGCGGCAACCCGGGAATCTATCCTCAATCCAATCGGAATGCCACCCATTTCGAAGCTGGTAGGCTCCGGAGACAAGGTGGTCATAGTCTTCCCAGATCGAGTTAAAGGTGGATTTCAAGTAACATCGCATCGCAAGGTAGCGATCCCGATTATTATCGATGAATGCCTAAAGGCGGGAGTAAGAAAACAGGATATCAAACTGATCTGCTCCAATGGCCTTCACCGAAAGAATACTGCTCAGGAACTACGGGCACTCTTGGGGGATGAGATCTACTCTGAGTTTATGCCTACGCACCAGATTGCTAACCATGACTCTGAGGATTGGACTAACCTTGTTGACTTAGGCTATGACGAGCTGGGCGATGGGGTAATCATGAACAAAGAGGTCTTTGAGGCGGATCTAGCCGTGATGATTGGGCATGTGCTGGGAAACCCATATGGGGGATACTCCGGGGGTTACAAGCATTGCGCAACAGGTATAACGACATGGGAGTCCATTGCTTCCCATCATATCCCTGAGGTAATGCACCGGGACGATTTTACGCCGGTTAGCCATAATAGCATGATGCGCGAGAAATTCGATGCCATTGGTCAGCATATGGAGAAGCACATGGGTAAGAAGTTTTTCACCTGTGATGCTGTTCTAGACACCTATCAAAGGCAGATCGCCGTGTTTTCAGGGTACGCCAAGGAGATTCAACCCTTGAGTTGGCAAATCGCTGACCAGCGAACATATATCCCATGGGCACAAGAAAAATTCGATATCATGGTGTTTGGTATGCCTCAGCAGTTTCATTATGGCAATGGTCATGGGACTAATCCCATCTTGATTATGCAAGCCATTGCTGCCAATGTGATTCGCCACCGCCGAGTATTAAGAGATAACGCCGTAGTGATTTGCTCTTCCATATGCAATGGGTACTTTCACGACGAAGAGTTTCCTGCTTATCGAGAGGTATATGAGATGTTTCAGAAGGACTATCATAATACCTTGCCTGATTTGGCTAAGTATGGAGAATTCCTGGCAAGAAAAAAGGAGTATGTGGACAAATACCGCTATGGGTATGGGTATCATCCCTACCATACATTCTCCATGATCTCGTGTGGCCATATTGCTGAAATGCACTGCTCCGCAATCTACATTGTCGGTGCCTATGAGCCAGGGTTTGCTAGGGGCATGGGTATGAAGACCCGATCCACCTTCGAAGAAGCCCTAAAGGATGCTGAAAAGTATGTAGGCCAAGAGCCTAAGATCCTTGCCTTACCGGAGACCTTCACGAGAGCGTCAGTGCATCTTATGATGCAGGGCGAGTCTCGACCGGAGTGCTAGTTGTGGACTAGCACTGAGAATACGACTCAGGTTTGGGCTAGGGAGCGACTTGGAGGAGAACAGGGCGCGGAATGAAGCAAGAAAGGGAGTACAGGGAATGAGCAGTATTGAGCAGCGGCAGATATGGCACCAGCGTTTGCAGCAAGCAGTACGAGGTAGGCTAGAGGGGACGGTTCTTTCTGCTTTCAACGCCAACGTGGATGTAGTGGTTCATCTCGATAATACATCGATTCAGCGGATGCTGGCAGACAACCCTGATCTAGACTGGGAACAGATCGATAATATGGATGTTACGGACTTACCAGCAGTGCGGACGAGAGAAGAATTTGTAGCCGTTCTGATCGATCGCCTTGGGCAGGGGAAATCTGTCTTGCTAGTGGGTGAAAGCACGGAGCTTAGCATGTGGTTCGAGGAACACTTTCCTAAGCGATATGACAAGTTAGGTGGTCAAGCAGGTATCATGGCTACCCAGCTTGCCTCACTTGCTGCGAAATCTGTTTTGTACTCCCCCATTCTGTCAAGGAGGCAGGCGGAAGTCCTTCATCCTGGTGTGCTGTTTCCAGTTGTGGATAGAGAGTCTGTTAGGCTAGAGTCCGCTAAGCAAGCTGCCCGTGATACGGACCCTACTCGCTCACCGTGGGTCTTTGAATACGGGAAAGATGAAACATATAGTTTCGGCCACAGGAGAATTACG
>JAAYSL010000214.1 GCA_012518315.1 Bacillota bacterium | reverse complement strand
TACCCCTTGACGGAGAAGTCCTCACAGGAGATTCCTTTGTCGACACTTCAGCCTTGACTGGAGAGTCTGTGCCAAGACGAGTATCTCCCGGTGAAACGGTGCTGGCAGGTATGATCAACCACTCAGGACTCCTGGAAGTTAAGGTCACGAAAGCTTACAAAGAAACAGCTCTTGCCCGAATACTAGAATTGGTAGAGAATGCCGCTAGCCGGAAAGCGCCAACAGAGAAGCTAATCACCAAGTTCGCCCGGTATTATACACCGGTGGTTGTCTTTGCCGCAGTCTTGGTTGCTATCTTGCCACCGTTATTGATACCCGGTGCGAGCCTTAGCGAATGGGTGCACCGAGCCTTGGTGCTTCTTGTCATCTCCTGCCCCTGTGCTCTCGTGATCTCTATACCACTAGGGTATTTCGGTGGAATTGGTGGTGCCTCCCGGAGAGGCATACTAGTCAAGGGTGCCAACTATCTAGAAGCATTGGTGGACATCGATACCGTAGTCTTTGACAAAACCGGCACCCTAACTGAAGGGGTTTTCCAGGTCCAAGAGGTGATACCTGCTAATGGTTTTACTCAGGAGATGGTGCTTGACCTCGCCGCCCAGGCGGAAGTGCATTCTAGTCACCCTATCGCCCTGTCCATCCTCAAGGCTGCATCTATGTCAGGATCACCCCGACTAGGTGAAGGTGAGTACGAGGAAATTGCCGGGAAAGGCGTTAAGGCAAATATTGACGGAATCGAAGTCTTGGTAGGTAATGCTAGCCTCTTGGCTAGCCACGGAATTAGCTTTGCTGCTCCATCTCTTAATGGAGCAACCATTGTATATGTAGCCAAGGATAACACGTTTGCTGGCACTATTGCTGTTGCCGATGACATCAAACCCGATGCCGCCACAGCCATTCATGAGCTCTATCATTTGGGAGTAAAGAGGACGGCTATGCTCACCGGAGATAACAAAGCCACTGCCAATGCCGTAGGCAAAAGGCTTGGCATAGATGAGATCCATGCCGACTTACTCCCCCATGAGAAGGTGGCAAGGCTAGAGGCTCTCATGGCTAATGGGAACCAAGGAAAAGGCAAGCTAGCCTTTGTCGGTGATGGCATCAATGATGCCCCGGTGCTTACCCGGGCTGATGTGGGCATCGCTATGGGAGGCCTAGGCTCTGATGCAGCCATTGAAGCAGCCGATGTCGTCATTATGGAAGATAAGCCAGGTAAGGTGGCTGAAGCCGTTAGGCTCGCCCGCTATACCCGGCGGATTATCATCCAAAACATTGTACTTGCCTTTGTCGTAAAGCTAGTCTTCATCGCCTTGGGCATCGCTGGAGTGGCCAGTCTTTGGGAAGCAGTCTTCGCCGATGTTGGTGTGGCACTCCTGGCGGTCTTCAATTCGACTAGGGCCCTTCACCCAAGGTTCATGGCGAAATCAGTCTGCCAGTGTCTACCGAGCCAGTGCTCTCATCCATTGGGATAAAGAGAAGGGCAATCTTAGGTTAGGTAAACCAAGATCAATTAGTGTGTAGAACACAATGAGAAAAGCTAAGGTCATCATTAAGAGTGCAGCATCAGCACTAATTCCCGTCAAGGTAACCCCACCGATGGTACCACTCCTTGACTGGTCAAGTCTGCGACAAGCAGAGTATAGGCGGAACCCCATGGTTCTGCCTATCTCCCGGATAGCCGTAACCGTAGAGCGATACAATCCAGCGCCTACTCGCCAAAGGGTCAAAAACCCAAGACCCGCCAGCTTCGCCAAACCCTCCAAAGTCAACCAAATAGGAGGGTGCCAGTGAAATGCTCCACTTCTAAGCCCTGCCCAACATACCAGCATACCCAGGGCCAAAGTCACGAACATGCCGACTAGATCATTCCCATTCCAGAACGAAACACCAGCCAAGGTGGTGACAACATCCTGCATCCCCAGCACCTCCGCAGCTGGCGCAGCCATACTTCTGGGGAAAAGCTCTGGTCTTAAACCAATCCCCACCATGACCACAGCCAATAATCCCATAGCTAGCTGTAAGCTGCGGGACTTGTTATCTGCAATCTTGACCTTTGTCGGCTTTCCAAGAAACATAAGGTAATACAGCTTAGTAAAAGACGCAGCTGTACCAACCCCCACCAACAAAAACAGTCTTTCCACCCAAACTAGCCAAGGTGCGCCGGTTTCGGCTGCTAGACTGACTGCATGGTGAAGCAAGGTCTTACTGGCATACCCATTTAGGCCAGGCGCACCGGTAATTCCAAGGACTGCCAGAAACATAAGGATAGCAGTCATCGGAAAACGCCGCCATAGGCCGCCAAGGTTATACAAATTGGTCTCATTGGTATGGACATAGATGACACCGACACCCAAAAACAAGGCTGCTTTAAATAGAGCATGATTGACAATGTGGTAGATGGCTCCCACTAGGCCCAATCCCCCACCTGCTCCCAAATAGAGGCCAACTCCGAGCCCCAAAATGATATAGCCCATCTGGCTAACACTATGGTAGGCCAAAAGCCGCTTGGCATCGCTTTGGAGTAAGGCTGCTGTAACTCCAACCAGCATAGTACTTATGCCAACAACAGTAAGGCTAGACCCTAACCAAGTGGCCCCGCTCCCCCACCCTATACCCCAACCAGCATATTGGCCAACCCTGATAAGGCCATAGGCTCCCACCTTGATCAAGAGCCCAGATAAAAGTGCACTACCAGGAGTAGGTGCCACTGAATGGGCATGAGGCAGCCAAAGATGCAAAGGTACCATACCAGCTTTGATTCCGAATCCCGCCACAAAAAGAGCGAGGCTCCAAGCAAACATTTTGGGCTCTATTGGCGTTACAGGACCAACCCCAATAGCAGGCAGGACATCAGTAGATGCACCCATCAGCACAATCCCCAGAGCCAGGAAAAGGCCCCCAGTGATACTAAAGAACAGGTAGAAATACCCTGCCCTGATCGCTTCCTTATTCCATCGATGGATAACCCAGAAAAACGAAGCAATCGTCATTAGTTCAAAGAAAAGAAGCATGGTAAAGAGATCCCCGGCTAGAAAAACCCCCAAGACCGCCGATAGAGTAAATAAGGTGCAAAGCTGGAAGCTCCTAGCCCTGCCTTCATGCTTCATATACTCCGGTGCGTATATGGAAACTGCAAACCAAAGGAGCGCCGCTAACATCACAAAGATGGCAGATAGAGGATCAGCCTGAAAAGTCGGTACAAACGGACCGGCAAGTGGTAATCTGTAAGCTAAGGGCATCCCCCCAAACACACTGCTTAACCCTACACCGGCCAAGACAAGGACAATCAAGCTAGTGATTAAGGGCATGTTTACACTCTTGCCTCGGATAAGAAGCAAGGCCAGTGCTCCTATAAGGGGAATAGCTGGAAGCATCACAAGTAACATAACTTGACCTCCTCATCTAAAAGAACCAGTTGACAACAGCCTGAACTCCGGGCCAGACTAGTCCGGGCCAAAGGCCAATCAAAAGTGCAATCCCAGCCAAGAGTACAGTCGGAGCCAACATAAGACTGACTTCGGCTCCCCGTTCTGCGGTAGGCTTACCTCGCTCTCCCGTAAAGGCAGCTACCACGGTAGGAATGAAACAGAAAGCATTAATCACACCGCTGCCGATGAGCACTAAGGCTAGAGGCCATCTACCCCCAGCTACACTGCCCTTCATCAAGTAGTACTTACTCCAAAAGGTGTTTAGAGGCAACATGCCAATCATTCCTAGGCTAGCGATACCAAAGGCAGCCATAGTCTTGGGTAATTGCCAACCGACCCCACCCATCTTGCTGACCTTGGTCTCGCCGGTCTGTTTGGCAATGATCCCCGCGCCAAAGAAAAGAGTAATCTTAAGAGTAGAGTAACTGATCATATGCAGCATGGCCCCGGCCAATCCCCAGGGCTGCAATGTGAAGGCACCCAAGAGAATATAGGAAAGCTGACTAATGGTGTGATAAGCCAATCGACGCTTCAACACGTCCTGCTGGGTAGCAATAGTGACTCCTACCAAAATGGTGAAAGCCGCAACCCAGGGAAGCACGTAACTTAGACCCAACTGTCCCATGAGCTCATGCCCAAACACCGAATACACTACCCGCAAAATCCCATAGACACCAGAATAGACCACGGCCACGGCATGTAACAAGGCACTCACCGGAGTAGGAGCTACCATGGCTGCAGGCAACCAGCGGTGTAATGGCATGATAGCGGCCTTTACGCCAAATCCCCCGACAAACAGAGCCAAAAGCAAGCTAAGTCCCGGCCTTATGCCACCACTTGCTAGGATGGGGCCACCGGCAAAATCGAGATTGCCAGCCCAGCCATAGGTGACCACTATCGCGATCAGGATTGCTCCTGCACCAGAAAGACTATAGATTATATATTTCGCCCCAGCCTTCATTGCTTCCAAGCTGCGCTCATGAATCACCAAGGGATAGGTAGCAAAGGTAAGTAGCTCATAGAACAAATACAAAGCCACAAGATTGCCTGAGAAAGCTACTCCCAGGGTGACACTGAAAGACATGAGTAAAAAGGTGTAATAAGTCCGCTGTTTTTTCTCATTAGCCATATACCCAAAAGAGTAAATGGTAGCGAAAAGCCACAGAGTAGACGCGATCAGGCCAAAGACTGCCCCCAAAGGGTCTGGTTCAAGGCTCCAGGATAATCCCCCAATCTCGCCGGCTATCCTGATACTCTCACCAGCAAAAACCAGTTGGGCTACTCGCCAACTGAAGGCCATGCCAGTGACGGAGAAAATCAAGGCAATTGTATTGCGCAGGCGGCTACTGGCCCGGGGCATCATGGCAATAATAAGCCCACCAACCGCTCCACTCAATAGAGCTAGAATAAGATCAAGCATATGTCAAATCCCCTCTCCCACCCCTACTTGATCACCAATAATTCAATGGCAGCCCGGCTTGCTAGCTCCAAGAAAGGACCTGGTGCAACACCTAGAATCACCACTCCTACTGCCAATAAAATGAGTGCAATCTTTTGAGGCATACCAGGATCCTGCCAATTTTCCTCAGGCACCGGTTCAAAATAGGCGACCCGAATAATGGGGAAAAGGTAAGCAGCACAAAGTACACTCCCGATAATGATCACTGCTGCCGCTAGTATATGCCCGGCGTCCAGGCTGCCCAGGAGCAGATACCATTTACCGATAAAGCCGGAGAACAGTGGTATACCCACAAGACCTAGGCTTCCAACGGTGAAAACCGCCATAGTAACCGGCATTTTTCTGCCGATACCGGCCAGTTCACTGATACGATGTTTACCTGTAGCAGCAATGATGGCCCCTGCCGCCAGAAACAGGCTTGACTTAATCACAGCGTGGCTAGCCAGGTAGAATAGTGTACCGGTTAAGCCCTTCATGTTTACCAGACCCAAACCTAAGATGATATAGCCCACCTGGGCAACAGTAGAAAAAGCAAGCCTCCGCTTTAGCTCATCCTGTGCCAGGGCAAACAAAGAGCCCGCTATAATCGCTATCATACCCAGAAGCACCAGTATTCGGTGCATAGCAAATTCCTGCATCAGGGTATGCCCAAACACAATGTAAAGTACTTTCAAAAGGCAAATTAGATAGCCCTTGACCGCAAGCCCGGATAGAATCGCACTGGCCGGAGATGGTGCCGTAGAATGAGCATCTGGTAGCCAGACATGCAAAGGAAAGAGAGCTGATTTTACCCCAAAACCCACCAACATAAAGCTAGCTGCCATCCATACAACATGGGGATAATCTTGCCAGATCCGGCCAAGCTCTTGGGAGGCAAACCCCATATTCAAATGCCCTGTGATAATATACAAAAACCCAATCCCGCCAAGCACCAGTGCAGAACCTAATGTCGCGAGAATCAAGTACGTAAAGGCGGCTTCAGCTGCCCTAGGATGATTGCGGGCACTGACTAAACCACAGCAACTTAAGGTAGCGACCTCCACCAAGACAAAGATATTGAAAAGATCGTTAGTTACCGCCATACCGGCGAGGGCCCCATTGAGCAATAAGTAAAGCACATAAAACCGGGTGACCCGCTCCTTACCACCCACCTCTTCGGTGAGATTACCCCTGGCAAACAGCGCCACCGGTAGGCTAACAGCAGCTACCACCAGTAGGAAAAAGGCCCCTAAACTACCTACCTCTAGCTCTATACCCCAAGGGGCCGACCAGCCACCTAGGCTATAGATGATGGGAATGCCTTTTTGCATAAGAACAATTGAAGCTAGATACCCCGCCCCCACGAGCCCTATAGCCTCAATCGCGACTACAAGGCTTTCCACTAGCCGCATTCGGCGAGCAAAAGTCGGCAAGACAAAGGCGACAAATAGGGGAGCAATGACAACAAATACTGGTAAGTTAGCTGTAATTGTTGCTGTCATCCTTCTGTCACCTCATTTCTCATTTCCGCTATCCGCCGCGCATCAGTAGTACCATACGATTGATATAGTCGAACGATTAGTGCTAAGGCGAAAGCAGTTACACTCACACTAACGACTATGCCAGTCAGCATTAGGGCCGATGGCACCGGATTGATATACAAAGGCTTAGGGTTAGCCTCATCCAGTATGGGCACCGCCCCACCCCTGATGTTTCCCCCGGCAATAAACATCAGGAAGATAGCACTTTCCATGATATTGATCCCGATTAGTTTCTTAAATAAGTTGGAGCGAGTGAGCACAGTGAGGGCCCCGATAGTAAACAGGATTACAGCAACAAAGTATGGATAGTTAATCATCAGTTTTTCTAGTAGTATTCTCACGGCTCTTCCTCCATCATGGTAAAGAACAAAGTCACCATAGTACTGGCTACCCTGATGCCAACACCAAGGCCGATGAGGGAAATGAGTCCCCCAGAAGAAAGTGCTCCCGGCGCTCCAAGGCTAACCCCTGCTAGCTTATTTGCCAAAAAGGGTGCTCCTTTGACGATACCTACCATCCCCATGATTCCATACCAGAGGGTACCATAGCTCTCTGTCCAGTTAAGCACTGTTTCTGGTAGCTTGGCACGGCCCTTTTCTAGGCCATAAATGGTGGCAAAAGCGATGAAACTCAGTCCCACGATAATGCCCCCTGCAAAGGAACCCCCCGGGGAGACATGGCCATGGAAAATCACATATAATCCATACATGCAAATGAAAGGTAGAATCAGGGCAGCTACCCGTTTTAGAATGAAATCTCTCATTTGCCCCCACCCTTCCTTTCCGCCGTCTTGAGGGTGACGACCACCGCAAGAGCAGCTGTAAAAAGCACAATCGTTTCAAACATCGTGTCGTAAGCCCGATAATCAAGCACAATGGCTGTCACCATATTTAGAACTCCGGCGTCCTCCAAAGCACCGGTAATATAGCGTTCCGACACTTGGTTATGGACAGGATTGTCCGGCATTCCATAGGGAGGTAGCTCCGCTACCGCAATGAGGATTACATAGGCAGCTAGGAGAGCCATGAGCAGAAAGAGTAAATTCCGTAGTCTCACCACTATTCCTCCCTTCGACTCGTCCGAAAGATGACCACCATCATCAAGACAGTCATGCAAATCCCTGCAGCAGCTTCTGTAATAGCAAGGTCAGGTGTATTCATCTGTAGCCAAATTAAGGCCATAGTCAAGCTGTAGGCACCATAGACGATTACCGCATGCAGTAGATCCTTGATAAAATACAGGGCTAAAGATGCCGCCACTAGGATGAGCAAGAGTACCATGATCCGATAATCAGTAGCTGTAAAGTACAATATGCTCACCCCTTGATTAATCTAGTGCCTTTTAAAGGTTGCACCCCGTGAATCAGGCCAGCTTTAGCCACCAAATGGCTCATGGTTGGGTTGATTGCCCAAAACAGAAATAGGATAACCACCAACTTGATCCTTAAAGCCCAACTAGGACTAAGCAAGAAAAGTCCTAGCCCCGCCAGCCCAACGCCCAGGGTATCACCCATACCTACCCCATGCATGCGAGTATATGGATCTGGAAACCTAAAAAGCCCTAAAGTGCCCAGCCCAAAGGCTAAGAATGATCCGATGAAACAGATATTTGCAATCCATCTAATCATGGGAAACCACTTCCTCTCCATCACCCTCAAAACCGCCCAATCCTGGCAACCTCAGCTGCCAATCACCGGGTGTGAGCACCCGCAGTATCCAGAGTCCTCCCACAAACCCGCATAACATGAAGACGAAGGCTACATCGATAAACCCATAGTCGCCTCGGGCGAAAGCCATCAGCAAGATGACCACACTTACCTTACTGCTAATAGCGTTAATGGAAATGAGGCGATCAATAACTGTCGGACCGATGATCGCCCGCAAGAGTACCAAGAGAATCAACACCATAAGACCCGCTAGAAGCCACTGCATGCCCTGCCCTCCTTTGCCTCCATGATTCCAGATTACTGATTTCATGGATGATCTGCCAATCAAATAATCCTGCCGCGGTTTCTTCTGTTAGTGCATGCACAATGAACTGCCCTGTTTCTGGGTCAATATCAACTGTCACTGTGCCGGGAGTAATAGTGATGCAGGTAGCCAAAAGCACCCTACCCCAGTGGCTCTCAATGGGAGGTCGCATCACTACAAACACTGGCCCTACCGGCGGGCTAGAGAACAGTAGGCTTTTGGCCACGGCTATATTAGACTGAATAACAAACCAAGCCAATGATACAAGGCAATGGCC
The DNA here is from genome assembly GCA_012518315.1 of Bacillota bacterium. GTDB lineage: Bacteria > Bacillota > Limnochordia > DTU087 > DTU087 > JAAYSL01. The sequence goes on along the minus strand of JAAYSL010000214.1, from coordinate 11,051 downwards.
CAAAAGCAATAACTCTCTGGCGGACAGCACATGGGGTAGTCTTGGGCCGAGATCCTGCCAGAACCAGACAGCCACTAAGGCCAAAATGGCTCCCATAGCAATGTGCTGCAAATCCGCCTCCGCGGAAATTACTAACCAAAACGCTAATAATAAGGTGAATAAGACCACAGATCGCTTACGCATGGTTAACCTCCTTCTGTTTAGAGTCATAGCTGCAGACAGAGCATCCGGGGTATCGACCTCACATAGGAGGGGTTCCTAGTTAAGCATTCCCCGAGGGGGTAAGCACGCTCTCAAGACGTAACGATTCTGTCCGACCCATTTTGGACGCTTCCTCGGACGCCCTGCGTATAGCACTCTCCAGCCCCCTACATACCCGAGGCCTGCCGAGGCTAGTCACCACACCCATCCTCGTCAACATACGCAGAGGCTTCTGGTTAAGCCCTCCAATGTATATACTTTTGCCTTCCCTTTGCAGTCGCCCGATGAGATCCTTAAGACCTAAAGCTCCGGTCTCATCTATAACACTTACACTAGAGAAGTCTAGAACTAAAATGGGTTTCCCAGACCTCTCCCTTACCTGGTTCCTCAGATTCTCAATTCCTACGAAAAACAAAGGACCATGGAAAGCGATCACTTCGACATCGGGATGGACAGTGAAAGCAGACGACGAAACGCTCTTCTCACCAGCCACCTTTCCGTGGGGTGAAGATGCCAATTCGACCAACACCACAATAGCTGCCAAAACAACCCCAACCGCCACAGCAATTGTCAGATCCTGCACCACTGTCAATACAGTTGTGATAGTCATAATCGCTCCATAGCTCCAGCGAGCTCGGGGCATTAGTTTTAGACTTTTCCAATCAGCTGTGCGAACTGAAGCAACCATGAGGATAGCTGCCAATGAGGCCAATGGTATGCGTTTGGCCACAGAGCCAAGAACTAGAACCATCAATAAGAGGAAAATAGCATGCAGAATACTGGAAAGTCGGGTGCGCCCTCCACTATGGACATTGACACCAGATCGGGCAACAGCCCCAGAGACCGGCACACCACCGAGCAAAGAAGAAACGAGATTCCCTAGACCCTGACCGATGAGTTCCCGGTTACTATTGTGCTGGGTACCGATCATCCCATCGGTAACCTCCGCCGATAAGAGTGCCGAAATGCTACCCAAGAGGCAAATGGTGAACGCGGGCATAATCAGATGACTAATGTCGCCAAAAGGCATAATACCCAGTGTTAACTTGGGTATACCGAAGGGGAGATCACCCACAACGTGGGGACTGTGAATGAAGAATTCATTTACAAGTAGACCAGCAACGAGGCCAAACAGTGATTCCGGAACCTGTTTGAAGAAACGCAGTGCCAAGATAATCACTATCGTGGTGATAATCGTGATGGATGGTGTCTGCAAGGCATCATTAATGGCCGTCATGAAAAACAGGATCGAAACCCCGTTAGTGAAACCAGCAATCACTGGCTGGGGAAGAAACTTAACGAATTTCCCTAACCGAAGTAGACCGAAAACTACCTGCATCAAGCCAGCCAAAGCTCCGGCCAAAAGCATGCCACTTACCCCATGCTTGCTAACAATGGCGACCAGAACCGCGGTCATCGCGCCGGTCGGCCCAGTAATCTGGACACCACACCCACCAAATACAGCCGCGGTCAGACCACCAAAGATAGATGCATATAAACCGGCCACTGCGCCTGCCCCACTGGCGATCCCAAAGGCTAAGGCAAGAGGAAGAGCTACAATCGCCGCAGTGGCTCCTCCGATTACATCACCGCGCACACGCTGCCACCAGGCTTTCAAAAAAATCACCCCGTCTATAGTAGTGGTACCAAGAAGAAGCCCCATTTGGGACTTACCAACGGAAAAAAGCGTAGGCAAAGTCCTCCCGGGCTAAGACACAACGCCTTGGACCACTCCTACGGGGTTAGCTGACGGGTTCGGGCACCCAAGTTGCCCTACCTGGTATTCAGGATTCACCCCAATAACGGGGTCCCCCGTTTCCTATGTGGAATTCGGAGATAACGTGCATTTTAAGCTTGAGCTAGTCACAATTTTAATGATAACACAAAATCTAGCTAAGTCAAGGCAGCTGAAACGCCCGACTGCTTCTTTAATGCCCTCTCCATGCGAGAAAGACCTTCCCTGAGCATCGGGCGAGGGCAACCAATATTGAACCTGATAAAGCCTTTGCCCTGCGGACCGAATCCTAAGCCGTCATTAACTGCAATCTTGGCTTTTTCCACAAAGAAATCCCGAAGGTTCTGTGCTTCCGCTGCCAAGTCTCGACAGTCAAGCCAGGCTAGATATGTTCCCTCTAGGTTTGACGTCTTGATGGAAGGTATCCGCTCTTCTAGAAAACTCCTCATAAAATCTCGATTACCCTCTAGATAAACCAAAAGCTCATCAAGCCACTCTTCACCATAGCGATAAGCGGCCTCCAAGGCAGTGAATCCCAAGAGAGCATTGCTAACCCCTACATTCTCCAGTGTATTGCCAAGAAGTTCCCGCAATCTTTGATTGCTAATCACGACAAAGGAAGTAGCCAGACCAGCAAGGTTAAAGGTCTTGCTAGGAGCCATACAGGTGATTGTATGTTCGGCTATCTCGGGGGAAAGCGATGCCAACGGCAGATGTTTATGCCCAGTGTAGATAAAATCTGAGTGGATCTCATCTGAAACCATAAGTACATCGTGTTTAAGACAAATCTCCGCGAGCCTTCCTAGTTCTTGCTTACTCCAAACCCTACCCACCGGATTATGGGGGTTGCACAGAATAAGCATTTTCGTACGGGAATCGATCTTTCTCTCTAGATCATCTAGATCCATGACAAAGCCCTCGGCAGTTTCAACCAAGTCATTATGAATCACTTGGCGACCATTATTCAAAACAGACCTGAAAAACGGACCATATACCGGTGGCTGGATTATGACCTTATCACCGGGCAGGGTGTAACTCCAAACGATCAGATTTAGTGCATTGACCACTCCCGTAGTGTAACTAATCCATTCTGGCTCTACATGCCAATTATGCCGTCTTTCTAGCCAACCGGTGATCGCCTCATATACCGAAGGTGCCACTTCTGTGTAACCATAGACAGGATGCTGTACACGCTCCATGATGGCTTTTTGAATTGGTGCTGCCACGGCAAAATCCATATCAGCAACCCAAAAGGGCAAAAGGTCTTTTCCCCCATACCTCTGCCCTAAGCCATCCCACTTTACACAGTCTGTACACCGCCGATCCACTATTACGTCAAAATCGCAGGCCATACTCCATCCCCTTCTAGCTATAGGCAGCCCCAATACACCCCAAGGCCAATTTGTCTATGATTTTGTGACACTATATCAGCACACATTGCACCGATATCTTCCCTACACTAGAATCTTATTCCTTCAAGAACGCCTATAGATATCCCTTTCCACATCCTGTAAGTAAACGTGGCGGAATCTTCCGCTTCTTTCCGCTTCTTGAAACTTGGCCTCTGCTTCCGCGCGACATTTGGTACAGGCATGCCAAGGAACTAGCACTGCGGCAATCATTGTGGTGCGACCTAAGCCTAGACTCACACCCTGGGCGGCACCAGAGTAAATGCTGCGCCAACCGCTACAGCTGGAACACATTCGTATCTCTTCCACCTGTTCTTCCATGATATTATCTGTATCGTAATAGATACGGCGGTGTCTCTTGAAGATGGGAGCATTACCAAATACTTCAGCTAGATCAACATCCTGGCGAGTATGCCACATCTCCTGCAACTGCCCCACGATCTCCTTAATGGTCTCGGTAACGCGAGGTGATTGCCTAACCCTGTCTTCTGACCAGTCTGGTTCCCGAGCGGCGCTGTAATCTAGTCCAGCCAAGGCCAAAAGTAATCCCGCATTGACATAGGGTAAAGCCCCTTCAATAGAATACCCGCCTTCCAAAACCACGATATCTGGGGAAAGAAGCTCGGTCAACTGTGCATATCCCCGTGCTGTCACATTCATGTTCGTTAATGGATCAGTATAGTGATTATCCTGACCGGCAGCATTGATGATCAGATCTGGTTTGAATTCCTCTAGTATCGGGAGCACTAGATTCCTCACTGCATATAAAAGGCCCTCATCTCCAGTCCCTGGCGGAAGAGGTACATTGATAGTCTGACCATAGGCCGCAGGACCACCCCGTTCATTGATAAAACCGGTACCAGGATACAAGGTGCGACCATCTTGGTGCAGGGAAATGTGCAAGATACCCGGATCGTTATAGAAAATATCTTGAGTGCCATCAGCATGATGGGCATCTGTATCCACTATGGCAATCCGTAGGTTTTTCCCATAGGTATGGCGAATATGCTCCACCATGATAGCTTCATTATTGATGGTACAAAATCCCCGAGATCCATGGACAATGCGATTGGCATGATGTCCCGGCGGCCTAAGCAGGGCAAAGGAGCGATCGACCTTGCCCGTCAGCACCAGATCGGCAGCAACTATACTGCCACCGGCTGCAATCCTGTGAGATTCTGTAATCACATTGCTAACAGAAGGCACACATACATGAGCCCGATTGATCTGGACATCAGTAGCTACTTCTGGTCTGAACTCCTCAATCCCCGGCACATCCAGTAGTCCTTCTTCCATTATTTGATCCCGGGTATAGAGTAATCGTTCCTCTCTCTCGGGATGATCCGGTGAAATAGCCCAATCGAAAGCCGGGAAGAAAAGAAGTCCTACTTTATGCTTGGTAGTCTGCATCTAGCGTCTCCCCCTTCCCCCGCTCGGTTATGCGCCGCACTTCTGGCCGTACCTGTGCTCTAATCATGAAAATGCGGCCCACTGTGTGGAAACCCCGCACCATATTGAAGCTCTCTTCCTCCATAATAGCAATATCACCTAAGCTAGTAATGCCAAGACTCTCTCCTTTTCTTGCTGCCCACTCCATGGCTTCGGCCCGTGCCTTCTTCATATCAAAGAGCATTGCCCTTCTGATTTCCCCCATATAGTCCATCTCTGGCACTGTGACTCGGCCAAGGGCAGTATCAGCATGTAAAGTTACTGCTGCCGTGGGGCGACTTGCCGCGGCTCCAATGGCATTGGCCTCCTTATAGCAGGGCAAAACTTCCCAAGTTAGATCCATGGCTTTCCCCGCCAAGGGGATAAACACCTCGGCTGGCCCGCCTAGGCCGATGAGCACCCGGGGTCTGATATCCAGTGGGGCTAGTAACTCAGAAATCGTGTAAACTGGTCGTGATTCTAGATATGTGTAAGTGTCCTCGATTTCTTGCACCAGCTGCTGAGTAAACCTCTCTATGACAGCCTCGGCTGCCGCTTCAATCCCCAATCCCATGGCAGCACCCAAATCAGCAATAGCTTCTCGGGCCCTGTTGACATCACCAATTCTGGCAAGTTCAAGGACTACCGCGGCATCAGTAGGAGTTACCTTGCTTCCTCCCAATGCGGCAGGCGTACCGGCCCGTTTCGGCCCGATCTGCAACCTGCTTGGCCCATCCTTTGGTGAAATCACCCTTACTTCCGAATCACCACCCAAACCTATGGACCGGGCAAACAAGGCAGGCACCAGAGTCTTGTGACCGGCAATCTCGGCCCCTTGCCTTTCGAATACCGGCTCTCCGGCTACCTGTACAGAAATATCGGTGGTAGTTCCCCCGATATCCACTATGACTGCATTACCTTCCGGATGTTCAGTAAGTGCCTGGGCTCCCATAAGGCTTGCGGCCGGGCCACTTAAGATGGTCTCCACCGGACGGGCCAGGGAATCATCTAGGGTCATGGTTCCGCCATCGGCCTTTAGCAGGAACACTTTGCCGATGTTTCTCCCCCGGATCATTAACCTTTTCACCATTTCCACAAATAGCGCCTGCTGTCCGGCAACACCGGCATTTAAGTAGCTTGTGGCCAGCCGCCTGGGGAAGTTGGGGCGACCCGATAGCCGATGTCCCAGTGTTATGTGTCGAAACTTCTGAGTTGCTTCCTTGACCAAAGCCTCGATCTGGAGCTCATGGGTAGGATTTCGATGGGAGAATTTCCCAACTATAGCCAAAGCCGCCATCCCCGCCTCCTGGGCGGCATCTAGAGCCGCCTGTACCTCGTGGGCGGTAATCCCCGCTACCTCTCGCCCCCTATGATCCACCGAACCCGAAAGAATGTGTACAGGAAACCCCAAGTTCAGTTCCTCAATGCGCATTCCTGGGCCCGGTACCGCCAACACAGCGGTGGGATCACCTCTTCCCTCAACGATCGTATTAGTTGAAAGCGTAGTACTCAAATGTAGTTCCAGCGGTGCAGACCCCTGGTAAGCAGCAAGGATAGTCTCCAGGGCTGCTTCCGTGCTTTCTACCAAATCATCGTGGCGGGTTGGCACCTTGCCGGTGGCCACCACTACATCATCTTTAATCAAGGCGGCATCGGTATTCGTACCGCCAACGTCTATACCAGCAATATACATAGCTCCACCTTCCGTGCGTGTCTTGCTCATCCTCGTATAGGCTTACTCATGAAACCATGGAACTCCTGCCAATTAGGCAATCTTGATGATTATCGAATTAGCCGATTACCAGGCGGCTATCATGTTGGCAGACAGCCACCATACCTCTTTTTCAAACAAGCAGGATTTTGCGCTTCTTCCCTGAATTGTATGATTAGTGTGTAATGTGCGTTAAGGGAGGGGTAATGATGCCTGGAGAAGTGCTACTATCCATGGTGGACATCACAAAGATATTTCCCGGAGTAAAAGCCCTGGACAAGGTCAGTCTGGACGTAACCCCTGGGGAAATCCATGCCTTAGTAGGAGAAAACGGTGCCGGGAAATCTACCTTGGTGAATATAGTTTCCGGCGTGCATCTGCCTGACTCTGGAGAGATGTATTTTGATGGCAAGAGATATGCTCCCTCTAGCCCTCGAGAGGCTCAAGAACTTGGTATTGGCTTTGTCCATCAAGAAACCGCCCTATGCCCTCACTTATCTATAGCTGAAAACGTGTTTTTGGGACGAATGCCCCGCAGTCTATCGATCTTAGCTGATTTTAGGCAGGCTCGGGAAGAAACCCGTAAGCTCCTAGGAAGATTTGCCACACAGCTAAATCCCATGACCAAGGTTCAGGATCTAAGCATCGCCAACCAGCAAGTAGTGGAGATTATTAAGGCTCTGTCTCTTGATTGTCGGCTCTTGATTCTTGATGAACCCACATCCTCCCTCACAGAACTAGAGACAGAAAACCTCTTTCGGATTATTGGCGATCTCAAGCAAAGAGGAATTAGTGTTCTTTATATCAGCCACCGGCTGAAGGAGGTCTTCACAGTCTGTGATCGCATCACCATCCTAAGAGATGGGCACCACGTCAGAACTTTAACAGCTCATGACACAACTGAAGATGAGGTAATCCGCAACATGGTGGGACGGAGCATTAGTACATTTTATCCTGAGAAAAAGAGCCAAGCACAAGAAGAAATCCTCCGGGTTGAGGGGCTAACTCGGGGTGACACCTTCCGAAACGTCCACTTTACAGTCAGAAAAAGTGAGATCCTAGGCTTCGCTGGTCTAGTGGGTGCGGGCCGTTCCGAAGTCGCTCGAGCAGTATGTGGGATCGATGGTTACGATACAGGACGGGTCTATCTGGACCAAAAAGCGGTGCACTTTGAGAGCTTCTACGATGCCATTCAGGCCAGAATCGCCTACCTTACTGAAGATCGCAAGGAAGAAGGGCTATTTCTGAATATGGCCATCCAACCGAATATTTCGGTGACATCCCTAGAGAACATCACCGAAAACAAGCTCGTCCATGGACAGAAGGAAAGGGCCCTCGCCAAGCAATTTGTGAGTATACTTCAGATCAAGGTAGCGAGTCTCTTACAAAGAGTTGTCAATTTGAGTGGAGGCAACCAGCAGAAAGTCATGGTGGCGAAGTGGCTAGCCATTGACCCCGTAGTACTCTTCATGGACGAACCAACCCGTGGGGTAGATGTAGGGGCTAAGACTGAGATCCATTATCTCATAAGGCAGCTAGCTAACCGAGGAGTCGGTATTGTGCTGATCTCTTCCGAATTGCCAGAGATCATCGGCATGTGTGACCGAGTACTAGTCATGAATGAAGGTCTAGTAACCGGCGAGCTCGTGGGAGATGACATTACCGAGGACAACATTATGCGACTGGCGGCAACACAAAGAAAAGAGACTGCTTGAGTGAAGGGAGATGTAAAGGTGAGTCTAGATTCAGGGGGACAGTCCATGGGTACAAGGGCAGAGTCAAGTCAGCCGACCAGCCTGTTTGCTAAGGCCCTTGGCTTTCGGGAATTCACGCTGTTTGTTATTATCATTGGCTTCTCCATAATTTTGAGTTTCCTCACCCCTCATTTTCTAACGAGGGCAAATATCACAACCACTGCCATCGGTCTAGCCGCTGATGGCATTATCGCGGTTGGCATGACTGTAGCTTTAGTCCTGGGAGGCTTTGATCTCTCTGTAGGGTCAGTCATGGCGTTAAGCGGAGTTGTGGCCGGTTCCCTGTACCTTGGTGGCATGAATATCTGGCTTGCAGCTATCATCGCCCTAGGAGTGGGAATGCTATGTGGACTAATCAACGGCTACTTCATCGGTCGTGTAGGCCTAAACCCCTTCATTACGACCCTGGGGATGATGAGTATTGCCCGGGGCAGCTCTTATGTAGTGACTCAAGGTTCACCCTTGTCTTTGGCAGGAATATCCAAGGGTTTCAAATTCCTGGGGGGAGGCCGAGTTCTAGGATTCCCGGTCATGGTCTTGGTCTATCTTGTCATCGTGGTGGTTATGGATTTTGCCATGCGCCGTTCAGCAGCCATGCGCCACGTATTCTATGTAGGGAGTAACGAAAAAGCTGCCGCCCTTTCTGGAATCGACGTATCGAAAGTAAAGATGGGAGTGTTTTTCTTAACAGGTACACTGGCGGCCATAACTGGCATACTCACCCTGTCTAGATTCACCGTAGCGGCCCCCAATGCCGGTATGTCTGCGGAAATGCGGGCCATAGCCGCCTCCGTTATCGGCGGCGCTAGCCTGCGGGGTGGTGAAGGGACGATCCTAGGTTCTGTGCTCGGTGTTATTCTCCTAGCTTTGGTGAACAATGCCCTGATCCTCCTGAATGTCTCAGTCTATTGGCAAGACCTGCTTACTGGTATCATTCTGATTAGTGCTGTATTACTGGACTTCCTCACCCATCGCTCTACCTACCTTACTAAGTAGTCTCTTTCGCCAGGTACAATAGGACCCATATTCCCTAGTATCGGTGTGCGGGGCAGCCGTCAAACACCAATTTGGGAGGGAGGTGAAAACCCTCGTACCAATCTACAACCAAAGCTTTACAGAGAAGGACTAAACTAAGAGGAGGATTTCGGTATGACGAAACGCTTTGCTATGGTAATAGCAGTGCTGTTGGCGTTGGTCGTTTCTACCTCGGCCCTAGCCGCCAATGGGCCCTTTGTTGGTGATCCTAAGGAAGAGTATTATATGGTTACCTTTGTGTCTGGTATAGAGTATTGGAAGGGCTGTTTTGCCGGAATGGAAGATGCTGCAAAGCTGCTAGGAGTAAAGGCCATCTATACCGGAGCACCCCAAGCTGATGTGAACCAACAGGTCACCGTCCTAGAACAGGTTATTGCCAAGAGTCCGGCAGGCATAGCAGTAACCTGTGCCAACCCCGACGGTTTGAGGGCTCCTATCGACAAAGCCATTGAAGCTGGGATTCCCGTAGTTACCTTTGATGCCGATTCACCCTTAAGCAAGCGCTACTGCTATTTGGGAACTGGCAACTACAATGCCGGTGCCATGGCTGCCCGTTACCTGGCCGGACTAATCGGAGGGAAAGGTGAAGTCGCTATTTCCACCGTAACCGGTCAGTTGAACCACGAGGAGAGAAAGGCCGGCTTTGTGGAGACACTGGCTAGGGAGTATCCCAATGTCAAAGTAGTTGCCACCGGCAATGACAACAACGATCAAACCATTGCAGCGACCTTAGTAGCTGGATTCCTGCAGGCACACCCGCATTTGAGCGGGATTTTCTGTACAGACGCCCTGGGTGGAGTCGGTGCAGCAACCTCCGTCAGAGAAGCTGATAAGGTTGGTAAGGTTAGAATCGTCAGCTTTGATACAGACCAAGGCACACTAGACCTGATCCAGGAAGGCGTCATCGATGCTTCCATTGCTCAAGGAACCTGGAACATGGGCTACTGGTCCATGCTGATGCTATACAGTGTAAGGCACGATCTGGTAAGACCGGTGGAAGGCTGGCAAACCAAAGGCATAAACCCCTTGCCAGGGGTAGTGGATACCGGAACTAACGTAGTCACCAAGGACAATGTAGATGCATTTTATGTAAAGTAGACCATGCCAGAATGCTGCTGCGGGGGCTACCTGGGATCGGTAGCCCCTTCTGCATCCAGCGCCGGGCGGCAGTGTCTTTGGACTTAGAATCCCCCCCTATACACAGGGGGCTACCCACAACTCTAGCCACCGTATCTCCCCAAGTCAAGAACTTCCAGCGGAGTTCCCATTAGAACCCCCAGGGCAAGCAAGTGAATTCGACCTCTTCTCATCTCTCCGCCATATTGCTCAAACCATCGAAGAAGACCCGCAGATTTTCCGGCAGGTAGTACTCTTCTCTGCTTTGCGGCTTTGCCTTTTGCTCTCCGTAGATTTCCTTGAGGATGGCATTGACGATCAGTGCCTTGGGGGGCTCGTTGTACTCAACACCGTCATATACCCAGACTCTGCAATCAACATCTTCACCACACAAGTCGCCACAATCGGTGCAGGAGGATTCCTTTACGTCAAGAGAGATATCACTGCCGTTTATGCGTATAGTAGGGGAGCTTAAGAACCTGTGCTGAATCGCTAGTTCCTTGGATGTGATATTGACCTTATTGACGATTACCCCAAAACCTGCTGCCTCTAGTACCCCTGACACCTCGTTGATGGCGCTATCCAGGCTAGTTTCCGCGCCCTGACACCTCCGGCAAGCGCTCAAGTCCAGATACAAAAAATCAATCGTAACTAGCTTTTCT
>JAAYSL010000213.1 GCA_012518315.1 Bacillota bacterium | reverse complement strand
GCAACATCTCGAACCCAGCAGTTAAGCCCTCCAGCGGTGATGGTACTGCCGGGGTAACCCGGTGGGAGAGTAGCTAGTTGCCAGAATACCTTTACAAGAACCCAGTGGGGAAACCTACTGGGTTCTTTCAGTACAAGATTAGTGTCGCTATTCTTCTTAAAGAACTAGGAGCGCTGGTCTGGCTAAGACAGGAGACTGCTGTCACCCACTGGCAACTAGAAGCACACCCATTGCCACCATGATTACCCCGAGTAGCTGCATCAACGTAAAGGATTCGTGAAGGATGAGTTTGCTAAGCCATACGGTGAATACCGGTGAGGCTGAAAGTACAACGGCACTGACACCTGCTCCACTCCACTTTAGTGCAGCATAATAGGCAAGATCGCCTGCCAGGGTGGCTAGAAAAGCTTCGAGGCTAAGATAGAACCAATCCCGGGATGGGACTGCCAGTATGCGGGGAAATCCGTTGGATACAATGAGCCAAAAAAGCAAGAAAGTAAGAGTTACAATGGTTCTAGCTGCCAGACCATCCAAGGGGTTGATGTTGCCAAGCCCTAGTTTACCGAAGATGGGGGCTAAACCCCAGCATATTGCCCCGAAGAGACTAACAATGAAGAGGCCAAAAGTCATCTTTAGCACACCTTCCTGTGATGAAAGTGCTCAAGAACCAAATTCAAGTATGTGGGGCATTGCTCGGTAATGATCGGTTCCTAGGTCTCGACGTTCGCTGGGCTTGTTGGGATAGGTGACAGTGATCCAAGTCTTGACTGTCACTGCATCATAGCCCTCTATCAATCTGGTTGCTCCCTTTGGAAGGTCGTGGCTAGCCCGCTTGACAGTCCAGGTTGGTTGCCTGTGGAGTTCTCTGTGGTGCCATTCTACTTGTGGTGGCACGAATTGGCCATACATGGCAATGTAAAGGATTTTGCCCGTGGAAAGGGCCCAGAATACCACCGGTGTGTCCCGATTGTTGCGAAAGCGAAAGTCTTTGGCTCCCCAGGCTACTGTAGCATCACGGCCCGGGGGTACATACGGTACCATCATGCTATGGGGATGGCGCTCCACCACTTGGAGATCGCTCGCGATAATCACGTTGTACAGTGTTGATGCTATTTTACATACACCTCCAGCCACAGTACTGACGATACGGGTGCCTATATAGGTGGGGCCTTCTCGGTAGCCTCTTTCTTTGGTATATGGGCCAATGATGCGGTTAAGGGATACGGTTTTACCCGGTAGGAGTACTATCCCGGCAATATAGGATGCGGCAACCGCTATGTTTTCTTCCTCCCCGTATAAGGGGTCCGGAAGTATGGTACGGAAGGCGGTCACCAGATCCTTGGTCCCAAACTCTTCTTGAAGCTGCATTAGACGGGTTGGTGGTTCCGCAAACCAAGGCAGCTCTTCTTCAGGAACATACCCATATAGCTTGTGCCCCGAAGATGAGGCAGTAACCATGCAGCAAGGGCAGTCTGTCCCCGTTAAGAAGGCTCTAGAATCAATCCGATGCCGCAATTCCCATTCAGGTAGGCCAACTAGTCCTCCAGGTCGGCCCAAGATGGGAAGGCTATAACTATATAATAGCCTGACTAATATGAAGTACGCGAGGATGACAACCCCCCACATGATGAAGCTTCCTAGTCGGCTGCCTGTCCATTGACCGGGCCTATGCGCGGTTACAGCCGCGGGTGGTTTGCAGGGCACGTTGGACTCCCCCCTTTTCTGGTCTCGAATAGGCATTATCTGTCCTAGTTCCTCCTAAGGTCAAATAATATCTATGTGAAGGCTGGAAAGGGTATGCAGCTATCTGTGCATTTACTGGGATTTCGTCGGGAGGAGTGGTTGCGATCCATTGCATTTATGTAGGCGTGTTCCTGCGGGCTACCGCCGATATGCTGCTTTATGCTTACTTGCCCCTCCGCTTGTATTACTACTTGGGAGAAACACGATTGTGGGTTATTGGTCTTTTCATGGGTATACCTTCTTTTGTGCGGCTCTTAGCCGCTCCACTGTGGGGGAAGTGGTCAGATCGGCTAGGAAGACAGCGAGTATTTGTTGTCACGGGGCTCTTGGCATATGCCTTGCTATTGCTGTTTCTGCCTAGGTATGCTGATCCCCTGGCGGCGATTGCATTCACCTCCTTGATGGCTGTCCCGTTTGCTGCCTTCAACCCAGTTTCCCGTGTTTGCATATTGCTTAGATGCCCTCGAGAGAGGGTGCAGCGGCTAGCTAGATGGCACCAGTGGGAGGCAGCAGGGTACTTAGTTAGCAGTGTCGTGGTTGGCTGGTCAGTAAATCAGGGTCATCTAGCACTTACAGAGTTCTTGACCCTCCTGGGGATTCTGCTCTGCCTTGGTGCTTGTCTAATCGCCATTACTCTGCGAGATATGCCAATCCGGTTGTCTTTTAGGAAAATGGGGCACCCCCAACCAATGTCGCCTTCCTCTAGCCGCCTGGCCCTAGGGATGATGGGTGTGCTTCCCCTTACTGCACTAGCGTATTTGCTTACCTCGTCAACGACCTGGGAGGTGGTAGCCACCACTTTTGGCTTATACTTCACTGGTTTCTTGGGGGGCTCGATTCGCTTGTATGGATTCTTGATAGGGACATCCACATTTGTCTCCATTTTGGCCTATGGAGTATTGGCAGGCTTTTGCGAACGCCATGGGTACCCGAGAACATTGCAGATTGCAGCTTGGGGCTATACAGCAATGTATTTGCTGATGTCATACCCTTCGATTCGAACCGTTGGTTTTGCTTACATGTTACCGATGAGTACCGTTGTTCGCAGTGCCATGAATGTTATGGTCAGTAGCCAGATACCGGAGAAGAAGCGGGGGGAAGCCATGGGCTTGGTTGACTCGGTGGAAGCCTTTTCCACAGCATGGGGAGCGGTATTGGGGGGTCTGATTGCCCACAGGCAAGGTCTGGAATATATACCGAAGGTGGCAGTCGCTGGCAGTTTGTTGCTGCACATGTTGGCCGCACGCCATAGGAAGTAATGAAGGTGACGACTCCCCGGACTGAAGTCCGAGGCTTCTCGGTTCATCTAGCCTGCTACTGCCGGACTATCCCCGATGGCCCCGCCCAGGCCTGAACGTTTTAGAATATTGATAGCGGCGTTTACATCTTGGTGAATATCCAAGCCACACTCCGGGCAGATGTGACGGCGCTCCGACAATGCTTTTCGCATTGCTTCCGGGAAACCGCTCGTTGGAG
>JAAYSL010000212.1 GCA_012518315.1 Bacillota bacterium | reverse complement strand
TGACCCACCTGGTCTTGTTAAGTCTTCCCACTGGTCTTGCCTGTCTGGGGTGGGCCAGTTACCTGCCTGCAGACACGTCTCGTGTTGACGTTGGGCTTTGGCCCCTTGCTCAAGGGCTTGTCGGGTGCCAGAAGAGGAGCATCCCAGGTCTTTGCCGATACTCCGCATTTCGCAATCAGAGTATTTCCGCGGTCGATTTAGATCAAATACAGGCGAGTAAACCCCAGGCCCCCCTGGAAAGGCCGCCGCCATCATATCAGGTAAGCCCATGAATTTCGGACAGATGTATTCCTTGGGGGCCACACTCACCAGCCTAGGCAAGAACAGGCGATCAACCCCCGCCTCGATGAGCCAATGGACATGCCCATAAAAGATCTTTACAGGAAAGCAGGTTCCATCCACAGCCCGGCGAACGCCTTCGCTAACGATGGCCTGATTGGTTGCTGGGGATATGACCAATTTGGTTCCAATAGTTGTGAAAAACTTTTGCCAAAGGGGGAAATAATCATAATAGGCTAGGGCCCGGGGAATGCCCACGGTGATGCTCATTGTTCGTCTTCCCCCTTGCCTTTATCCCAAGCTTTCCCACTTTCCCCGCCCTGTCTTCTGCCAACTTTCCGCACCCGGCGCTTGATCCCCATAGCAGCCGGTAGAGGACTTTCCTCCAACTCACTTTTCCTTTCCTCTTTCTTAGCTTCCCTCCCCTTGACATCTGCATCTGTGGGCCGGGTAAAAGGAGGTCTTTGGGATATGGCCGGGATAGGATAACGAAACAAGAGACGCAAGAAACTAGGCCCATGAAATGGGATAAGCGGCCATAGATAAGGTAGACCCAATGACTTGGTGAAACCCATTACAAGAAGGGTAATGGCAAGGCCAACTGCTAAACCCCAATAGGAGAAAAAGCCAACTAAGACTAAGACTAAAAGGCGAAATAGACGGGTAGCCATACCAAACTCATAGTTGGGGATAGCAAAATAAGCAATCGCCGCGATAGATTGATACAAGATAGTCTCGGGAATGAAGAGTCCAACATCTACTGCAAACTGTCCTAAGAGAATGGCGGCAACCAAACCCAAAGAGGTGGCTATGGCGGAAGGTGTATGAATAAAAGCCATGCGGGTAAGATCCACTGCTAGCTCAAGCAGCGTAAACTGAAGAAAAAGTGGAACAGAGGCTACCCCCTTAGGCCCGATGAATCTTAGGGCAGGGGGCAACGTGCTCCGATTCTGGGCAAGAGATAGCCATACAGGGGTGAGTAAGAACGCCATGATAAAGGCTGCAAAGCGAAGCCACCTAATATATGTGCCTACTACTGGGTTGTTAAAATAGTCCTCTGCGTGCTGGGTAAAATGCCAAGCAGTTACAGGCAGAATCATGGCGGCGGGCGTAGTATCGGTGATAACTACCATGTGCCCCTCTAGCAAGTGGGCAGCCACCACATCAGGACGTTCAGTATAGCGTACTACTGGAAAAGGATTGATCTTCGTTCCAAAAAGATACTCCTCAACGCTTTTGCTGCCCATAGGTAAGGCTGATGGCTGCATCTTCTCAAAGCGCCTTTTTAGCTCATTTAACAACTTGGGGTTAACAATATCATCTATGTATCCAATAAAGACATCGGTCGGTGAACGCTCGCCAACCTCCACTGCTTCGAAGCGAAGTCCCGGATCCCTTAACCGGCGACGGATCAGATTAACATTAAAAAGACCCGTCTCAACAAAACCATCCCGAGCACCTCTAGTCACCCGTTCCAGTTCAGGTTCTTCGATACTACGGCCAGGGTATTGGCGTACATCGATAATCAGAGCCTGACTTACTCCATCGATCAACAAAGCCATGGGGCCAGCCAAGACTTCTTGGATGAGTTCATCTATACTATCCACATTGGCGATCTCAAAATATGGGATCTGATTTTCCATTAGCTTTTTCACAGTGTTAGGTACAAGTTCCTCTGGCTTTGCTTTGATGAGTGCTTCGATGACAGCTTGTGTTGTCTTGTCTTGGACAAACCCGTCTAAGAATAGGAGGGCCGCATCTTTGTTCCCAACCTTGATCTTGCGCAAGATTAAATCAAAACTGATCCCGATTCCTAGTCTATCCGTAAGGATGTCTAGATTTCGATCCAGATCCTTGTGGATTTTCATCTATCATCGACCCCCAGTTAGCAACACGCAAAGCCTTAACTAATAGGAGCATGCGTCAAAACCCAGGAGTTTATACAATCCTATGGTAAAAACAGGAAGGCGCCCCAAAAAAGAGGCGCCCTCCAAAGGCCATGGACTCTTTGCCTCAGCCTCCAACTGACTACCTAAAGATTCTCTACCTCACTGCTGTAGGTACAAACAGATCAATTATCCCGATAACGAAAGCCGCCAAGAGGGCTCCCAGGATTGAGACCTGCATCCCTGGAACAATAAACTGGGCTGCCCAGATTACTACTGCCGAAACCAGGAATCCCACTATCCCTCGACCATAGGGAGAGACCCCTTTGCCTAGCGTAGCTTCGATCACCCATCCGATGGCAGCAATGACCACTGCTGCCAGTAGGGCATTGAGAAACCCCATGGTTCGAAAGCCCGGTATAATGTACCCCACTAGCATCAAGACCAGTGCCGATACGATAAAGCGGACTACTGCACCTACCCAATCCATCTCCATCACCTCTTTTCACCGGTAACCGATCACAACACCAGCTGGTTCCGGTTATGTTCCATCCACCGCAAAGGCTAGCTCCACATTGGCCTTAAACTCGACGATGTTCCCCTCGGTATCCACCGTCCCGGTTATGTTCTTGACATGGACACCTGTTATGTTCCTAATGGTCCGGGAGGCTTCCCTCACAGCTGCCTGTACTGCATCCTCCCATCCAGTAGTAGACTCACCAACTAGTTCTACCACCTTTACAACAGTCACATACGCGCCTCCTTTCCCCGGTGGAACCGGGCCGCACTCTCGAAGATATTATTTAACACTCCACGACTTTTCATACCTCTGCTTTTCCCATCTGGCTTTCCTTTATCCCACAATACAGATTTCTACTGGTGTCTCTGATCATCCCCCGAGACTGTGGGCAATATGTCCCTAAACACCCGTAAAAAGTTTTGCCCCAGGAATTTCTGTATACGATTTTGGGAATGTCCTCTTTTTTCTAGTTCTTGGATTAGCCGCGGTAAACAAGTCACCTCTTCTAACCCTATGGGTGGGGTATCAATCCCATCATAGTCTGTGCCAAGCCCCACATGCTCCTCACCGGCCACCCTCCAAAAATGCTCTACATGTTCAACGACATGCTCAAGGCGAGCCGTGCCATCAGTAAGATGGGGCTGGCAGAAGTTAACTCCTATAACACCGCCATGTTCTGCGATGGAACGTGCCTGTTCGTCTGTTAGGTTGCGGGGGTGTGGGCATAGAGCAGCAGCATTGGAATGCGACGCAATAAATGGACCTTCAACTACCTTTGCTACATCCCAAAAACCCGCCGGAGCAAGATGGGACACATCGATAATCATTCCCAATTCCTGCATCCTCCCCACCACTTCATGACCAAAATTGGTCAGGCCACCATTGCTTCTCGTCTCCCAAACTCCATCAGCCAATGCATTTCGGTTGCTCCAGGTGAGTGTCAAAAGCCGTACTCCCAATCGAAACAATAGCTCCAAAACCCATAACTCGCCACCAAGGCAATCGCCACCCTCAACTCCAAGAATCACCCGAAGCCTGTCCCTATCAGGGGGTGGGCTTGGCAGATCCTTCTTAGTCTGGACCACCAGCAGTCGCGGGTCGTGCTCTATACACTGATGGGCATATTCTGCGTATGAAAGGATCTTGTGCAAACTAATGCTCTTGTTGGCACAAGGTGCCGCAAACATAGCAAGGACTTGTACACTCATCCCCACCTCCAGAAGACGGGGCAAATCAGTGTGAGTTGCAGCTTGCCGTATACAAAAATCCATTTCCCCATCCCGCATCCTGGAAAGGGTGTCATTGTGTGCATCCACTAGTAATGCCTCCTGATACCACTCTAAACCCTCTGTTATCATCTTCGAGCCTCCTAGAAAATTGATCAAGCTAGAAAAAAACCTGCCCAAACTGGTAAAAACCCAAGTCTGGGCAGGCGCATCAATCATACAACACAAGCAGTCTAACGGCAATCACTACAAGC
>JAAYSL010000211.1 GCA_012518315.1 Bacillota bacterium | reverse complement strand
TGGTGATGATCACCTTTATCAGGTAGAGATCAAGAGCTTTCAAGTTGAGTCTACAGAGGAAGGTCACCTGCTTTCTTTGGATATCGCCAACACAGGTAATGTCGATCTGATACCAAGGGCAGATGTAGTAATCCTTAATCCTGCCGGAGAGTTTGTGGAAAGAGCTTCACTAACCATGCCGGAGGCGGGGCTAAAGGTGATTCCACTGCACAGACAGCAGCTAGCAGGCTCGGCAGACGGACTTAGTTCTGGAACCTACCAAGTGCAGGTAGTGATCTATGATGGTACCAGAGAGATCTTATCCACTAACATGGAGCTAGAGATAGCAGAATAAACATATTGGAAAAGGAGAATTTTTCCAAGACAGGCAGGAATTGGGTTAGAGCTGTCGAACGCTTCTAGTAGGATGTTTAGGATCCCAATTTATGGGTATACATGGATTAGATAATAATATTGACCTCTACGATAAAGGCAAACCTACCGAAAGGTAGGGACGCAAAGCCACGGACCTAAAGCGTAAAGCTAAGGTGGCCGGGCTGCCGAAGAGAGTGATCAGGTCTTAAGGAGCCTCATCATCTCTTTGGATGACAGGCTCCTTTTGATATTTCTAGAGTATTGGTGGAACCGAGGACTTATCAAATGTGGCGGATTCTCCAGAAAAGGTAAACCCGTCGAAAGGCGGGGGCACAAAGCCAACGGGCCTTACAGGAAAGCTGATGGTGGCCGGGCTGCCAAAGGAGGAGTAAGAAGTGAAAAGGGCTAATGTTTTCCTAGCTGTACTAATTGCCTTGGTGTTGATAACTGGGTCTAGTAACATCGCCTCAGCTCGGGAATTGGCCAGGGCAGAGCTTAAGGTCAGGATTCAGATTCCTGTCATGCAGAGATTGACAGTTTTGCAGCCTGCAGAAGTGGTATTCGCACATCCCCAAAATGGACAACCTTTGGTGTTTACCGATGTCGGTAGGGTTAGGGTGCAGAGCAATGCCAACTGGGCATTAGCAGTGGGTGCCATCGGTGGGCCCGATGTAGACATCTCCATAAGGCCCTCCGGGGACAGGATGGCCCCTTGGGAAAGTGTCGATGGGTATGGGCCGGTATACACTGGGCCCAACGGTTCTCAGGATATCAGCTGGGATGTAATGATCAAGAGTCGATCAGCGAAATCTGGGAGATCCGGTAATGAGCAGGGTATGGTGAACCTCTATTTTACATTAGGCGAGATATAGAGCATGTCTTGCAGAAGCATGCGAGGAAGCCAGTAGACTGCTGAAGGCTATGCCAGCAGAGCCCAGGTTATCTGGGCTTTTTGGCGTTTAGCGTATTTTTGCTCACCCCAGCCACCATCACGGGTGTTAGGCTAGGTAATCGAGAAGTAATCATCATCATGATCGTGGGCCTTACCGCAATACTGACAGCGTTTTGGGCTTTTTACCCTAATTTTTATTTCAAGGCCTTCATTTTTGATCTTCACCTTCTTCTTGCGCCCGTCGTCACTTTGCCGCACCTTGACTTTTAGTTTGTCTTCGCTTGCCAAATCCCATCCCTCCGGGGTTATCTCTAGTCTCTTTCATATAATACGGGCCTGAGGTCAAATGGGTGACGCACAAATCTGGCCAGGTGAGGGCGGGGCTATAGGAATAAGCCCATATTCCAAGCACATTGCCTAGCTCTACGAGTATCGCAAAAGGGCGTCCACATGCTGTGGACGCCCTGCTAAAATGCTTAGCCTGCCTAGTCTTGCTGTACTGGGGTCTTGTGGATTTTGGAGGAAGTTTTTGAAGGCCTGATTGGTATATCCCCCGCCTGCATCAAGGCATACTTTGCCCCGAGGGGCCCTACAATCTCCGAGGTAACAACGGAGGCCAAGACAATGGTCATGATAGTGGATTGCAGTTCTGGGAACTTAAGGGAACTCACTACACCCAGGCCAATGGCAACACCGGCCTGAGGGATAAGGGCAAGGCCCAGATAGCGTCGGAAGGTCTCGGGGGCATTAGTACGTAAGGCTCCATAGTATGCTCCACCGATCTTGCCCATTGCTCTAGCTAGAATATATCCGATCCCCAGAAGGCCTACTTTGGGCAACACCTCAAGCTGCAAATACATCCCAGAAAGAGTGAAAAAAGCTACGTAGACCGGTGCTTCCACCTCCGCGATTAATTGAAAGAGGTGGTGGTTTTCCCGGCGGGCATTAGCTGTTACCATCCCCAAAGTCATGGCAGCAAGTAGAGTGGATAGATTCCAGCGAGCCGCAAGACCACTAACCAAAAGTGCGGTACTAAGACCTAGAGTGAGAATCTCTCCATCATT
>JAAYSL010000210.1 GCA_012518315.1 Bacillota bacterium | reverse complement strand
GATGTCACTTACGAGATTAGGCTACGAGAAGGAATCCGCTTTCATGATGGTACCCCCCTTACCGCTGAAGATGTAGCATTTAGTATCAATCGCTTGGTTAAGACAGGAGCTATGGCCGGGAGAACATCCCAAAGGCGGGGACTCTTGGGTCCGACCCAAGAAGCAACTGCAGACGGTCAATATACCGTCCACGTTAAGCTAGACAATCCCTGGCCCCTGTTCTTGAGATTTCTACCCTGGCAAATGATAGTGCCTTCGTCAGTGGGAGATGAGTACATCACTAGGCCTGTGGGTACAGGTCCCTTCGTCTTTGAAGAATGGGTTCGAGATAGCTACTTTAGTGTATCCCAGAACGAAGACTACTGGGGTGGAAGACCCAACCTTGACAAGGTCGTCTTTCGGGTTATTGGCGATGAATCTGCCCGGGTCTCTGCACTACGGGCTGGAGAGATTGATATTGCCGCTATGATACCAGTGCACGAGATTCCGGCTTTAGAGAAGGATCCAAATATTGAGGTCATGTCTGTGATGGGAACCAGAAGCTACTTCCTGGAATTGAATGTCAACAAGCCGCCCTTTGACGATATTCGGGTGCGTCGCGCCATGAACTACGCAATTGACATTGACACAGCGATCGGTGTGCTGTACGAAGGCAGGGCAACACGTATACCATTTATCCTGTCTCCACAAGCCTTCGCTTATCATGATGGCTTAGAGTTCTTTGATTATGATCCAGGAAAGGCCAGGGAGCTCTTGGCAGAAGCTGGCTATCCCAATGGGTTCGAATTTGAGCTAGACGTAGTTGATGCTCATCGCGCCCGGGCAGAGATTTATCAGGCCATGTTGTCAGTTGCAGGTATTAAGGCAAAGATCCGTACCTGGCCCACCAAGAATGCAATTCGAGATACCTGGATGCAGGCCAAAAGCAAGCCATCGGCGGAGCAAAGAGATGCTTTTCTCGGTGACTGGGGCAATGCATCTCTAGATCCCTTTGATATTCTGATTCCAAAGTTTCACTCGGATCCCTCTGGGTTAGGTAGGGCCAATTACTCAGGGTATACCGATCCCGAAGTCGACCGACTGTTGGAGCTGACGCTCAGTAGTGCTAGTGATGAAGAACGCATGACTGCTTTCAAAAAGGCCCAAGAAATCATCTATGAGAGCACACCGATGGTGTTCGAGTTTGTGGCCCATGAGACCTATGGAGTGAGGAAGCGAGTAAAGAATTTCCGGCCAAGTCCCGATGGTCGTATTCATTTGCTAAATGTTGATCTTAAATGAGCCGAAACATGTGATCGCTGTCTGAGGAATGCCTCAGGCCCATTCCTCAGACAGCCGCTATCTAAGGAGGTGTTGGGGTGGCTATAGTACTACAGCGGACGCTCCATACCGTTCCCATATTAATTGGAATCAGTATCATAGTCTTCTCACTAATGCACCTAACACCTGGTGATCCAGTTGAGATCATGTTGGGTGGAGTTGGGCATGTGAGCCAAGCAGACATTGAGCTTATGCGAGCGGAGCTTGGTCTGGATCGTCCCTTGATGCAACAGTATTTTGCCTTTGTGAGGGGGATTGTCAGAGGGGATTGGGGGACTTCGATTAGAGCTAGAGCTCCGGTTAAGCAGCTGGTTCTAGAGAGACTACCAGCGACTATTGAGCTGACTTTATCGGCCATCTTTGTATCCTTGCTCATTGGCATACCAGCAGGAATCCTTTCCGCTATTCGAAGATATTCATTTCTCGATCAGGTCAGTACTCTGGTGGCCTTGATCGGGGTCTCCATGCCGGGGTTTTGGTTAGGACTTATCCTTGTGCTGATTTTCTCAGTGGGGTTGCAATGGTTTCCTG
>JAAYSL010000209.1 GCA_012518315.1 Bacillota bacterium | reverse complement strand
GGTCTCTTGTCCCTATCGATCCACTCCTTATGCTTGGTGAGCATGAGATGCCCTCCTGTGGCCGAGATATTCGCGTATTGTTTCTTCCTAAGACATGGGGTTCCCTGCATAGAAACAGGAAAGGCAAGGAAAACAAAGATTAACCCAAGCCTTTTTACCTTGTTCATCTATACTGAACCGAGGAGCTCTCTGGGATAATCGCTGATCTCGGCAGAAGGTCAAATGAAATCAGTAAAATCGTTGAAGTCATTACCGGTATCGCGGAACAGATAAACTTGCTGGCACTTAGTGCTAGCATCGAAGCGGCCAGGGCAGACGAGCATGGCCGAGGCTTTGCACTAGTAGCCGAAGAGGTAAGACCCCTCGTCGGAGAATAATCCCCTACCTCCGTCTTGTCGGAATGATAAAATCCGACACACCAAGACCCGCTCTACCAGCAATCTCTCTTGCCCAGAGGTAGCGACCAATCTTGGGTAGAGAGTGGGCATCAGACCCTAGGACTATCTTTACTCCCTTTTCTTTAGCCAGTTGAAAAACACGATAATATGTCACTGTCTGTAATCGCCGCATCTTGTTGTGGGTAGCTTCGTTTAGTTCAATAGCCACCCCATGCTCTCGGCAGCTATCTAGGATCTCGGCAAAGTCTCTCAAGATCGGCCGATCAAATTCCTCTACTATAGACAGCTGACAGATCAGTGCACCAGGATGCCCAAGCGTATCTGGCTTGCTTTTAGCTATAACTTTATGCACCCAATCTAGCCATTCTCGATAAATCGTCTTCTCTTCCTTGACTTTACGATAGTCTTCATGCCACCAAATAGACGTTCCAGGGAACTTGTGAAAAGATGCTATAACCCAATCAAGGCCATCGGTAGGTGCCACTAATGCGCCATCGAGGGCCGTGGCATCGGCATCTATTTCCACCCCAATTAGGACATTTTCGACACTTGGTGGGATTTGGCTAGCGATTATTTCGATGGTGCTTAAATCTGGTTCTTCGAAGACGTGCTCTGTAATAGCTATCTGCTCTAGCCGCATTTCCTGCATCTGCCTAATAACTGCCTCTACAGTCATTGCTGGATGGGAGTGACCTGAGTAAATGGTGTGAAGGTGTGAATCGTATGCGAAAACATCGGACAACAATATCACTGCTTTCATGAAAAATGGATTTTTTGGGAACCCTTCTGCAGTACACTAACTGCTATCAGCAAGGCCCCGCTAACTAGATTCAGGTAATAGGTACAGCCACGCCAAAGCGTAACAAAAGGCCCTAATAGGTTACCCGGAACTACATTACGAAATAACAGGCCAAAGCCTAGCTCCGCCCCGCCACTAGCCCCCGGCGTTGGAGCATAGGAAGCAGCTAGGTAGAACATCATGGTAATGGCCATCACCTGAAAAACCTTTGGCTGTATCCCCAAAGCTGCTAAGGCCACAACGGGTATTGCGGTTAGGGTAATCCACCACCCATAGCTAAGCAGGATGATAGTCATGAGGGTAGATCGTCCCTTCCCCAGGAATGCGGACAATGCCTTACGGAACTCTGTTAGCTCCCGATCAATCCAATCCAATAGGGCATTCAGCTTTTCGGCCTCAAAAAGCCGTAGGGTGACTCTATTACTCACAACAGGAACGATAAGGACTTTGACCATTTCTGGGTTAAGGATGAAAAATATCGATAGACCAAGTCCCGTAAAGTAAATAATGACACCCATTCTAAGGATAACATGCATAACCTTGGGCAACATCAAGGGCTCGGCAAAACAAAAAAGCCATACCGAAACCACTAGACCTAGGGTGAAGCGGGCAAAGGTATTACATAGGGTTCTGGTGGCAAGCACTGCTGTAGACTGGCCTGGACTCAAACCGCTTTCTGTAAGCAAATACACCTGCATTGGCCCACCACCTGAACTAAAGGGCGTAGTATTCGATACAAATGCTCCCAGGATGGAGATACGTATCCCACTTAGGACGCTAAGATTCCCCCCTAGTGAGCGGGTAAGGAGGCTCATCCTGAGTGAATCAATCAATCTCACCAGTAGCATCAAGCCACAGGCCATAATGAGGGTAATGGGCTCTATCTGTGCCAGCTCCGTCCAGGAAATGTGACTATCGGTCAGTCGCATCACTGCATAAAGCCCCAGCACACCGAAGACTATCCCCACAAAAGCGCCCCGGGCTAGCTGAACAGAGCTTCTAGGC
>JAAYSL010000208.1 GCA_012518315.1 Bacillota bacterium | reverse complement strand
TGGTCAAATTGGTTCTGAAGCCGATGCCGCCACGTCCCTTCTGATGAATATATTCGATGGCTCTGACCCCGACACACAGGAGTCCATCTTAACCGCTCTAGGAGGCATTGGTAATGACCGAAGCCTTGAACTCCTCTGTGATGCTTACAATTCTGGAAGCAAAACAGCCATTAAGGTGGCTGCTCTAGAAGCTATCAGTGAGTTTTCCTCGGCAGCTTCCACTGAAATCTTGCTAGAAGCCTTGAACTCAAATAGCTCCTGGATTTTCGAGACAGCGGTATCCGGCTTATCCAGAAAGGGCGAAACGGTCATCGATCTTCTCTGTGAGATGCTCCACGACCCAGATCCCAAGATACGATTTGCAGCTATTGCCACCTTAGGTGAAATGGGTATAAGGGCAACACCCGCTTTACCCTACATCGAGGAGCTAATAGAGCAAGATCCCGATGAGCGGGTACGCTCTGTGGCCAAGGCGGGCATGAACCAGATCATCACTCTAGCCAACATGGATTTGCCCACCTTTAAAATGCCAGACTACGGGAGTATCAACCAGCTATGCGAACTTGACTGGGAAATGGCTGTACTGACCACCATGGAGCTGATGCGCAGCATTCTGGGTGAAATGAGCCCTGAAGAAACCCTCCTCTTCGAAAAGGAATGGGAACCCTTCTTCCGCTACCCGAGTCAAGACATGGTAGATTACCTGAAAAAGCTCAATCCTCTGCTTATGCAATTCACAGCTTTGCGTACCGCATTGGTAGAAGCAGCCTATGGGTATCAAGGAGCCATAATTGATGCCTCAACCGCCGCAGACTTTGGAGCCCAAGCCAAGTTACAGGATGCTCTATACACTGCAGAGCATAATATGACCTTGATCCATATGCTGCAGAGGGAAATGGCCATCATGGCCAGCAAAATCGATGAGCTAGGCCCCTTACCCGATCCTCAGGAATTACAGGCAAAGGCACGCCGCCGTCTGCAAAATGCCTTAACTGTAACGAACACGACGGATCTAGACCAACTGGAACGGGAAAGCTGGCAAGGAGGGTCATACTGGGTTCTGGCGTCTATCCAAGCTGATACTGCCCGCACCATCTCTTCTATAGGAACTCTTACCCTCTCTTCCGGGCCTCCGGGAACAGTGGAAAGCCCCAGCAGTATCGTAGAAGGGGCAGCCTCAGGCTCTGAAATTGGTGTCGGAGGGGACTTCAATGGGTTCGAAACCAGTGGTTCCGTAAGCTGGACTCCTCTACCTCGTCTACTTCCGGCCGACACCGGGTTTCGGTTCCCCATGAAAGTGCAGGCCAACTTCAGTACAGATAAACCGGATCGCGAATGGTTGATGACTACTCCTGGCCTAGCCATCTGTGATGGAGGGGAGCCTTACTGGCGTGTTTGGGCTGCTAACTCTGCTAAATCAGTATCAGTAGACGAAGAGCTCAGTCTGAATCACTATGTAAGCCCATACGAGAACCCGAAAAGCGGTTTGAACACCGTCGATATTGTCGTCAAGGTCGTAGTACCCGGTGCAGTAGGAGTCTTCAAACATACTTATGAATTGCGTGAACTGGATACGGATCAAGTGCAAGCATTGATTCAATCGGCTGAAGACGAGAAAGGGAGACAGAAAGCCCAGATTGACATGGCAGCGGAGGAGTTTGCCGAGCAATATGAGATAGCTCACCAACGCCTCAGTGCCGTTGCTTTCCAAAGAGAACAGGCCCAGTACTTTAAGGATCAAATGCATCACCTACGTAAGAGCCTACAGATTGCCACAGATACGCAGGCAGTAGAAAACCTCACCTGGCAACTGATGGTCACCGAAGCCAATCACCAGGGTGCCCTTGATGAGATTACCTTTGCTGAAACCGGAGAGTGGACCAGAACCCCCACAACATATGACAGCTATGTGCGCCTGCAGATGGCTGAGCAAAGCCGGGAATTGGCCGATGAGTTCGCTGAAAGAACACGTATACTAAACGCACTTCCCAGACAACTGGCTCTGGCGCCTCCAGATCTCAAAGAAAGCCTGACTCAGTTCGTCGACCGAAATCTAAATGCAGGGGATCTTGAGCAAATGCGCAGCGTGGCCCGCATAGTCTCTGACCGAGTACAGGCCCACTGGGAAGGAGAGGCTGCCCGCAACCAAGAGATAGCGGCTATTCAGGACGAAAATATCTTCTGGGCTCAAAGCATCAAGATGGGGGCCGGGATGATGCTTACCGGTGGAGCCAGCTCCGCCGCAACAGCCCTAAGTGGATCAGCAAGAGCTGTGGCCATGGCACCCACGGTTACTAGAATGCTTTACGCGGGAACAACGGGTTACATAGAAGGTGGCCCAAAAGAAGCGATAAAGCAGACCATAGCTTGGTCCCACCAAGTGGGCGCGCTTGCCATTGAGGCTTACGAAGGGTTTGAAGCCGGTTCCAAACAGGGACTAGAACAAGGGGTGAGTGAAGCTGCCTGGAGAGTCGGTCAAGCTTATGCTATGGGCAAGATCATGGACTATGGAACACATTTGGCTGGTAGAGCCATTGGCTGGACGTTTGGCAAACAAAAGCCCTCATTGCAAGAGCAATTCGATGCCGCCAGATATCAGGAAGAAATAGCCAATGCCAAAAACTTAGTCAAGCACTGGCAAGATAAGCAGTGGCAGCTATCCACGCTCAGCGCTTCAGGAGTACCCAGCGCCCGAGGACAACAGGTCAGTAATGAACTAACACAACTGGTCTCGTCGATTAACTCATCGTATCATGCCAAATGGCTGCTTAAGCACCAATCACCTCCCCATGTTCAGGCCTTGTTCAATAGTCGCCTAGACCAGGTCTATAGCAGCACTATGCCTAGCTTCTACCAACAACTGGAGACTTTGGGCTACGACACTAAGAATCTGCACTTCTGCACCATGCGTAATGCCTCCAATGCCGGCAGTGTAGGTATGGATCTGGACTTGGCTTTGGATGAGACTTCCAGGGTGATCATTTCCAAAAATGGGAAACAGGTGAGTCGCTTCGTATTCATGGATGATGCTCAAAAGGCCTGGAACCGAGCTTATATGCAAAACACAGGTTATAGTGCTGTCCAATCCGATATTCTCATCACCACTAAGGCACATCCCGAAGCATTTGCCGACACAGCTCTACTCAGCAGGAATATTGATTTCGGTGCGATCAAGTCTGGCCATATCCAACAGGCGGGAGACGTCTTCCGCACCAAAGTGCAGCACAGTCTGCAGTCTGCTACGACAGAAATAGGTCAGACACAAGCTGTCTGTCGAGATATTGAAAAGGAAATGCGGACAAAGGTCTTGCCCTACATGGAGCATAGAATGAAGCAAGAAGCATTGCGGGGCAATCAGGTCAATGTCAACAAGCTCCAAGAGACAACCGGCTATTGGCAGAAGGTCTATGAAAAGGTGAATACCATCGGGCGCCAAGAGACAAATCCCTATAAGATTCGCCAAATGGGGCGAGAGCTGGAGACAATGACTGGCCATAAACCCCATGAGGTCATGGAGCAACTAGCTGGTCATTTCGAGACACTGGGCAAATTCTATCAGCAATAAAGGTTTGCCACATGACTGTTTATGTCGAACCTGACTCCACCACCCACACCAAACCGGTTGATGGGTGGTGGATGCTTGTATGGCGGCTCATCCAACTCCTCGCTCCAACAAGGGAGGCTCAGCCACCGCATAGTGACAGGCGACATAATGATCCTCGCCTACTTGCCTAAGCCGTGGTGGGATTAGGCAGTATGGGCTCTTTTGAGGCAGAAAACACCGAGAGTAGAAACGACATCCTGGGGGCGGATTGATTGGTGTGGGCACACTACCCCGCAATATAATCCGCTCTCTTGTACGCTTATCTACGCGGGGTATCGCTGACAGAAGAGCCTTGGTATATGGATGCATAGGTCTATCAAATAGTCTCTGCGTTTCGGCCAACTCTACTATTTGTCCCAGATACATGACTGCGATGCGATCACTGACATAGCTAACTACGCTTAAGTCATGGGTAATAAAGAGATACGTCAAATTGAAGTCCTGCTGTAATTCCTGTAGCAAGTTTATGATCTGGGCTTGGATCGAAACATCAAGAGCGGAAACCGCTTCATCTGCAATGATAAACCGAGGCTTTACTGCCAGCGCCCTGGCTATCACAATCCTCTGTCTTTGGCCACCACTAAACTGATGGGGAAAACGATCGACATGACTTTCATGCAGCCCGACCCTCTTGAGTAGCGCCTTGACTCTGGAACGAACCTGACCAGGGGGCGTGCCGTGTAAAGCAAGAGGTAAACCTACTATCTCTTCTACCGTCCGCCGAGGATTCAAGGACGCATATGGATCCTGAAAGATTAGCTGCATCTCTTTACGCTGAGCCCGCATCTCTTTGGCGGGCAGTTGGCAGATATCCTTACCCTCAAAAAGGACCTGACCTGATGTCGGTTCACATAAGCGGAGAATTGCTCTGGCCAGTGTTGACTTACCACAACCGCTCTCCCCGACTAAACCCAGTGTTTCCCCGGGATAAATGTCAAGATTGACTCCATCCACAGCGTATAGCATGGTTGGCGTCTTTTTGCGCAACCGTTCCTTAAAACTTCTCTTCATTGGGAAATGCACTTTCAGATCTCGTACTTGAACCAATGGTCTATCCATGTCACGTCCTCCCTTCTAGGCGGTCCCCCGAAAGCAACTGACCTCATGACCATCTTCTATCTCAGTAAGGGGCGGTTCATCCAAG
Source organism: Bacillota bacterium (assembly GCA_012518315.1). GTDB lineage: Bacteria > Bacillota > Limnochordia > DTU087 > DTU087 > JAAYSL01. The sequence goes on along the minus strand of JAAYSL010000208.1, from coordinate 2,192 downwards.
GCACATCGCTTGGTTGCAAGACTACACCTGGTATGAAAACGGCAACCAGTGGGCAGTGCATGCAGTTCAGGCACCACCCCCGGTATAGACTGAATGCGGTGTCGACGATCACCTAGCTTTGGAACTGACCGGAGTAACCCCTTAGTATAGGGGTGTTTCGGGCGAAACAAGATATCATCTACCGTCCCCACTTCCACGATCTTGCCTGCATACATGACGATTATTCGATCACAGAATTCAGCCACTACACCTAGATCATGGGTGATCAATATGATGGCCATATCGAGATCACTGCGCAACTGACCCATCAGCTCTAGGATCTGGGCCTGGACTGTAACATCTAGAGCGGTAGTCGGTTCATCGGCGATCAGCAATGACGGGTTACAGGACAAAGCAACGGCAATCATTACCCTCTGTCGCATCCCCCCACTAAACTGGTGAGGATATTCCTTCATTCTCTGTTCGGGCACAGAAATCCCCACATGTTCCATCATCTCTATAGCCCTTGCCCAGGCCTTCTCTTGCATTCTCTTGCGGGCAAACGGGTTTAGGCTCCCCAGCAGCTCACTGCCCCGCAAAGTGCCGTTACCGTGATGTAAGTTAATAGCTTCAACTATTTGATCCCCAACCGTTAGAACAGGGTTTAGTGTTGTCAAAGGATCTTGGAAAATCATGGCGATGTGTCCACCACGAAATCGCCTCATTTCTTGCTCGCCTAGTGTGAGCAGATCCTCACCGCGGAACAAAATCTGACCACCGACTATGCGCCCGGGGTAATCGACGAGGCGCATAATACTGCGGGCTGTAACACTTTTGCCACAACCGGATTCACCCACAATGCCTACAGCCTCACCGGGAGCAACTGAGAAACTGATTCCATCCACAGCCTTGGCAATGCCAATATCTGAGTAGAAGTAAGTTTTTAGGTCTCTTACCATTAGAAGTCTCTCACCCATAGACTCACGCCCTTAACTTCGGATCTAGTGCATCCCGCAGCCCTTCTCCCATCAGGTTAATGCCTAACACAGCGAATAGAATTGCAAGGCCTGGAAAGGTGGAGATCCACCATTCGGTATTAATGAACCGTCTGCCTTCAGCCACCATGATTCCCCATGCTGGTGTCGGTGGCTCTACTCCCATACCCAAAAAGCTAAGCGATGCTTCCATCAAGATCACCGTGGCCACCCTTAACGTAGATACCACAATAGTTGAGGCTAGGATATTAGGCAAGATCTCTTTGAACATAATGTAGCGATCGCCAGCTCCAACTGTACGAGCTGCTTCCACGTATTCTTGTTCTTTAGCCACTAAGACTTCACCCCGAACTACTCGGCATGGATAGATCCACTCTTTGTAAAGTAAGGCTATGATGATATTGCGAAGCCCTGGGCCGAGAACCGCAACTAGGGCAGTGGCTAGTATTAGATACGGAAAGGCTAGCAAGGTATCAATCACCCGTTGAATAACCGCATCTACCTTGCCTCCGAAATACCCAGAGATTAACCCCAAGATGACCCCGACAATGGTGGCGAAACAAACGACAATGAAGCCAACCAAGAGAGACACTCGGGCACCGTAGATAATCCTTGTGAGTATGTCTCGACCGAGATGGTCTGTGCCCAAAGGATATGTCCAGCTCCCCCCGGACAACCATGCCGGTGGCTTGCGGATAGCCAAGAAATTGGGCGTTTCTGGATCATGGGAAGTAACGTACGGAGCCAGTATGGCTAATAGGACAAACGCAATAACGATTGCCCCTCCTATTACAGCCATGCGGTTTTTCCGATATAGGCGCCAAAACTCCTGAAAACTTGTCAGCATCCTTAGGAGTGAGCGGATTACCTTGTCCTGAAACGGTTCCGCCATAATAATCTCTTCTGCTTTACCCACGCACCTCACCACCTTACAATCGCACCCTTGGGTTCAAACGAACATACAAGAGATCTGCCAATAGATTCATTACCACATACGTAAGGGCATACAATAGAACTGCCGCTTGTACTACTGGGTAATCATACGTCCGAATAGAATCAACCACTAGCTGTCCCAGCCCAGGCCAACTGAAGATTCTTTCAATAATCATGTTGCCCCCTAGTAAGGAACCCATGTTCAAGGCCACAACTGTTACAATGGGAATTAGCGCATTGCGCAGAGCATGTTTGATAACCACTCTGGACTCTTTTAGTCCCTTG
>JAAYSL010000207.1 GCA_012518315.1 Bacillota bacterium | reverse complement strand
CAGCTACTACAACCCTACATGGGGACTATGGTTGTCACCCCCAAGGAAATTGATGTCTTGATGGCCGACGCGGCCTGGGTAGTAGCTTGTGGGCTCAATATTGCACTACATCCGGGGATGGATGCAGAGCAAGCGGCCCAGTACACCTTGTAGCAATACCATTTCTAGTATCTGGACGCGCATCCCACAGCTGTACAACCCTGGGTTCTAGTCCTTCGCCTTTTCTCATATACTGGCTGCAGAGGGATGTGGGGTGGTACAATGAAGTGGCAGCGGCCGCTAGTCCCGTCATATGCGAAGGTATTGCGTAATCGCGTGCGTCGCCGACTACCCCGGCGTCTATTACGGAACTTGGGGATTTTCTACCTGATCCTAGCAGGCCTGGCTGGGCTACTAGTTGTCGGCAATACACGGCCTGGTTTTTACCAGGATGTATGGCGGCAGATGGAGTACGGTTATTACTGGGTACGGATTAAAGCTGCCGGGGTACTACCAGTTTTGGCTTACTCTTTACCTTTAACTGGCGATCTTTCCCGTTCCATCTTGGCCGAAGGGTTACCGACAGCTCCGGGAATGGCAAATACGCCTGGTTCGCATATATCGCCGGAGACGCTCCGCTCCATTGTACAAGTGGTGACCGATTACGATTTAGCTGAACCTGAATCATTGATAGCGGCGGCCTTTCCCGGCTCTCGTAGCACCTCCGGTGCTTTGCGTTGGGACTGGATTATCCAGCGGGGTATCGAAGGTTATAGCCTTGGCTCAGGTGCTTTAGATGCTTGGCAGGAGACTGTCTTGGGGGATGAAGACAACACTTCACCACAGGCTCAAGTGGAGGTGGTGATCAATGAGCCTACATATACTGCCCTGGCAACTAGCACAGGGGATGGGTCACTGGAAGATGTAGCAGCCCCTATGGTTACATATTCTGCAGATTCCTCTGTCAGTGAATCATGGCAGATGCAACCAGCTCCAAACCCTACTAGCCTTGCCAGCCGACTAGAGAGCCTGTCCCGGGTTAACTGGGGGAATTCACCATTAGTTGCGGTATACCATACACACACCGGGGAGACATATCGGGATGCTGCTACTAGTTCCACTAAAAGCTATGCTTGGGATGTGGGTAGTCCCGGTGTAGGGCCGGTTCCCGGAGTGGTACAGGTGGGGGATCGATTGACCCGGGAACTGCAAAGGCGATATGGCATTCCCGTTATCCACTCCAGTAAAGTGCACGACTACCCGGTTTTCGCCTACGCCTATTCCAATTCAGAAAAAACTGCCCAAATGTTGGTGGAAAGGTATTCTAGCCTACAGCTTGTTCTAGATATACACCGTGATGAAGGTACTACTGTGGAGACAGTGCAAGGCCGCCAATTGGCCGGAGTACTGATCATCGTGGCTAGTGGTGGTGGCAGCCTTAACCATAGGAATTGGCGGCAAAATCTAGAGATGGCGCAACTACTAAAGGAAACCTTCGATCGCTTATACCCGGGTCTTTGCCGAGGTCTAATCATCAAAGAGCGAACCCGCTATAACCAGCATGTACATCCTGGAGCTTTACTATTGGAGATAGGTGCCCATTCCGACACACTAGATAGTGCGCTTTTGACTGCGGAGCTGGTAGCTGATGTAGTCGCTGAAACACTTTGGCAGGTACAAAGTGGTAGCCGCGGCCCAAGTAACCTACGCACACCCACACCCCTTCGCGCTCCATCTTCACCAATGGAGATCTTTGAGCCCAAGAACCAGCGGGGTGGTTTTGGCTTTTAGCTCATCTTCTCTCATCTTTTCTGCGTCTGCGTCTCCTAGCCATCTCTCTCATGACCTTGATCTCCTCCATCCGCAAGATCACGGCAAGGCCAAAGTAGAGCAGTGCTCCAACCATCATCGGGATCACAACTTGGATAGCCCTGCCCTTGCTAGTGGCTAGATTCACCTGGTGACCAAGAAAGTAGGCTAACCAGTATACAGCCAACCCCATCATAGTCGAGGCCACAGTGGATTGGGCGATAGTGGTCAAGATCCGGGTGCCATCGATTGCCCCCATGCGCTTCCGCAGCCGAAGGACATAACTGGTCATGTTCACAATGTTGGTGATGGAATAGGCCAAAGCTAGCCCTCCGTAGCCCAGGTGAGTGAACCTGAGAAAGCCAAGGCTTAGTAGAGTATTGATAATCAGTGCCTGGATACCTACTTTTACCGGTGTGCGAGTATCTTGTAAAGAGTAATAGATGCGAGTTAGTAATTGGGTGCCGGAAAGGGCCACTAACCCCGGAGCAAAGAATAACAGGGCATAGGCGGTGGCTTTGGTATCGGCTGGACCGAATTCCCCGGCTTCAAAGAGCAGGCGGATCACTGGCTCACCCAAGGCTAAGAGCCCTGCGGCAGAAGGAATCGTGATAAAAAAGATGCTGCGGAGCCCCCGAGAGAAAGTATGACGGAGTGTATCCCATTCTTCCATGGCCGCTTGCCGGGTCATGGTGGGAAAGATCACCTGTGAGATCCCCATAGCGAAGACGCCTAAAGGAAATTGCATCAAGCGGTTGGCTAGCCCCAGAGCGGTGATGGTGCCCTTGGCCAGACCCGAGGCGAGATTCTGACTGACTATCAAGTTCACCTGAGCAATGGACAGGCTGACAACGGTGGGTAACATCAGGCTTAAGATCCGCCGCATACCCGGGTGTTGCCAATCGATCCTGAGACGGTAATGGGAGCGCCATTGCCATAACTGAGCGAGCTGCAAAGCAAAGTTAGCCACAGCACCTGCCACCGTACCTATCGCCATACCTACAATACCGATTTTGGGGCCCAGAAGATAAGCTCCCAGGATAATCCCGATATTATAGAGAATTGGACCCAAGACCGGGAAGATAAAGCGCTGATAGGAGTTAAGGATGCCAACAGCCAGGCCAGATAAGGCCGTAAAGAATACAGCAGGGAACATGATGCGCATTAGGTAGATCAACAGCTCCCGCTGCTCACCTGTGAATTTATAGGCTACTAAAGGTGCCAGCTTAGGACTAAAAACGACACCCAGGAGGGAGAAAGCGACTAAGGCGAGAAAGCTGGCGTTGAGAAAGCTGCTGGCTACCCTCCAGCCCTCCTGCTCCTCACCTTTGGCTAGATATCCGGTAAAGACGGGGATGAAGGCAGAGCTTAGGGCTCCTCCCACTAGCAAGAAGTACATCAGATCGGGAATAACGAAGGCCGCATTAAAGGCATCAGTATGCCAAGTGCGACCAAAGACTTCGGCTGCTGCCCTTAGCCGCACAAATCCTAGGAAGCGACTTGTGAAAATCAGTAGCATCATTAATACGGCAGTCCTTGCCAAAGGTTTAGTTGACATATGGCGACCTCCAATTCTCCCATTTCGATTCGGCATAGATTTGTGAACTCCTGGTTGGTTCTGCGGGTTTTGAGGCGTTTCTGGCAGACTCTAGATGTGCACTATGGCCTAATCTGATATAGTGGAATATGAGAACTATAGGGTCTGTGGTTGTCCGTAAAAACAGCTAATGCTATAATACAGTTTGAGTATGGGCGAAAGAGAGGGAAAGCATGCGCCAGGATAATATTCGTAACTTTTGTATCATCGCTCACATTGACCATGGCAAATCCACCTTGGCTGATCGGATATTGGAAAAGACCGGCCGTGTGGCACAGAGAGACATGGCTGATCAGCTCTTGGATTCCATGGAGCTCGAGCGAGAACGAGGTATCACAATTAAACTGCAGGCAGTACGCCTTCAGTATCAGGCCGAAGATGGCCAGGAGTATGTGCTTAATCTGATTGATACTCCCGGCCATGTGGACTTTGTCTACGAAGTTTCCCGTAGTTTGGCGGCCTGTGAGGGTGCTTTGTTGGTGATCGATGCCTCTCAGGGTATTGAAGCCCAGACCTTAGCCAATTTATATCTAGCTTTAGAACACGATCTGGAGATTATTCCGGTGATCAACAAGATTGACTTGCCCGCAGCAGATCCTGATAGGATCAAACGGGAGCTAGAAGAGGGTATTGGGCTAGATGCCAGCCAGGCAATCTTAACAAGTGCTAAGACGGGAGAGGGCATTGGCGAGATTCTAGAGGCTATTGTTCACCGGATTCCCGCACCTAAAGGTGATGTAGACTTGCCACCGAGAGCCCTTATCTTTGATTCCCATTACGATTCCTATAGAGGTGTTGTCGCTTATATTCGAGTGATGGAGGGCAGGTTACAAGTAGGGGACGAGATCCGCATGATGTCTAGTGGTAAGAGCTTTGAGGTTGATTCACTAGGCGTGTTTACCCCTGAGATGGTGGCTGTAGACTCCTTGGCAGTGGGAGAGGTTGGTTGTCTGATTGCCGGAATGAAGGATGTGAAGGATGCCAGGGTAGGAGACACCATCACCAATGCCGAGCATCCCGCCAAGGTGCCTTTACCGGGATATCGGCCGGTGACGCCCATGGTCTATTGTGGGCTTTACCCTGTGGATAATGAAGATTATACTAGCCTAAGAGATGCTCTGGAAAAGCTGCAACTCAATGATGCAGCACTGGTGTTCGAACCGGAAACATCGGTGGCATTGGGTTTTGGGTTCCGCTGTGGGTTCTTAGGCTTGCTGCACATGGAGATCATTCAAGAAAGGTTGGAGCGTGAATTTGAGCTAAATCTAATCACCACTGCCCCCAGTGTGGTTTACCATGTGTATCAAGCAGATGGGACTATGCTCAAGATAGATAACCCTGCCCTATTTCCTGAGGCAGGGAACCTAGAGCGGATCGAAGAACCCTTTGTCCTTGCTGCGATCATGACTCCCGAGGAGTTTGTTGGTCCTGTAATGGAGATCTGCCAGGAGCGGCGGGGTAGTTTTGTCAATATGGAGTATGTTACCACCGACAGGGTACAGCTTAGCTACGAACTACCTTTAAGCGAGATTATTATGGATTTCTTTGATCGATTGAAATCCAGAACCAAAGGGTATGCCTCTTTGGATTATGAGCCTATTGGTTACCGGGAGGCCCAGTTGGTCAAACTAGACATTTTGCTAAATGCCAATCCTGTAGATGCCTTATCCTGTATAGTCCATCGGGATACAGCGGCTCATCGGGGGCGACTCCTAGCCAAAAAGCTAAAAGAGGTCATCCCCCGTCAGCTCTTTGAAGTGCCGATCCAAGCTGCGATAGGCAGCAAAATCGTGGCGCGAGAGACAGTCAAGGCCCTCCGCAAGGATGTTTTGGCCAAATGCTATGGTGGGGATGTCAGCCGTAAACGCAAATTGCTGGAGCGTCAAAAAGAAGGTAAGCGGCGGATGAAACAGCTAGGTAGTGTGGAAGTCCCCCAGGAAGCATTCATGGCGGTGCTTAGTATTGAAGATTGACCGGCCGGGCATCTATCTCCACATTCCCTTTTGCCTACGGAAGTGTCCCTATTGTGATTT
>JAAYSL010000206.1 GCA_012518315.1 Bacillota bacterium | reverse complement strand
TTCTCTTGAGCTGCTTCTAGGATACCAATTTCATCGACAATTAGCTCCCGCATCTCGGGGTCTGTATCAGTCTCTTGCATCTCTCGGGCATCCCGTAACTCTTTATCTATTCGCAGAAATTCGTGGTACTTATCCACGATCTCCCCAAGATCTGCATGGTGCTTAGCCACCTCAGCATACCTATGGGGATCACCTAGTAATGCAGGATCACTAAGCTCCCTGGTCAGCTCCTGGTATTTAGCCTCTATGCCCGCCAGTTTGTCTAGCATGGGAAACTCCTCACTCTCTAAGATCCAGTAAAAAGGCAGACCTGGTAGATCTGCCCTCGCCACAAGTTGATATGATCACCTACACAAAGTGTCGCCCCAACGCCCTAGACCGTGCTTTGGGCAAATCAGATACTGATAATCTGTTATCCTGATCTTCTCCCATCTGACGCTAATGCACTGTGTGGCTTTGGGTTCCCCCGATTGCAGGTATCATGGTTTTATCTTTCCGCAAGACTGTCTGCAATGCTTCGATGGCCACTTCTATCTGACAGCTATCCGGCTCCCGGGTGGTTAGCTTTTGTAGAAGCAACCCAGGTGCCGCCAGTATTTCTACCCAGAACGGGGGATTAGGCCTTCCTGCCAGACGAACGAGTTCGTAAGACAGACCTGCTACCAAGGGCAGCAAAGCCAAATGCAGCAGCACCCGCTGCAGGAAAGGTGGCCTCCCGAAGAACGAAAACACAAACACACTGGTGAAAAAGACGATGAGCATGAAATTGGTGCCACAACGCCGATGGACAGTAGTGTATCTTGCCACGTTCTCCACCATCAGAGGTTCACCAGCCTCATAGCAATTAATCGTCTTGTGTTCTGCTCCATGGTACTCAAATACCCGCCTGATATCCTCCATAAAGGATATACCGATAATATAAAGTAGGAAAAATCCAATCTTGATTAGACCTTCCACGATATTGAGCAACACATTGCTTTTGATCCCCGCTTGGACAAAACGCAGCACATAGGCGGGCAAAGCGATAAAGAGCCCCACAGTGAGCAGAAAGGCAAACCCGATGGTAAACACCATATCCTTGGTCGTCAGTTCTGCCTCTTCTTCTTCGGCAAATTGGCCGGCAGAAAAACTCAAGGATCTAACCCCCATGACCATAGCCTCGATTAGGGCCACCGATCCCCGCACCAAGGGCCAGCCCAAGATGGGATATCTTTGTGCCCATGGGGTTAGGTTTTCTTCGTGTAACACCACTCCATCACTTCGGCGCACGGCTATGGCGAGGCTATGCCGACCCCGCATCATTACACCTTCAATCACAGCCTGCCCTCCATAGGAAAAGCGCTGGCTCATCTAGCTACCCCCTCTATTTGGAACTATCTTGCTCCATCCCCACATCTTCCAGAGGGAATGGATGCACCGTTGCCAAAGGAGCCGCGGTAAACAAGGCTTCGATCTCTCGTCTACGTAGCTCCGGCAAGCAAACAAGTAGTGCATCTCCTGCTTGTAGTTGCTCTTCCCCCGTCGGGAGGCTGATCTTCCTACCTTGGCGGTCAATTCGCAGGATCATGGTTTCGTATCTTCGACGTAGATCCAGCATGTCAAGGGAGTATCCCGCCACCGGCGCATCCGGGGATACCTGCATACTAGCCACCAGATAATCTTCATCTAGATGCAGGACATCCTGAACAGGCCTCTGCACCAATGGTAACTCATAGGCGGAGCTTATCACTGTTCGATAGCCCCGAGGCAAAAACAATCTGGTTATTCCCCCGAGTGCTATCCCAATTGCCCATCCCATCACCATAGCCGCCATTGTTCCATAGATAGTAGAGACAATCACCGAACCGACCTGCGGAAAAAACTCGATACTGGCAGCAAGCTTGTAAGTCTTGTCAAAAACCGCCAGTCCACCGACAATCCCTACACTACGTGATGTTCTGCCTGGAGTCCTTTCAGTCAATGAATAGGATAGTCCCACTGTTAGTATAGCACCGATAAATACCGGTAAACCCACATGCACCAATACGGCAAAAAGGCCACCAATCATCAACCCATAGACCAAGGTCAAGGCGGTGCCAGCTATGTGGGGAATGACGATTTTGACTACGTCTTTGCATACATCCCATCCACCCCTAATCCGCTCTAAGGAGATCATCAGATCAAATAGAAGAACTGTGGTGAAGATGGCAACAAATGATGAGGTTAGGCCAGGAATGTCCATTACGGAGTAATAAGCCAAACCTACAGTAAAGGCCCGGGACAGCCGGATAAGCTGTACCGGCCAACGTTCTGCCATACAATCCTCTCCTGCAATTTCTCCTTGCACAATATTATAGCACAACTGCAGCCTGGTTGATCAAAAGGCCGATTTTTAAGATGGAGCCTGAAACTCTGCCCAACGCTCGGCGGAACTTACAGGTAGACCTGCCTCAAGCCTGATCCCAGTATCTGTATATTTCTCTTCTACGACCTGGCCAACTTCCCGCATCAGGGCAATGATCCCCGCATGTTCATAGGGTATCTCATAGTTCTTGTAAATTAACCCTTCCCCCAGTTTTTGCTCGAGCAAAGCGAAGAACCCATCCATCCCCGCCCCCGTCAAAGCCGATATCGCTACACTATTAGGGGTTTCTGCCAATAACCTAGAGACTGCTGCCCTACGGGATAAATCATCCACCTTGTTAAACACGGTAATTGATGGCCTACCACCACAACCAAGCTCCTCCAATACCTCAAAAACTGCCGTCATCTGTGATTCCATGTTATAGGCGGTGGCATCCACTACATGAACGAGGATATCTGCTTCCATTACCTCTTCTAATGTAGCGCGAAAAGCAGCTACCAAGGTATGGGGAAGCTTGCGGATAAAACCCACAGTATCCACAAACAAGACTGGCTGACCGGAGGGTGGAATCTCTGAGCGGCGAATGGTGGGATCTAAAGTCGCAAACAACTGATCTTCCACCCAAACCCCAGCTCCTGTTAGTTGATTGAGCAAAGTTGATTTGCCGGCATTGGTGTAACCAACCAAAGCAACCACCGGTATTGCATGTTTATGGCGGGCATGCCGCTGTAGGTTTCGCTGGGAGCGGATTTCCTCTATTTCGCCCCTGAGATTGGCAATGCGCCGTCGAATCCGCCTCCGATCAGTCTCAAGCTTCGTCTCCCCAGGCCCCCGAGTACCAATTCCTCCACCAAGGCGTGACAACGCAGTACCACGACCTGCTAGCCGAGGTAAAAGATACTCAAGCTGAGCCAAATCCACCTGGAGCTTGGCCTCGCGAGTCGTGGCACGTTGGGCAAAAATGTCCAAAATAAGCTGAGTACGGTCAATCACCTTAGCACCCAGGGCTTCTTCTAGGTTGCGTAGCTGAGCCGCTGATAGCTCATCATCGAAGATCACCAGCCCCGCACCATGGAGGTGCAATAGCTCTCTGATCTCCTCTAATTTGCCCCTACCGATATAGGTAGCTACATCGGGCCTCTTTCTCGACTGCACAACCTCACAAACCACCATTGCTCCGGCAGTATGAGCCAAAGCCTTTAATTCCAGTAGTGATTCGTCTACCTCCATATAGCCACTCTCCGACAATTGGAGGCCGACGATGATGGCAACTTCTTTATCCTCCGGCATCTTTCTCCCCCCAAGTCCCCCTCAGCAGTTCTTACCCATCTACACCTAGTGGCTGATGGTACCTCTTTGATATATTCTGGATTACTCGCCTTATTCCCTGCGCCCACGCTTTTAGCTAGACATTTGGCTCCTGCCACTGTTGCATCTCATCATCAATAGTCACTGTCTTGTCCCCATCTAGAGAGATTAGCCCAGCTTCTTCCAGTCTACGCACGACCATCGCCAAAGACTCCCGATCTTCCCGGGGAAGCTCCCGCACAAAGCGATTGATCTCCTCTGCCTTGGCGTTTTTCAGAAAATGCATACCACCATACTTGATGTATAGATCGTCTCCCATTTGCCATCCTCCTGCATGATTTGATGTAGTTCTCTACACAGTTCATTAGGCTCGCAGTTCTGCTAGTTGAGATCTCAGGATCATTCTGCCCGTTTTCCCTTACATATTACGCCATTGACCCAAGATCTGAGGCCCGAGGCTGGCAATCAGTAGCCAATATTGGCAGCGAACAAATAATGGTGTGACGACTCCCCGGACTGAAGTCCGAGGCTTCTCGGTTCATCTAGCCTGCTACTGCCGGACTATCCCCGATGGCCCCGCCCAGGCCTGAACGTTTTAGAATATTGATAGCGGCGTTGACATCTCGGTGAATAT
>JAAYSL010000205.1 GCA_012518315.1 Bacillota bacterium | reverse complement strand
CGGTCAACACCTGCGGTATCTATGAACCTTTGGTACAAAGTGGGTTCCCGAGACGAACCGGCGGAGCTACAGGGCATGGCTCACCTTTTGGAGCACATGATGTTTAATGGTTCTAAAGGGATCCCCAAGAATGTCCATGCCCACCTGATCGATGCAGTGGGCGGTGTGCTCAATGCTTTTACTACCAATGATGTGACAGTATATTGGAATAAAGTCCCTAGCAACCTTTTAGGGGCGGTGTTGCAGCTAGAGGCAGATCGAATGGTCAATCTTGAGATAACACCGGAAAAGGTGAAAGTGGAAAAGGAAGTTGTTAAAGAGGAGTATCGAATGGGGCTGCAAAATGACCCATTGGGTACTACGTTAGATAAGCTGCTTGCTACAAGCCTTGAGGGCACCCCCTATGCTTGGACACCAGCGGGAAGTATTCCTGGGATTGCCGCGATTACAGCTGATGACCTTAAGGAGTTTTATCAGGATTATTACGCTCCCAATAATGCGGTTTTGGTGATTGCCGGTGATACGGATATCCAGGAGGCTACTCGTCTTGCAGAAGAGGCCTTTGGCGCTATAGAGCCGGGTCCAGTTCCTCATCGGGAGGCTGTCTTGTTACCTAAGCGAGAAGCTCCGCGGTATGTAGATATCGCCATGCCTTTGCAGCTTCCTAGTATCTTGGGGGGCTACATAATCCCTGGTACAACGAGTGACGAACGCATGGCCCTGGAAATCGCTAGCTTGATTCTCTCTGCAGGTCAAAGCTCCAGGCTACATCAACAGCTAGTCCGTGAGCAGGGCTTGGCTGTAGCCGCGGGCGGCTTTGCCCAGCCGTTTCGAGATATTGGCCTCTTTTTGAACCTAGCTTTTCATCTTGACCATCAAGATCCCGACACAATCATAAAAGCTATGCGGGACGAGATTGAGGGTATGGCAGCAAATCCGCCCTCTGAAGAAGAGTTAGAAAAGGCGAGGCATCAGGTGGCAGCAAGCTATGCTTTTTCCCTAGATTCTTTAGATGGTATCGCTAATGCCATCGGATACGCTGTGGTTCTAGGCCGGGGCATTGGGGAGTTTGAGAATGCTATGGACGAATATGGAAGCGTTACAGCTTTGGATGTGCAACAAGTTGTGGCAGAGTACTTGCGGCCAGAGAACCTAACAGTCTTTCGGGTTAGGCCAGGTGAGCCCCCGGAGGGATTTCTGTCTAGTGGAGAGATAGAGGAAGATGCAGCTGATACGAAAGAAAAAGCAGATATGACTAGTGATGCCTTACTGCAAGACCTGGCAGATCAGCTGGGCTTTTCCTCTCCCGAGGCCCAAATGGTTGAACTACCAGCTATCAATCATTTCCAATTGGAAAATGGTTTGGATGTGTGGTTAATTGAGCGGCCCCACCAGCCAATAGCTAGTCTCCAGTTATTCATGCAGACGGGAACATATATGGAACCAGTGGGCAAGGCGGGCCTTGCCAATTTCACTGCCTCTATGCTCGGGCAAGGCACTAAGGAAAGAACCGCGGAAGAGATAGCCACGCTCATCGATGCAGCTGGTGGGTCTCTCGGTGCTTGGGCTGATGATGATGGAACAACGGCCTAT
>JAAYSL010000004.1 GCA_012518315.1 Bacillota bacterium | reverse complement strand
CTCGTTCTTTCTAAGGGTTATTTGCCCATGCAAAAGCTAGGTGTCACAGCAGAAGGCACCTGGGGTGATGCTGGTGTATGGGGAGAACTGACATATAATATGCCTAAAGAGGACTTTTTCTCTCCCTATTTCGATAATCCAGCTTTGCCTGAGGAATATCGTCTAAACAGTGATAAATATACTACTGGCCTAGTTGGCATGGACTATTTTCTAGAGAACGGGACATATATCAACGGGCAGATTATCCATGGATTTCCGCAGGAAGTCACTAAGAGCATGCTGAATACGTATCTTACCGGTGATATCTACCAGGATTTCTTAAATAACAGGCTGAGGCTTGAGGCTAAAGTAGTGTATTGCTTCGATGACCAAGGCTGGATGATTATGCCCGAGGCTGTTTACCAGCTGGATGCTAACAAGAAATGCTTTGGTAAGCTAGCTTTTTCTGGCGGGGATGAAGAGTCACTATTCCGGCAGATGGACGACTTGACCCAAATACTAGCGGGCATTAGCATCAGTTTCTAGTGGTTCTAGGCTATAGGCAAGTGGGGGCACATGGATACTAGTCTATGTGCCCTATTCGCCCTTGGCAAGATGGTACTGCCAGGGACATCGGCGGGGTAGCTTGGCAAGTATCTACCAAAGGGACAAGTCCCACCTACTACGGGTAGCCTATTAGAACTAGCCACCGAATGAAGGGAGTACCAGCAATATGTGCAACCGCCGACAAGAGATTGTCAATCAAGCCCGGCAGATGTTCTCTGAAAGGAGTTTTCACGCCGTTAGTCTTGAGGATATTACCCGCTCGTTAGGTATGGGTAAATCGACCATGTACCATTATTTTGCCACTAAGCATGAACTATGGAAGGAAGTTGTTAGGGACACAGTGGGTGGGCTTTATCGGTTTGTGCTTACCCATGTGAAAGCCGATGAATCATATGACACGCAGATCTTTCAACTAGTCAGTGCTATCCTCACATATTTCGACAAGAACCGGGATAGTTTCTTATTGCTTTTGCGGGAGAGAATGGATTTTCTTGATCTAGTCGCCATTAGAGAGCAGCTAGATACTCAGTTTTGGGCGGAGTATGACCGCTTCATGGATCATTTCCGTAGTACTATTGAGGCGGGGCAGAAAGCGGGCACCTTTGCCCCCGTAGACCCAACGGTGATCCTGGCTAGTATCTTTGGCACGATTAACGCGGCTGCCCTATCCACGGTGGTTGCCCACCCAGAGAGGGAGCTTACTGACCTGATTGATGGATGTTATCAGGTGATCATGGGCGGGATTAATGCACCGGAAGGGACACCGGCGAAAAGGTAAAGGTCACATAAGAAGGATTAACCTGTCAAAATGGCGTAGAGAATAAACGAAGTAGATTACCAATTTCCGTCGTATAGCAATCCTAAGTGGAGGGACGCATAATGACCAAAGTTCAAAAACGTAGAGCAGGCGAGATTCTTCGACAGTTTAAGGGAGATTCTTATACCTTTGGCTTGGGTGTTCTAGATAAAGTCGGGGAGCAAGCCGCCGAGCTAGGCAAAACCGCAATGGTAATCGCTAATCCCGCGGATTGGCTAAAGCCCACTGTCGATCAAGTGGTAGCTGCCTTACAGGAAAAGGGAGTGAAGCTAGCTCCTGATTATATCGTGCCCGATGCGGCTCCCAATGCACCCCGGGAGGATGTGTTCCGCCTAGAAACCTATATCCTGCATTTTCAGCCCGATGTGATTGTAGTTATCGGTGGTGGCAGCAGTATTGATGCCGCTAAGGCAGCTAATGTACTGGCCACCTTAGGAACCTATGATCCGGATATCGAAAGATACTTTGGTACGGGTGAAGTAACCAAGGCACTTGCAGCCACCGGCAAGGAGCTAAAACCACTCATCGCCGTTGCTACTGCCGCAAGCTCCGGTGCTCACCTAACCAAATACTCAAATATTACCGATCTGACCGTAGGTCAGAAAAAGCTCATTGTCGATGATGCCGTTGTGCCACACCGGGCTGTATTTGACTATCGGCTAACGAAATCAATGCCCAAGGGCTTTACCGCCGATGGTGCTTTGGATGGTGTTGCCCATTGCCTGGAAGTCTTCTATGGCGCCTCCAGTGAAACCTTTGACGCCATTAAGGATGTGGCTCTCTTAGGTATTGAGCTTGTCGTTGGTAACCTTGAGAAAGTCATGGAGAATCCTAATGATGAGGCTGGCAGGGAAGCCTTGGGGCTTGCTACTGACCTAGGTGGTTATGCCATCATGATCGGTGGTACCAATGGTGCCCACTTAACGAGCTTTTCTCTAGTTGATGTAACTAGTCATGGTCGGGCGTGTGCCCTAATGAACCCTTACTATACTGTCTTTTTCGCTCCCAGTGTAGAAAAACAGCTACGGCTAGTAGGCGATATCTACAAGCGGGCAGGGCTAATCAGTGAAGATCTTGATAAGCTGTCCGGTAGAGGACTTGGTATAGCGGTAGCCAATGGCATGGTGGAGCTTAGCCGCCGCATAGGCTTCCCCACTAAGCTCACGGACTTGGAGGGCTTTACTGACGAACATATCGAGCGGGCCCTGACTGCTGCGAAGAATCCACAGCTGGACATGAAGCTCAAGAACATGCCGGTACCCCTGAATGCCGATCTAGTGGATGAGTACATGGGACCGATTCTCCAGGCAGCTAAGGTTGGAGACTTTAGCTTAATTAAGAACATGGAGAGCTAAGAAACGAGACTACCCACTCTAGTCCCCAAAGCCTGCAGGGTCACATGGCCACATGCAGGCTTTTTTGTCCTCCGATGCCCAGTCTCCTTAAAAAAACTAACCTTATCTGTCATGAATTATTCCTGTGCTAGTCATAAAACGGTCACAATTAGACTTTATACTGACATTGCATGCAGAACTTCATTCACGATGGGAGGCAAGAACATGCAAAAACGAATAGTCGTCGTTGCCCTAGTCGCTCTACTAACTCTAGGTGTCGGGCAGGGCGTGCTGGCGTTTGGGCGTGGCGGGGGAAGGGGTGGCCGAACCGCAATGCTCGGAACACAGACAGCCAGTGGGCTAGAGCTTACACAGGAGCAACAAGAACAGCTATCTGAGCTAAGGTTGCAGCACCTTGAGCAGACCCAAGATCTGCGGCTGAGCAGGGAGAAGCTCAGAGTGGAACTACAGACACTATGGTCTGCAGAACCACTGGATGCAGAGGCCATTGCTGCCAAAGAAGCAGAGTTAGCCAAGGTCAGAGTCAAAATGGTAGAGGTAAGGCAGGAGCTGCAAAAGGAAGCAGAAGGGGTTCTTACTGAAGAGCAGCTGGAAAAAATCAAGATACGACCCCAGAGCCAGATGAACCGTGGAGGCCGCCGTGGTGGCGGTATGGGCATGTGGCAGAGAGGTTTTTGCTGGTAACTGCATTTACTAGAGTTTAACCCCCAAGATAATCGCTCAATAGACATCATGGGCAGGTAGGTATGTTTTCCTATCTGCCTTTTTGCATTCAAGCCTTGACAGGAATTAGGCATTTAGGTATCATAATACCAGAATAGAGGTGAGGATAGTGGCAGAGATTGTGGCGGTATCCGAAATGCTATCACTGGCATTGCATAGCATGGTGCTGATTGCTCTCCAAGACCAGGAATACATTAACGCAAAAGAAATCGCAGCTGCTACTGGCGCATCCGAGGCCCATCTAGCCAAGGTCCTCCAAAGGCTGGTGAAGGCTGGGCTACTTCATTCCACCCGGGGCCCCAAGGGCGGGTTTGCGTTGGCAAAACCAGCCGATGAGCTCACTTTGCTGGATGTGTATGAAGTAATTGAGGGGCAGATGCATCAGGAACAATGTCCCACCGGTAGAGCAGTATGTCCTTTTGCCTCTTGCATATTGGGGGGAGTGCCGGAACGTTTCAACCAGGAGTTCACAGATTATCTGGGAAGCAAGACCTTAGGGGATATTTCCTTTCGCCTAAAAGGTCAAAGCAAAATACCATCGGGGACTAAGTATCAAAAGGGAGCTTTACATTAACCGCTATGGCGGTATCAAGTAAAAGGGGAGGAATTCTTGATGTCACTGGATATGTTCTGCTATCAGTGTTCACAAACAGTGGGAGGGAAAGGTTGTACAGTTAATGGAGTCTGTGGCAAGAATGCCCTGGTCGCCAGGCTCCAGGATAATCTTGTGATTACCACTAGGGGCATGTCCGCTTACCTATATCATGCTCGGGAACTAGGTTACACTGATCCTGAGATGGATGCCTTTTTAGAGAGAGTGCTTTATTCTACATTTACCAATGTCAATTTCGATGCCGATAATTTCATCCAACTGGCCCTAGAAGCTGGCCGTTTGAATGTGAAAACCATGCAGCTACTGAAGGAAGCCCTAATCGCAACCTATGGTGAGCCAGAGCCAGCCGAGGTAAGAACCGGAACTGTCAACGGCAAAGGGATCGTGGCCACCGGTCATGGACTAAAGGCACTTGAAGCTCTCCTAAAGCAGACCGAAGGCACCGGGATCAATGTTTATACCCATGCCGAATTACTACCAGCCCACGGCTATCCGGGCCTACGGAAGTATCCACACTTGGCGGGTAATCTGGGTAAGTCATGGACTGATCAGAAAGAGCTGTTTACCAAGTACCCAGTAGCAATCCTGGGAACTTCTAACTGCGTACTAATTCCAAAGCCGGAGTACCAAGATAGGATGTTTACCACAGGTCCAGCCCGCCTGCCTGGAGTTACGCATATAGAGGGGTATGATTACAGGCCCGTGATAGATAAGGCCTTAACACTACCGGATCTGGCCGATGAACCACAAGACACGGTTCTGACCACTGGTTTCTCCAAATCAGTCGTACTGTCTCTTAAGGATAAACTCAAAGGTTTAGTCGAAGCCGGAAAGATCCGCCATATCTTCCTGGTTGGGGGCTGTGATTCACCCCATCGGCGTCTCGGTTACTATCGAGAGTTTGTCAAGGAGTTGCCCCAGGATACCATTGTCTTGACCCTTGGGTGTGCTAAGTTCCGCTTTAATGATCTGGATCTAGGAGACATCGAAGGTGTACCCAGGCTCATTGACCTTGGTCAGTGCAATGACTCGATTGTGGCAGTAGAGATTGCTCTAGCCTTAGCAGAGATGTTTGGTGTAGGGGTAAATGAATTACCATTGACTTTAGTCCTAGCCTGGATGGAGCAAAAAGCCATCGCCATCTTCTGGAGCCTCCTCTCCCTTGGCATCAAGGGAATATACCTTGGCCCGAATTTGCCAGCCTGGGTCAATGATGATATCCTCAAAGTCTTGCAGGATAGCTATGATGTCAGGCTGATTGGAGAACCCAAGGAAGATATCGAGAAGATGCTGGCTTAGTTTGTGGACAAGGCTTTCGCAGGCTAGTAGTTGCGAGTTGCTGACTTGGCAGAGTAGAAGATGATGCAGTCTATGGATCTGGGGGCAGTGGTGTATAGTCACTGTCCCCTTCTCATTTCACAAAAAACTTGGGATGATCTGCCGGGCCTATCGGGTTCACTCAAGGCCTATGCTCTAGACAAGAAATGAGGATAATTACTAACACAACCCATTTCTACGGTAGTGGCAAACAAGAGGCAGGACATTTGGCCTAGGAGTTGAAGCCTAGGTATGAGAATGGCAAGTTCATACCAGAATGGGGGTGGCTTGTACGGAAAGGTTAAAGGCTGGTACGAGAAACAAAGACCGGATCCTACGACATGTCCGGTGGAGATCTACTGCACTGCTGCTTGGTAATGGGCAGACTACTGTGCGTAGCCGGATCGGAGCTGTCCTACTAGTAGGCGAGGTGTTGTTTGCCTTTAAGGTGAGTGCCCCCAGAATGGCCCTTGAGATTACTAGTTACCTTTGGTTGGCGGCTCTGATCGGTGCAGTTTTCTGGATCTTAGGTCAAATCCGTCACTGGCCGGGTCCTAGCTGGGCAGGCTATTATGCTAGCTGGCTTGCTCTAGCTGGCGTGATTTTAGGTGTGCCCAACTGCCGCAATGTGGGTCGTAGTTTCCTGGTTATAGGTACTGTCCTTTCGGCTTTGGACATGCCATCACAGATGGGTTTCGCCGGTATGGCGGCTTGGGGAGTGGTAGTTAGCATATCTATTGAGTGCTATCATTTAAAATTGGTGCAAAGTCAATGGGCGTCAGCAGGGGGTGTATCTATCTATATGTTTACATCCCTTGTTTTGCTTTACTGCTTGCGCTTTTTGGAGAACCTTTATGGAAGCAGCTTCAGTAACGACTTAACCGGTATTGGCAGTAGGCAACTTCTCAGGTGGCTAAGGGACTCATTGTGGCCTATTATCCAAAAAGAGGGTCGCTCTATAAGCATACTACTACTAGACCTAGATGATTTCAAAGCGGTCAATGATCACCTGGGCCATGCCTATGGAGATGCTGTTTTGCGCCGTTTCGCAGAGGCTATCCAAAGTGAAATACGCCATCAAGATGTGTTTTGCCGCTATGGTGGTGATGAGTTTGTCGTAACCTTGCCAGACACAACTGCTACTGAAGCCACAGTGGTGGCACACCGCTTGCGCAAGCGGGTAGCGGAGGTGTTTCAGAAAGAGCTGCCAGATTGCCCCATCACAGTCTCCGTAGGTGTAGCTAGTCATCCTGAACATGGTTACACCCTGGAAGAGCTACTTGCCCAAGCTGATCAGGCTTTAATGATGGGGGCAAAACGCCGAGGCGGGAACCAAGTCGCAAGTGTCACTTCTTTTTCGGCGCCAAATCTTTGGGAGCAAATCCGGGCGGAACTACCTTCCGATGTACTGCCCTTGCTAGAGGTAGTCAGTTTGATCACTGGTGAAACCGTAGAACATATGACTCGTTTGGCTAGACTCGGTTCTGGACTAGGGGAAGCCATGGGGCTAACCCAAGAGTTGTGTACCACGATTATGCAGGCAGCGGCTTTGCACGATGTGGGGAAGATCGCGATACCTAAGGTCATTTTGGAGAAGCCGGGGCCCCTTACCTGGGAAGAACGGCAGATCATGATGACCCATTCAGAGATAGGCGCAACCATGCTGGCTAATCTTAATGTGGAACCGGCTGTAGTCGAGGCTGTGCGTTACCATCATGAATGGTGGGATGGTAGGGGTTACCCTGATGGTCTGCGGGAGGACGATATCCCTCTTGCCGCGACTATCTTGGCTGTGGTTGACGCCTATGATGCCATGACGAATCACAGACCATATCAGGAGTTGCGGACTTCCAAAGCGGCTTTGCAGGAAATAAAAGATAAAGCCGGTATTCAGTTTAACCCCCATGTTATTGCTCTTTTGCCACAGCTTCTAGAAGGTGATGCCTTGCTTGAGGTGGCTGTAGAGACAACCGATATCCCGTCACACTAACTTTCCTTATCGATAGTGATCTTTGGATCAGCAGGTAAAGCCAGACCGCAAAAGACCTCAAAGGCTTTGATCAATGCCGTTGGCACCGGGCAGGCGGCGTGCAGTCTGTTTGCCTCTGCGGCTTGAAATACCGGGTTCTGCGTAAAGCGACCCACTGCCGCCATCAAGAGATCCATCTCCTGTAGCTTGGGCTCTAGGCTTTGTACCAATGGGCATTCACTAGTTAATCGGATTTGATACTCTCCCTCCATAGAGCCTTTAAGCATCATCTCCGACTTCATGCCACAGATTCCAGAGTCAACTACTACTCGTATCTGCAATGGACTACTTGCTCCCCTCAGCTTTAGCTAGCTTCCTTAGGCGTGGTAAGCTTATCCTATTCATTATGTATTTGGCTACATGAAGTCCAACTCCTGCAGTCATTGTGGGACTTCAGTTTAGCTGGGTCACTCAGACAACGTGTGTTAAATATGTGTTCATCATGGCAGGAAAATGGATCAATAGGGAGAAGAATAGATCAGGTTTACATTGTAATCGATACCATTAAATGTAATCGATACCAAGAGATAATAGGGTGACGTCGAAGATGGTGCAAGGACGGATTACTATCAAGGATGTAGCCATGAAAGCCGGGGTTTCCACAGCTACGGTCTCCCGTGTGCTAAATAAGTCTGAGAAAGTACATTCAAGAACACGTTGGCGGGTGGAGAGGGCCTGCGCGGAGCTAGGTTTCTCTCGGGATCCCATTGCCACTGCCCTGAGAACAGGTAGGAGTAATACGGTGCATCTTCTGATTGAGAGATTTGATGGTAACTTTATCCCGGATATTCTCGTTGGTATTGAAGCCAAGGCAGATGCCGAAAATTACCGAGTTCTAGTCAGCAAGCTAGATAATGCTGGGCGAGGTATCTGGGAGCCAGGCAAGCAGTATATAGATGGGATTATCGTCATCTCTGATGCCGTCCATGATCTCAACCTTAGTGAAGTTGCAGGCCAAGAGAATTTGCCTTTGGTCTGTGTATATAGCTATACCCAGGATATCAGATACCCTTGCGTTTTGCCTGATGATTACCAGGGAGCATATCTAGCGGTGCAGCACTTAGCGACTAGGGGCTGTAACGACGTAGGCTTTATCAGCGGGCCTCCCGATTGGCCTGCCTCTGAAGATCGATTGCGGGGATACAGGCAAGCAGTAGAGGATTTTGGCCTAAGAGAAGACCCTAATCTGATCGAGGTGGGAGACTGGACAGTCGCCACCGGTTATGAGGCCTGCCTAAGACTGCTTGAGAGAACAAGCTTTGACAGCATCTTTGCAGGCAATGACTCCATGGCCATCGGAGCTATTGATGCACTGCGGGAGCATGAACTTAGAGTTCCAAGGGATGTGGCTGTGATCGGCTTTGACAATGCCGCCCTTTGTCGATATGTGAGGCCAACCCTCAGCAGTATCGCTATGCCTCTTAAGGAATTGGGGGAGGTGGCGATGGGTACTCTTCTTTCGCTCATTGATCAAAGGAATAACGGCCAGTCATCCGATACAGAGCATGTACTCAAGCTCCCTTGTGTGTTAAGGAAACGAGATTCCACTAAAGTAAGTGAACAGCTGACCATACGTGACAGGAAGGAGAGCTAAACATGTCGCCAAAGACAAATCGCAAGATGTCACCAGTCTCCCTAGCCCAGGTAGTAATTGATGATGGCTTCTGGTCTCCTAGAATAGAGACCAATCGCATCAAGACAATACCCCACGAGTACAAGCAGTGCAAAGATACTGGCCGGATTGATGCTTTTGATTTGACATGGCAGTCTGGAGAGGAGCCGGTTCCCCATTATTTCTGGGATTCCGACGTCGCAAAGTGGATCGAAGCTGCCAGTTACTCCCTAGCTACCCATCCAGACCCCGAACTTGATGCCCTTCTGGATGAAGTC
The DNA here is from genome assembly GCA_012518315.1 of Bacillota bacterium. Taxonomy (GTDB): domain Bacteria; phylum Bacillota; class Limnochordia; order DTU087; family DTU087; genus JAAYSL01. The sequence continues at coordinate 4,923 of JAAYSL010000004.1, read as the reverse complement.
ATTGAAAAGATAGCTGGAGCGCAGCAACCAGATGGCTATCTGAATGTGTATTTTACGGTGGTGGAACCAGATAAGCGTTGGAAAAACCTGGGCATGTGGCATGAGCTTTACTGTGCCGGACATTTGATAGAAGCGGCTGTTGCCCACTATGAAGTTACGGGAAAACGCCGCCTCTTGGATGTGATGTGCCGCTATGCCGATTACATAGCCTCTGTTTTCGGGCCGAACCCTGATCAAAGATGTGGAGCACCGGGACATGAGGAGATCGAGCTAGCTTTGGTTTTGCTCTACCGTGCTACAGGCAACAGGCGTTATCTGGAGCTTAGTAAATTCTTCATAGACCAAAGAGGGCAAAAACCTTCTGTATTCCAGCGGGAGCTAGAGCATCTATCAGATGAGGATGCCCGGATCAATCGCCACTTCTTTGATAAGAAAGAGGGATTCGATACCAGCTACTGCCAAGATCATCTGCCAGTTAGGGAGCAAAGTGAGGTAGTTGGCCATGCAGTGCGGGCCATGTATCTATATAGTGGGATGGCCGATGTGGCAGTAGAGACCGGAGATGAAGAACTCCTGCGTGCCTGTCGACGGCTCTGGGATAATGTGTGCCGAAAAAGGATGTATGTGACCGGTGGGATCGGGCCTTCTCGGCACAACGAGGGATTCACCAAGGATTACGATCTGCCCAATGAGACTGCCTATGCTGAGACTTGTGCAGCCATTGGTCTCATCTTTTGGAACCAGCGGATGCTGCATGTAGATGCTGAGGCTCGCTATGCCGATATTATCGAAAAAGCTCTATACAATGGCGCCTTAAGTGGAGTCTCCCTTGATGGTGAGAAGTTCTTTTATGTTAATCCCTTGGCTAGTAGTGGTGATCACCATCGGCAAGAATGGTTTGGTTGTGCATGCTGTCCTCCGAATATTGCCCGGTTAATCGCCTCTTTGGGTGGCTATATCTACTCTGAAAACTCTGCTGATGCCTACATTCACCTATATATCTCAGGGCAGGGGGAGCTAGAGGTGGCTGGAACCCAGCTCATCATCTCTCAGGAAAGTAGGTATCCCTGGGATGGGGAGATCGAGATCAAGGTCGATCCGGCAAAGGCTGCCGAGTTTGGGCTTAATCTTAGGCTTCCCGGCTGGTGCCGCCAGGCAAGGCTCTGGGTGAATGGTGAAGAGATGGAGATCCCACCTCTTCTAAGGTCAGGGTATGCCAGGATTCTCCGCAGGTGGCAAGCTGGTGATGTAGTGAAGCTAGATCTAGCCATGCCTGTAGAGCGAGTTGTGGCTCATCCCAATGTTAGCCAGGCCGCGGGATGTGTTGCTCTTAGCCGAGGCCCCATCGTCTTTTGCCTGGAAGAAGCTGATAATCCCGTACCTTTGCACCGGATAGTTCTTCCTCGGGATGCGGAATTGACCGCGGTATATGATAAAGAGTTGCTAGGTGGCGTAGTAAAGATCCAAGGGGAAGCACTACTTGTGGATGACTCTGATTGGGATGGTGAGCTTTACCGTTTTCAGGCGGCCAACATGCGGCCATACTCATTGACAGCTGTTCCCTATTATGCCTGGGATCACCGAAAGCCTGGGGAAATGCGGGTATGGATTAGAAGCTTGTAGGCCGAAAAGTCATAGATTTTTCGAGGGGGTGAGACAGAGACTGAGGTTAAGAACAGAAGTAGCTTTCGTGTTCGATTGTTGACCAAGGACTAGCACAGATAGAATCGATGGGGGTTTTTTCGAATGTTAGCCAAGAAATGGTCGAAGTTTGGAATTCTAGTCATAGTAGCTACTTTATGCCTGGGTCTTGTGGGAACAGTGGCATCTGCTGCCAAAGTTAAACTGAAGTATACCTATTGGGGTAGTCCGCTAGAGAAAAAAGCACAAGAAGACATGCTAAAAGACTTCATGAAAGCTTATCCCCATATCGAAGTGCAGCCGATCTATATCCCCAGTGACTATGTTACTAAAGTCACTGCAATGGTTGCCGCAAACGATCCGCCGGATGTCGGTCAGCTAGCTGAAGCTCAAGCCCTGCCTTGGGCCGAAGAGGGTGCCGTGCTCGATATTACGCCCCTTATGGAAAAGGATCCAGAGGTCAGCTACGAGAGTCGCCTACCCATGACCTGGTATCTCTATGATGGTGGGAAGAAGACCCTCGGGACCAATCTGGCGGCAGAGGTAATGGCGCTTTGGTATAACAAGGATCTCTTCGATCAGGCTGATGTAGCCTATCCACCAGCTAAAGCCGGTGAATGGACATGGGATGAGTTTGTTGAGACTGCCATTGCCCTGACAAAAGATCGCAATGGCCTCCATCCAGGGGAAGCCGGTTTTGATCCGAATAATATCGAGACTTATGGTGTTGCCTTTGGCACATGGTTTGCACCGATTCTGCCTTTCGTATGGAGTAATGGTGGCGACTGGTTCAATGATGAAGGTACTGAGACCTTAATCAACCAGCCTGAAAGCGTAGAAGCAATGCAAAAGCTCAATGACCTGATCTACAAGTACCATGTAGCACCAACACCAACTCAGATGCAGACTTTTCCTGCTTTCAATATACTGCTACAGACCAAGAAAGTAGCCATGGTGGTTGATGGTCAGTGGGCACTATTGGATCTAGCCCAATCCCGGTTCACTTTGGGTGTTGCTCCTTTGCCAACACTAAAGGAGCCAGTCTGTTTGGAACTAGGTGCACCAAATGTCATCTTTGCCGGAACCAAGCATCCCCAAGAGGCATGGCTATTGTATAAGTGGAGTACAAGTGCCTCTAGTGTAATGCCACTAATCAAGGCAGGACTGTGGATGCCTCTACAAACAGAGTACTATACCAATCCTGAGAAAATGAATGAATGGTTGACCGAAGGTGTCCACCCACCGGAGTACAAGGAAGCGATTATTGATTACGTTCTGGAGAATGGCCGTCGAGCTCCTGCCTACTATATGCGGAATTGGGAGGAGATTGACAGAGCTATAGGTCAAGGGTTCTCTAACTTCTGGCTTGGCAAGGAAGATGCCCAGACAGCTGCAAATCGGGTAGCTGAGACCATCACACCCCTACTCCAGGGTAGGTATGATCGGTAGTCTAGGATTGTATCTGGTAAGCGGGGTAACCCCCGCTTACCAACTAAAGTCGGTGGTTTTGCATCCAGGGATTAAGCCAACTGGAGGCGATATTGTTGAAGAAGAGGTATTACAGTTTGAAGAATATGGAGACCCGCTGGGGAATCCTGATGGCCCTCCCGGCCATACTGGGTTTTCTCATGTGGAGCTTGCTTCCCATGGTTGCTAGTCTAGTGATTAGCTTTACCGAATGGTCTGTCGTTTCCAAACCGAAATTTATTGGGTTCGCCAATTTCAACCGGATGTTTACTCAAGACCCACTTTTCTGGAAGTCCCTATATGTAACGGCTTACTACACCTTCTTGAGTGTACCGGCGGTGATCGTTAGTGCATTTCTCATTGCGACATTGCTTAACCAAGAAGTTAAAGGCTTAGCCATTTTCCGCACCATATTTTACCTACCTTCGGTAGTTCCTGCTGTTGCCAATGCAGTGCTTTGGCTGTGGCTGTTTAACCCAGATTTTGGCCTTTTGAATACTGTGTTAGGCAGTCTAGGTATTGGGAAGTCACTCTGGATCTATGATGAGGCAAGTGTCTTGCCATCGTTGGTGCTCATGAGTGTATGGGGTATGGGCAACACTATGATCATCTTCTTAGCGGGCTTACAGGGAGTGCCCAGACAGCTATATGAAGCGGCGGAGATTGATGGTGCCAATTTCCTACAACGATGGGCCCATATTACACTCCCTATGGTTTCATCTGTTATCTTTTTCAATTTGGTCATGGGGCTGATTGGGACTTTTCAAGTGTTTTCGCAAGCCTATGTGATGACTGATGGCGGGCCGAACAATAGCAGTCTGTTCATGGTCTATTATCTTTTCCGTAATGCCTTCCAGTATGGCAGAATGGGCTATGCTTCTGCCATTGCCTGGATGATATTCCTTATAGTCTTGGCCTTTACCTTAGTCATTTTCAAGAGTTCACCGGCTTGGGTCTACTATGAAGGGGAGAGGAGGTAACAAACGTCATGTCTGTAGCCAAAAAGACGGTTAACAGTTCACAAGGAATTTTGCATAGCACCTCAGCCCGGAAGACTATCTGGCGGGTTTTCATCTATGCGATACTAATCATTGGTGCTGCTATTGCTCTTTTCCCCTTTGTCTGGCTGGTGCGCAGTTCTTTTATGGAAATGGGCCAGATATTTATTATTCCGCCAGAATGGATTCCAAGACCCTTTGCTTGGCAGAACTACCCAGAGGCCTTGACTGTGGTGCCTTTTGGACTGTATTTTACCAATACCATCAAGATAGTTATCGGTGTGATGTGTGGAACACTCCTTAGTTCCTCCTTAGCTGCCTTTAGCTTCTCCCGCCTGCGCTGGCGGGGTCGGGATATGATCTTTGGCCTTCTGTTAACGACTATGATGCTGCCTTATGCGGTGACTTTGATCCCTACCTTTATCTTGTGGAGTCGGCTGAATCTAGTTAATACCTTTGTCCCGCTGATTCTACCAGCTTGGTTTGGGTCACCCTTCTACATCTTCTTGCTAAGGCAGTTCTTCATGTCAATACCTTTTGAACTAGATGAGGCAGCTTATGTGGATGGGGCTTCACCACTCTATGTTTACTGGAGTGTTATCCTGCCCTTGGCGAAACCTCCATTGATCGTAGTTGGTATTTTCTCATTCCTGGGCGTATGGAATGACCTATTGGGGCCAGTAATCTATCTGACCAATCCGGATAGATTCACCGTGGCAGTGGGTCTTGCCCAGTTTAGAGGCATGTACTCTGCCCAATGGCATCTCTTGATGGCGGCATCTACAGTAGTACTATTGCCAGTTGTCATCTTGTTCTT
>JAAYSL010000204.1 GCA_012518315.1 Bacillota bacterium | reverse complement strand
CCATCCCTTGCGATTGGAGATCCTTGATATGCTTTTGACGGAAGGGGAGAAGTGTGTTTGCGAGATCGCCGACAAGGTAGATGCTCAACAGCCAACGGTGTCCAAGCATCTTAGTGTTCTAAGGGATGCTGGTATCTTGGCCTCTCGCAAAGATGGTTTGATGGTATATTATCGAGTGCGGGTACCCTGTATCCAAGGCTTTTTCCACTGTTTAGACAGAGTTCTAGAAGAAGACCTGAAAAGGCGGCAGGCGCATCTAGAGGAAGGGGGATATATCGATGAATAAACCAGGAACAACAGCAAGAGTGACGACAGAAAGGCGGGGCATTAATGCGATTTTGGAGCACCCTGAGCTAAAGCCTTTCGTCATAACTGTAGCGATCTTTTTAGGAGCATACTTCCTTCCCTTTAGTAATCCGCGGGTCGGGAGTGCCATCCTGGAAGGTTTCTATATGCTGCAGGAATACGCTCGAGAGCATGTGCTCTTTTGCCTGATTCCGGCCTTTTTCATTGCCGGTGCTATTGGCAATTTCATTTCTCAAGGGACTGTGCTCCGTTACTTGGGAGCCGAGGCGCCACGGTGGCTAGTATACTCTGTGGGCTCAGTTTCTGGCGCCATACTGGCGGTATGCTCATGTACGATCCTGCCCCTATTTGCTGGGATTTATCGACGGGGAGCCGGGATTGGCCCAGCCACGGCGTTTCTCTACTCGGGCCCGGCCATTAATGTGCTGGCCATCATTCTGACGGGGAGAATTCTCGGCTGGCAGTTAGGTCTAGCCCGAGCAGTGGGTGCAGTGCTGTTTTCCGTCGTGATTGGGTTAGTTATGGCAGCACTGTACGGTGATGAAGATGCGAACCGAACTAGCGGATCTGGACACGAAGCTTTTGAAGCCGGGGAGGGCCGTAGTGGCGGTCAGAACCTCGTTTTCTTCGTCACACTGGTCTTGATCCTTATCTTTGCTGCTTGGGGCAAACCCAGTCAACACGTGGGTTTCTGGAATGCAGTGTTTGCTGCCAAATGGTATCTAACTGCAGGATTGCTGGTGTCACTTGCGTATATGCTCAAGCAGTGGTTCGATAAGGAGGAACGACGAGAATGGATGGCTGCTACTTGGGGCTTTGCTAAGCAGATCCTGCCTTTGCTCTTTGGTGGAGTGCTTATTGCCGGGATACTGATGGGGCGACCAGAGACTGATGCAGGTCTGATCCCATCGAAGTATGTGGCGGGCCTGGTGGGTGGCAACTCACTGAAGGCAAATCTTGTCGCTTCAGTGATCGGTGCCTTTATGTACCTAGCGACCTTGACAGAGGTGCCCATACTCCAGGGGCTGCTTGGTTCGGGTATGGGGCAGGGGCCAGCGTTGGCATTACTCTTGGCGGGGCCGGCGCTTAGCCTTCCCAGCATGTTGGTGATCCGGGGTGTATTGGGTACCCGCAAGACAGTGACCTATGTCTCGCTGGTTGTGCTGATGGCGACCCTTACTGGCATGATCTATGGTTCGCTGGTTGTCTAGGCAGGAGAAGATATACTCCGGAGACGATATACTGAAGAGAAAGTTGGTGGTTGGCGCTAGGTGATTGGTGCTAGGTGTATCTGGATGGTTTTCCGGGAGCAGAGAGGTTTCGGTAGATGGATTCATAGACGAGACTGAACTACTAAGGGAGTGGTCTTATGGTAATCAAAGTCTTGGGTACAGGTTGCCCTAAGTGTCAGAAGGCAGAAGCCAACGTCCGCCTGGCTTTGGCAGAGCTAGGGATCGAAGCAGAGGTGGTAAAGGTGACTGACATTAATCAGATTATGGAATATGATGTTTTCATGACGCCCGCTTTGGTGATCGACGAAAAGGTGGTAGCTTCTGGGAAAGTGCCAGGGATTGAGGACATCAAAGGATGGCTCCATCCCAAATCTTGAGAGAGGCTCGGTGATAGGCATGAATAGTGATTCTTTGGGTTGCTGTTCCTGTGGCGGCGCCTGCTGTACGCCCTCACAGAAAGAAAAGCTAGTTACGATTGATTTTTTGTATCTGGACTTGAGCGCTTGCCGGAGGTGTCAGGGCGCGGAAACTAGCCTGGATAGCGCCATCAACGAGGTGTCAGGGGTACTAGAGGCAGCAGGTTTT
>JAAYSL010000203.1 GCA_012518315.1 Bacillota bacterium | reverse complement strand
TTGCTAAACCTGTAGTAGGGCGTGAGCTCTAGCGAGGGTTCGAATCCCTCCTCCTCCGCCATTAGTATGCGCCCGTAGCTCAGCTGGATAGAGTGTCTGACTACGAATCAGAAGGCCGTGAGTTCGAATCTCGCCGGGCGCACCATAGAAGCCCTCGTTACCATTAGGTAAACGGGGGCTTTTGCATATTGCTATCCATCTCTTGGCAGACTCCGAAAGAGAGACAGCAAGTAGTCTTCCATGTTATGTATATGGACCAAATAGGGGCGAAGAGGTGGCGTAATGACTATTACGCGGGATACGATTGTGTTCGGTGCCGCAGCGGGAGCAATCTTTGAATTCCACAGCGAACGACTGTTGCTGGAGAAAAAAGAGGACTAGCAGTCTGCTAGCCCTCTACACTTACCCATCCCCTTGCCGATAATTACCGGAGCTCCTGCCCACCACCATGATACTCCTGGCCATTGACATTAACCGTCACAGTCCTAGGAAATACCTCTCCACTCATGGTATCGGTGTAAGGTGTCTTCTCGATAGTAACCGTAAGGTTTAGTATCTCGGTTTGCGCTAGATAGGTCAGGTTCCCCGTCTGTGGATTAACTTCAGCTTCACCAACAGGGGCAGTAATCTGTACTTCACCATAGTCCCCAGTGAAGACCATCACATCATTATCTCGGATTTCTATCATCCAACCAGGCTCGTTTCCTACTGCCCGAAAGTCAATTCCCTGCCGCTTGGCCTTTTCCCAAGGGCTTAAGGATGCATCAATGGAAAGGGCATGGTATTCATTACCATCCAGCTCAATAAAGGCTTCGTCGCCCTTGGTCCAAAAAGTGGTTACTCCATCACTGAATTTAGCACCAGAAGCGGATTTGACTAGTGGCAATATTACCATTCGACTATCTGGTAGGATGAGTGATACCATATCTTCTCCGAAGTAAGCAGTAAACTGCATATCATCCGCCAGAAAAACCTGACCTTCGGTAGCTACAGTCTCAGGTTGGGACTCCGGTCGATAAACCAATATCTCCAACTCTTCAGGGTTGTCAAGGTCGGCGATGGGATAAGGCTCGGTAGTTGCCCAAAGTGTTTCACCATGCTGGTCTTCTATGACAGCACGGATACCGTAACCTTCTTCGGGGCGAATTGCATTAGCATCGTACTGTAGCACAAAGGGAATAGGCACTTGGCCGGTAGGCTCAACTATCTCTTCTGCGATAATCAGGGTTTCGGAGCTAGAGTGATTCGTCCCAACCAAAGTGACAGTAACCTTGCTATCTGGTGGTAATGCCATACGCTCTCTATAGGTTACCACCCCACTCAATTCGCGCAGCCTGGAACCACCAAGCTGATTGGCAAGGACATAGGCGCTAAGCAGAAGTATTAACAGTACAGTTATCAGCATACGAAAACCAATAGTATTACGTGTTCTAGACATATATCTCACCCCTCTACTTTGGAATCTTAACTGAGATACCGTTGTTTTTCAAGGCAGATTACCTGTCAGTATTTATCCGAAGTTCCAATAGCAGAGCATATCAGGTGGATTATCGTTGAGGACTCGGCAAATACTATGGCTGTGCTCGAATAAAGCTAGGCAAAGGAGTGCTTGATCTTGTCGTATAATCCCAGGGAAATGCTAAGTGAGTTTCTTACCGGAATGAAGCGGGCGGAGAAGACCAACAGTGCCGAAGTTAAAGCTTTTCTTGACCTTCTGGGCAGTACCTATACCCCGTCTACCCTTGATACCAAGACAAAAGAGCTAATCAGTGTAGCTATCGCCGCCTATAACCGTTGCGAATACTGCATCGTCTTCCATGTCTACAAGGCCCTGGAGGCAGGGGCTAATCGCCAAGAGATTATGGATGCGGCTATGGTGGCGGTAGCTTTTGGTGGGGGCCCATCTATGGCTTATATTTCCGCCTTATTGATCAAGAGCATTGATGAGTTCGAGGGTGATTTTCGCTAAGCAAGGGGGCTCGGAACCATCATGCAAGAGGTTGAAGTCAAGCTGACAACAGTTGTAGCTGCCCGAGAGGCCAAAATAGTGCGGATCCACCGGCAGCCCAATGAAATAGTGAACCGAGGGGATGCCCTCTTTGATCTGGAGGGAAATAAGGAGACGGCAACACTCTATGCCCAGGTGTCTGGTAAGATGGTGGCACTTGAGGTAGCGGAGGGTGATGTGGTTCCCACTGGGAGCGTATTGGCTAGGATTGAAGTCGGGGATGAAGAGGTGGTGTCGGTAGGAGAGGGGGAAGAAGCGACTATCCCCGAAAAGGAGAAACCATCCT
>JAAYSL010000202.1 GCA_012518315.1 Bacillota bacterium | reverse complement strand
CTGGTGGAACCGTTGCAGTTTGCCCAAGGGAAAATTGTGCGGCTCTTAAGTTCCGAACCCAACGATTTTCTCAGGCCCGAGCTACAGCCCGGCAGTATCATAGACTTAATACCCCATGCTTGATAGACAGATTTATAGGGAAAGGTGAGGGACGGCGAGATCAGGCGCCGTCTTTTGCATTCCCTGGGTGCGAGCCTGATCTACATAGTGTCCTGACCTGCTTAGTGTTCTGCCAATGCCCGTTAGCGCATAGGATGGGCCAGGGGGCGGTGGTATGTCACGGATAGTGTCAGGTGTACTCCTTGGCATCCTGATTTTCCTGACCGGCATACGCACCATGACACTGGGACTTAGGGCTGTGGCCGGACCAAAGCTACGTTGGGCGCTACGACGATTTACGGCCAACCCGGCCATGGGGCTAATCACTGGTGCAATAATGACCGCCATCACTCAAAGCAGTAGCGCTACAGCAGCTGCCGCCGTCGGCCTGGTGGATGCGGGACTCCTCACTTTAGAGCAAGCTTTAGGGATCATACTCGGCGCCAATATCGGTACCACTCTGACAGTACAATTGATCTCCTTTAGGTGGGGGAATGCCGCTCCTTTGGCGATTTGCCTGGGTGCATTGGCCGTTGTCTTGGGTGGGAATACGATTTGGCGCCGAGTCGGCTACATTGTCACAGGGGCTGGTGGCCTTCTGTGGGGGATCGACCTCGTGGCCTTAGCCCTTGGGCCACTGACCCAGTTGCCCCATCTTACTCGGCTGATTTTACGGTGGGAAAAAAACCCTTACTCTGGTATACTAGCAGGGATAACACTTACTGCTGTTTTCCAGAGTAGCAGCGCTACTATTGGGGTAACCATGGCCTTGGCCGAAGAGGGATTGGTCGGTCTTTCTGGTGGCATGGCAGTGGTACTGGGCAGCAACATAGGGACAGTTTTGACGACGTTACTTGCCAGTCTTGGCACCGCCGAGGAGGCTCGCCAGACTGCGGTTGCTGATCTTCTGTTTAACATGTTAGGGGTTCTAATGGTTCTTCCATTATTTACTAGCCTCTTACAGTTGCTACAGGCTAGCTCCACTGATGTAATCCATCAGTTAGCCAATGGACACACATTATTTAACTTAGGGACAGCCTTGGTTGCTTTGCCTGGTGTCAGCTATTTGGCCCGCTTGGTTAGGCGCCTGGTGCCTACATAGAAGCATACAGTAGACGATTAACTCAAAGGAGAGGGGTGAGGGCGGTCATTAATGGATCGCCTCATGTACATGAGTATTTGGAAAGCAGTTTTACTAGGAATCGTCCAGGGGATAACAGAATTCTTGCCGGTGAGCTCTTCAGGGCACTTAGTACTCTTGGGGCAGCTTTTTGGCTTAGAAGAGCCAGATCTAACCTTTGATGTGATGGTGCATCTGGGAACATTGATTGCTGTGGTTGTGGCATTGAGAAGCGAGGTTGCCTTGCTTTTTTCGGGGCTTAGGCCAGTTGGGCAAGGAGCCGGAAGCGATCAAGTCAAAGCCGGGCGGAGGTTGATTCTTTTACTGATAGTAGGGACTTTGCCGGCGGCGGTGGTGGGACTTATCGCGAAGGATTTCGTTGAGCGGCTCTTTGGCTCTGCTGCTTTTGTAGGTGTGGCGCTGCTCGTTACAGGTAGTATACTCTGGTGGGCAGAAGGACAAGTTGGTACCGGGAGAACCATGGAGAGTATGAAGCCCCAAGATGCACTGCAGATTGGTGTATGGCAAATACTGGCCCTGGCGCCAGGAGTTTCCAGGTCAGGAACTACCATTAGTGCCGGGTTGGCTCGGGGTTTGGCTAGAAGTGAGGCCGCCCGGTTTTCCTTTTTGTTATCATTGCCGGTGATCGCAGGTGCGGTGCTCCTTCAGGCCGGTGATGTCATTGACGCTTTCACGCAAGGCACCTGGGCTCCCCTATTGGCCGGAACAGTGGCGGCGGCTTTATCTGGGTTCCTTGCCATTCAAGGCCTGCTCAGACTTGTTCAGCATCATTCTTTGCGGTTTTTTTCCTATTACACATGGGCTGTGGGACTTGTCGTGTTGGTTTTGCCACATTTTTTGCGCTAAAAGTGAGGAAATCGCCATTATGCGCTTGACAGTCGACGGTTACTAGGCTATAATCGGCAGTAAATATTGCGCTTCCCAGGGATGAACTGCAGGATTTGGTGGCTCCTTGGGGGAAAGAGAGAGAGGGTTTTTGATGTCTAGAACGCGATTTTTGTCCACTCTATTGGCGGTGACAATGGTGTTGGCGGCAGCAACCGGGGTTGGGGCTGCAGAGACCTTTAAAGTCGGGGTTGTTGGCCCACGGACCGGCCCAGTGGCTACCTATGGGCTATCAGTGATTAATGCTGTTACGCTAGCAGTTGAAGAGCTTAATGCGGCAGGTGGTGTCTTGGGGCGGCAGATCGAACTAATTGTGGAGGATAACAAGGCCGATGCCACTGAAACCAATAATGCTTTCCGCAAGTTAATATCCCGTGACCAGGTGCATGCCATTATTGGGGCTGTAGTTACCGCCAACTCTATTGTTGGTGCCCAGGTGGCCCAGATGATGAAAGTTCCCATGATTACACCAACTTCTACTGCAGAGAAGGTTACTCAGGAAGGTGATTATATCTTCCGGTCTTGTCTCATAGACCCTGTCCAGGGAAGAATCATGGCCAATTTTGCCTACAATTCTTTAGAGGTTCGAGAAATTGCTTGTCTGACCGCCCAGAGTAACGACTATAGTGTCGGACTAGAAGAAGTCTTTACAAAAACCTTCGAAGAACTAGGAGGCAAGGTAGTGGCTTCTGAGTCTTATAGTGAGGGTGATCAGGATTTCAAAGCCCAGCTAACCAAGATTAGAGCCAAGAAGCCAGAGGCCATCTATGTTCCCGGGTACTATACAGAGGCTGGCCTGATCGCAAGGCAGATGCGTCAGTTAGGTATGGATCTGCCAATCCTGGGGCCTGATGGCTTCGATTCTCCGAAATTGTTTGAAATCGGTGGTGACGCTGTCTTTGGCAGCTACTTTACTAACCACTATTCTGTGGAGACAGAAGATGAGGTCTCTCTACGGTTTGTCGATAGCTATCGAGCCAAGTTTGGTCACGATCCCGATGGATTTGGAGCCTTGGGCTATGATGCGGCATTGATTTTGTTTGATGCTATCGAGCGGGCCGGGGATGCTGCCTTAGCTAAGAATGTGGCCACAGCTCGGGTTGCCATTCGTGATGCCTTGGCAGGCACCAAAAACATAAATGTAGTCACCGGTACTTTGACCCTTGATGAGAATCGCAATCCCATTAAGAGTGCCGTGATCCTCAAAGTAGTAGATGGCGGTTATGAGTTCGTGGAGAGGATCGATCCGTAAGCAAGACTCATAGCCAAGAAGATAGCTAGGCCTGCACTAGGCCTATGACCTGTGGAGAAATAGATTGATTGGTCATGGGCTGCCTTACCCAAGGCGCCCATGACCTCGGCTAGACTCCCAGTAGATTTTCTAGTATGGTATATGCATAGTCCGAGCGAACATGCCCCTTTGACGTGGTAGCGGGCGATAGGCCTACTACCGTCATGCTATTTGTGGGGGCGGTGTTTGCTTTTTGGGGGGAAGGTGAGTAAGTGGTTGAGCTGACGCAAGAGATCATTCAGCAGCTGGTGAACGGTATATCCCTGGGTAGTATCTATGCACTGATTGCCCTTGGGTACACCATGGTCTATGGCATCATCAAATTGATTAATTTCGCCCACGGGGATATTTACATGATCGGTGCTTTTACTGGTTTTTTTGCCATTACTATCTTGAATCTGCCGTTCCTGCCGGCACTCTTTGTCGCTATGGTGGTGGCAGCTTTACTAGGAGTGATTATCGAACGACTAGCCTATCGCCCTCTGCGGAATTCAACTCGGATCGCCGCTTTGATAACGGCTATCGGTGTCTCCTTTTTGATTCAGAATATCGCCTTACTGGCATGGAAACCGGATCCCAGAGCATTTCCCGATGTATTTCCCTTTCGCAGTTACCAGGTTTGGGGGATTTATCTAGACAACCGCCAACTGGTTATCTTGGGTGTTGCCTTGCTCCTCATGGTTATCCTACATTATGTCGTCCATTATACCCGCATCGGTAGGGCCATGCGGGCGGTAGCGTTGGATGATGAAGCAGCCCGTTTGATGGGAATCGATGTTGACCGAGTAATCTCAATTACCTTTGCCATTGGATCAGCCTTGGCAGCAGCGGCTGGGGTTCTGGTAGGGATTTACTACAATCGGATTGATCCAATGATGGGCGTGATGCCCGGACTTAAGGCTTTTGTGGCGGCGGTTTTGGGAGGTATTGGGGTGATTCCCGGTGCTATGTTAGGCGGCCTAGTTATGGGGGTAGCGGAGGTAATGGTGGTGGCTATCCTAGAGTCAACTTGGAAAGACGCGGTGGCTTTTGCCATCCTGATCATTATCCTTTTGGTGAAACCGGCAGGGTTACTAGGTCGACAAACACGAGAGAAGGTGTGATTGAATGAGAGGGGAGATGGCAGTGAGGCGCTTTGGCCCATATCGGCAAACTCTGGCTTGGGTGGTAGCGGTTCTTGCTGCAGTAGGTCTGCTAGCAGTAAATGTAGGCGTTTATAATGGGATGATTGACTTTTATCTCACTGGCGTCTTGGTGATTGCCTGGATTAATATTATCCTGGCCGTGAGTCTGAATCTAATCAATGGTTTCACCGGCCAGTTCTCTCTGGGTCATGCTGGTTTCATGGCGGTGGGGGCGTATGTATCTGGTTTACTGACGATTCTCTTGAACTGGCCTTTCCCCGTGGTTTTAATCATTGCTGGTCTCATTTCCGCCCTAATCGGGCTCTTTATTGGGCTTCCTACACTCCGTTTGCGGGGGGATTATCTAGCCATTGCCACCTTAGGATTTGGTGAAATCGTTAGGGTAATCTTGCTGAATCTCAAAATCACTGGGGGGCCTAGGGGTCTTGGAGGTATTGCCCCCAAGACTACGTTTTTTTCGGCTGAGATTGTGGCGCTAATCACCATCATCATAATTACTAATATCGTCAGATCCTCTCATGGGCGGGCCTTAGTGGCTATCCGGGAAGATGAGATGGCGGCGGAGGCTATGGGCATTAACACCACTAGGTATAAAGTAATGGCTTTTAGTATAGGGGCGGCTTTTGCCGGTATTGCTGGCGCCCTATTTGCCCATCACCAGATGTTCATTGACCCCCGTTCTTTTACCTTTCAGCGTTCTATTGAGATTCTAGTCATCGTGGTACTAGGAGGGCTTGGCAGTATCACGGGATCTATCGTGGCTGCTATCGTGCTTACCATTTTGCCTGAGGCTTTAAGGGGAATGGCTCAGTATCGAATGGTGGTATATTCCCTGCTCTTGATTGGCTTAATGCTGATTAGACCCCAAGGACTCTTTGGCACCAAGGAACTCCAAGATTTTCTGGGCTATGGTATCACCAAGGCATTACCCAAGGGGTCTGCTCGGCAGGTGGCAAGCAATAATGGGGGTGGGGATAGATGAGCCTATTGGAAGTGCGGGATCTGACCATGCAGTTTGGGGGGCTGACCGCGGTAGAAAGGTTTGGGCTTACTCTAAACGAGGGCGATATCGTCGGGTTAATTGGTCCCAATGGTGCCGGCAAG
Organism: Bacillota bacterium; assembly: GCA_012518315.1. Lineage (GTDB taxonomy): Bacteria > Bacillota > Limnochordia > DTU087 > DTU087 > JAAYSL01. Next base: position 40,488 of record JAAYSL010000202.1, on the reverse strand, counting down.
ACGACAGTGTTCAACTGCCTTACTGGGATGTATAGGCCCACAAGCGGGGAAATTTGTTTGTTTAGCAAGAGGATAGATGGCTTACACCCCCATGAGATTACTCAGCTGGGTATGGCTCGCACCTTTCAGAATATCCGGCTGTTTAAGGATCTCACCGTCTTTGACAACATTAGGATTGCCTTTCACTACCAGATCAATTACAGCCTGGCTTGTGCCGTTTTGCGGTTGCCGGGATTTACCAGTGAAGAACGGCTCATCCTAGGCAAAACAGATGAGCTCCTGAAGATATTCGATCTATATGATCAAAGAAATGAGATCGCCAGCAATTTACCCTATGGTGAGCAAAGAAAACTGGAGATCGCCAGAGCTCTAGCTGCTAATCCCCGGGTTTTGCTGCTTGATGAGCCAGCCGCGGGGATGAATCCCCATGAGACCGAAGAGCTTACCAAACTGATTCAATGGGTGAAGGATAGATTCCAGTTAACGGTATTTCTCATCGAACACGATATGCGTCTAGTAATGGGGCTCTGCCAGCGGATTCTGGTCTTAGATTATGGGATTACTATAGCGGAAGGTACCCCACACGAGATCCAGAACAACCGAGCTGTTGTTGAGGCATATCTGGGGGAGGAGGCGTTGTAGGATGCTGAAAGTAGGACAGCTGCATGTATACTATGGTGGCATTCACGCCCTAAAAGGGATCTCCTTCCAAGTACGGGAAAGAGAAATCGTGACCCTAATTGGTGCCAATGGTGCAGGAAAGACCACTACGCTGAAAGCTATCTCTGGCCTCCTGAAGGGAGCAAATGGTAGTATACGCTACATGGGAAAAGAGATTTCTTCGGTGCCGGCCCATAGCATAGTCAAGCAAGGGCTTTCCCAAGTTCCTGAGGGGCGCCGAGTTTTTGGGGATATGACAGTAGCAGAGAATTTGGCTTTGGGTGCCTATCACCGTCGGGACGCAGATGCAATTCAAACTGATATGGAATGGGTATATGAACTGTTTCCCCGACTTTTGGAGAGGCGTCAGCAAATGGCTGGTACACTTAGCGGGGGGGAGCAGCAAATGCTAGCCATTGGCCGGGGCCTAATGTCCCATCCCCGTTTGTTACTTTTGGATGAGCCTTCAATGGGGCTTGCTCCTTTACTAGTCAAAGAGATCTTTGAGATAGTAAAACAAATCAATGCTACCGGTGTAACAATCCTTTTGGTAGAGCAAAATGCCCATATGGCTCTATCTGTCGCAGATACCGCCTATGTTATGGAGACCGGGCGCATAGTCCTTTCGGGCCCCGCCAAGGAAGTGGCTGCCAACAGTGAGGTGCGAGCCGCGTACCTAGGGGGCTAAATCTGCACCCTCAAATTGACCCCGCTGGCTAGCCGCCGGTGGGGTTTTTGCCCCTTTGGGGAGGATTTGTCCCAGTTTGCGTTCAAGATTTATGGGCAAGCCGAAACGGAAGCGGGGATAGAAGCCATGGCACGGAATTGGCCGCTGGCAAGGCAGAGATTATGCAAGACCCTCCTTGGGGTGATTGGCCTTTGCCTAATTCTATTGGCTTGGTGGCAGGTTTGGCCGTCTTTGATCCATCGCTTCTTTACCATGAGCATTGATGTGCCGGGCAGCCTGGAAAGAGAGTGGCAGGGAGAAGCACTAATCTTGCCTCAAGCGGAGGTAGTTATGGCACCGACAGCGGGAATGGTCACTTTCCTAGTTCGAGACGGCCAGTGGGTGACACCGGGCACCATTCTGGCCGAGATCATCGATTCAAAGGGTAACCCAGAAGTGGTCTACTCGCCCATTGGGGGCATAGTAGGTTTCGAGGTAGGGATATCGCGGAATGTTGGGACTATGGGTGCCAGGCAGCGAAAGAACCGGCGACAAGATGGTGATCTAGTGGCAGCCGGGGCAGAGCTGGTCCGGGTTATTCGGCCCCAAAGAATTCTCTTGCGGGTGTATTTGCCTTTCCAACTGCCTGCCTTTGCCCAGATCGAAGGTATCGTGACTGAGATGAGCACCCAACACAAAGAGGGAGCCAAGATGAATTGGTATGTAGCCAAGCTAGCCTCAGTGAAAGATGGAGTTGTTGATCTAGAGGTTGCTGGATTTCCCGCCGAATGGCTGGAAAGAAAGACTCTGTCTGTTATGCTTAGGTTAAAGGGTCCCATAGGGCAGCGGGTGCCTGAATCTGCCATACTTAGCTACCAAGACAGTATCGGGGTTTTATTGGTCACCCAGTTAGGCTATGGATTTTGCCAAGTGGAGATCCTAGATAGAAGTGAAGGAGACGCTATTGTGAGTGGGTTGGCTTTAGGAGATCGGGTGATGACAAGGCCGCGACTAGTGATGAAGGAATGAGTTTTAGGCCAGAATCCAAGGAATAGAGCAGGAACAGGCGATCTAGAGCTAGAATGCATCACTTGATGAGATAAAGGAGTTGGCATGAGCATGGTGGATGTAGTGGCCAACTGGGCAGCGGTTCAGGAAAGGATTAGCCGGGCCGCCAAGCGTGTTGGCCGTTCGCCGGAGGCGATCCAGGTGGTTGCAGTTACCAAGGGAGTGGACATAGAAAGCATCACACCTTTGTTAGCTTACGGTATCAAGGCAGTGGGGGAGAATCGCATTCAAGAGGCCTTGCCTAAGTACCAAAGGGTCGATTGGCGAGATAAGGTGAAATGGCACTTCATTGGTCACCTACAGACCAATAAGGTACGGCAGTGCCTAGAGTTTGCGAGTTTGATTCATTCCGTTGATAGGCTGCGCCTCATTCGAGAGATCAATCGGCGGGCCGTAAACATGGAACTCCCCCAGGTGGAAATCCTCTTACAGGTGAATATCAGTGGGGAAGCCACAAAGTTTGGATTGACGCCGGAGGAAGTTCCGGCACTCATAGAAAAGGCGGCACAGTATGAAAAAGTTCGGATTAGGGGTCTAATGACAATAGCTCCCTTCGAGGAAGATCCGGAAAAGACCAGACCTGTCTTTCGGAAGCTGCGGCTTCTGGGAGAAGATTTGGAGGAGAAAGGATTTCCCCAATTTGAGATGAAATACCTGTCTATGGGAATGACCAACGATTTCGAGGTGGCTATTGAGGAAGGAGCTAACCTTGTACGAATAGGTAGCGCAATTTTCGGGCAGCGCCCAATATGAGCAAGGGCGGGAGTTGTACAGATTCATCGTCACTTGCTTAATCTAGAGAGGAGGGTGCAATATGAGTGTTAGGTTTATGGACAAGATGCTATCCTTTATGGGCTTCGAAGAAGAACCTGACCTAGAAGTCGAAGATAAGGAGCATATGGAAAGACCGCAGCTGGAAGAGGTACCAACCGGGAGAAAGAAAGGTCAGCTGGTTAGTATTCCAGGGAGACAGACCCAAACCAGGGTAATGGTGGTAGCCCCAACGAGCTATGATGGGGTGGAGGATGTAGCCAATTACCTTAAGAATGGACGGGCTGTAATTGCTTGCCTAGATGAGATTGATCGAGATCTAGCCAAGCGAATCGTAGATTTCATGAGTGGTACTACTTATGCGCTAGATGGAAGTGTCCGGCGGGTGGCTGAAGGTGTATTTCTTTTCGCACCAGCCCATATTCTAGTGGAGGTGGATCCCTCCATTGACCTAAGGGAAAAGAAGATGTCATGGGTAACCGGTAATGTTACTCACATCTAGCCAGGTTGTCTAGAGGAGGCTTTATTTAGTGAAAGGGCTAGGGATAATTGGGGTTGGGGCGATGGGTAGTGCCTTGGCCCGGCGTATTGTAGGCGCAAGCGTCATACCCGGCAATACTGTTACCCTTGCCGATCGACGTGAAGAGCATGTGAGATGCTTAGCCCACGAACTTGGTCTACGGTGGGCCAAGATTCCCGCGCTTGCCGAAGCTACAGATACCATCATCGTGGCAGTAAAACCCCAGCAGATTAGAGGATTACTGGCGGATTTGGGGCGTTATCTGACACCGAGCCACTTGGTGATCTCCATAGCAGCGGGTATCTCTTTGGCAGACCTGGCCTCGTGGATCGGCGAAGAGCAACCGGTGATTCGGGTGATGCCCAACACCCCATGCCTGATCGGTGAAGGTGCGGTGGTGCTGAGTCCCAATGCCAATGTAACGGAGACCCAACTTGAGCTCGCCCAGAAACTTTTTTCTGTTACTGGAAAGGTCTGGGTTCTGCCAGAGGAGCAGATGAATGCGGTAACCGGTGTCTCGGGTAGTGGGCCAGCCTATGTATATCTTTTCATAGAGGCTTTGATTGATGGGGGCATTGCCGCTGGTCTGGGTCACGAAGTGGCGACAGAATTGGCAATCCAAACAGTGATTGGTGCAGCCAACATGGTAAGAGAGACAGATGAGCACCCAGCCGTCTTAAAGCAACTAGTGACCTCACCGGCAGGTACTACAGCTGCTGCCTTAAGAGAGCTAGAGAAAGGCTCGGTGCGGGGAGCAGTTATTGAGGCGGTTTTGGCGGCAACAGCCCGATCACGGGAACTGCAGTTGCATAGATAGGATGGGGGAGACCTTTGCGTTGGTTTATCTATCTTGTTGACATTGGCTTCACGCTATATCGGTGGCTCATTTTTGCCCGTATCATTTTGTCCTGGATACCAAATGTGGATTACTACCATCCATTGGTAAAGTTGCTTTATGATGTGACAGAGCCAATCTTAGAGCCGTTTCGCCGTCTGGTACCAAGTATGGGAGGAATCGATTTTTCACCCATCCTTGTGTTTTTGGTGCTGGAATTTGTGCGTAATGCCGTAGTGCGGCTACTATTCTATATCTAGGATGTGAAGAGAGTGATTGTGTTCGACAAATCCCGGTTCCTCGGTCACCTGGATGGTGAAGAAAAGGAGCTGGGTAGCCGTATTCTTGATATAGCCTCTCTGGCATATGGGGAAAATCGGCCAGCCTACTACGATTTCCTCGATCCGCGGGGACAAGAAATCGCGCTGGGTATAGTGCGGGGGATAGATTCATTTGCATATAGGTTTGGTGGGGGTTATCGGGGAGCTGAACGGCAACGATTGGCCATCTTTCCGGACTACTATCCGTCGGAAAGGGTGGAGATACCTTTAGCCGCGGTTAATATAGAAGGCACTGCGGATTTTTCTGAAGTCACTCATCGGGATGTTTTAGGGGCGGTATTGGGTTGTGGGATTAGGCGAGACAAAACCGGTGACATCTTGCTGACGCAAAATCGTGCCCAGATGATCATGACACCCGAGATCGTGCCAGTAGTGATTCACCACTTGCAGGCTGTACAAAAGGTTCCAGTTGTAGTTGCAGAAATCGACCTGGACCAGCTGGAAGCAGCACCTATAGCGGTAAAAGAGATCAAGGCTACCGTTGCTTCTCTCCGGTTAGACGCCGTGGCTAGTGCGGGGTATGGGACATCCCGCAGCCAGATGGTACGGGAAATCCGAGCTGGTAAAGTTAAGGTTGACTGGAAGCCAGTGGACAATCCGGCCCGGGGTATCGAGGTGGGGGATGTGATTTCCCTCCGGGGGAGGGGACGTCTAGAGGTAGCCCAGGAGCTAGGTCTGACTCGCAAAGGTCGCATTAATCTTCTGCTCAAGCGATATATTTGAGGGGGTGGGTCGGTGTTACGGCCGATCGATATCCATAATTTGGAGTTTAAACAGGTGTTTCGGGGATATAGTAAGGAACAGGTGGACGATTTTCTCTCGAAACTAGTATCGGAGTACGAGTCACTGTATCATCAGAACGAGGAACTAAGAGAGCGGATTGAAGAACTGAAGAAACAAGCCAACCGCTATGATGATGTCGGGGACACGTTACATGAGACACTAGCCTATGTAAAGCAGTCTTCGGCAGAGATTCGGGAGACAGCAGAACAAAGTGCTGCCCGGATCATCGATGAGGCGAAAAAAGAGGCAGAATGGATATTGGAGAATGCCAAGCAACAGATGGCCAATGAGATTCGACAAGCCCAGGAGGCATTAGCATTTCGCTCCCGGGTAAGAAGGCAACTAGAGTCGCAGCTAAAACAGCTGTTAGAAGAAGTGAAAGACCTAGCTAGAGAAGAGGACGAAAGTGATCAAGCCCTTACCAGGAGTAGCTCTGGGAGGGTTGCTGCAGATCATTCGGCTTTCCCCCAAGATGAGGAAGAGTGACAAGCCGGCAAATCAAGTAGTCGCTGTTGATCGGCTGCTTTACTGTGCTAGTTGCTTTTTGAGCTAAGGCTAGTTGACGTTACTGTATTATTACCGTATAATGTACTCAATCTAGGCCGTAGATGGCCTTGTAGATACAAAAGCGATGAAGGGGAAAGTAGGAAGCCAAGTACGTGGGTTAAGCGAGTCGGGGTAGGTGTAAGCCCGGCCCCACCGGTCTTACGAAGATCGCCCCGGAGCTGCCTGGTGAACGGCCAAAGCTAGGCCTAGTAACCTAGGCCGGTAGATGCCCGTTATCGCAGCCTAAAGTGGACGCAGGTGCGCCATAGGCGACCTGGGTCAAATGGGGTGGTATCGCGGGTCCTCTCGTCCCTTAGGGATGAGGGGATTTTTGTATATACCCTACTTTTGCGGTACTGCAACGTACTGCGACTTGCATGTAGCATGGTAGGCGGGCACCCGCCTTGGAGGAGGTATATGATGAACTACCAGGAAACAGTTCAATTACCAAAGACACAGTTCCCCATGCGAGGGAACTTGCCCCGGAGGGAACCACTGATTCAGAAACGGTGGGAACAGGAAAACTACTATGACAAGCTGCGCAAACAGAGGGAAGGTCAGCCCAAGTTTATCTTGCACGATGGACCGCCCTACGCCAATGGCCACATTCACCTGGGAACCGCGGTCAATAAGGTGCTTAAGGATATAGTGATCAGATCCCGTTCCATGAGCGGGTTTGACTGCCCATATGTCCCCGGGTGGGATGTACATGGATTGCCCATCGAGCATGCTCTGGTAAAGTCTTTGCAGGTGGATCGACACGCCTTGTCACCGGTTGAGTTTCGACGGAAGTGCCGGGATTTCGCCATGGAATGGTTGGATATACAAAGGAAAGAATTCCAACGCCTAGGTATTTGGGGTGAATGGGATGATCCATATATAACCTTGCGCCCGGAATATGAAGCCAAACAGATCGAGATCTTCGGTACCATGGTCAGCAAGGGGTTTATCTATAGGGGTCTCAAGCCTGTCTACTGGTGTGCAGAGTGTGAGTCATCTTTGGCGGAAGCGGAGGTTGAGTACAAGGATCATGGCTCATTTGCCATTTATGTAAAATTCCCGGTAGCAAATGGTCAGGGTAAGATTCCCGGTGAAGAGCCTGTCTATTTTCTCATCTGGACCACAACACCTTGGACTCTGCCTGCCAATGAGGCCATCGCCTTACACCCACAGCTAAGTTATGTTCTGGTGGAGACAGAGGCAGGTCGGCTAATTGTCGCTGAAGAACGCTTAGCGGCCGTAACCGAGGAAGCCGGCATCCACCAAACGAAGGTAATACAGCGCTGGCGGGGTAGGGATCTGGAAGGTGTGCTCTGCCGACATCCATTTAGAGATCAGACATCTTTGGTGATTTTGGCAGATCATGTTACCCTTGAGCAAGGGTCTGGTTGTGTGCACACTGCTCCTGGCCACGGCCTGGAGGACTATGCCGTGGGAGTTAAGTACGGCCTGCCAGTTTTTGCTCCGGTAGATACCCGGGGACGATTTACTGAGGCTGCCGGAAAATACGCAGGTATGAGGCTAGATGATGCTAACCACGTGATTTTGTCTGATTTGAAGGCCATGGGCTTGCTTTTGCATCAAGCAAAGATCGAGCATCAATATCCCCATTGCTGGCGCTGTAAGGAGCCCATCATTTTTAGGGCTACAGAGCAATGGTTTGTCTCCATTGAAGGTTTTCGTGATGAAGCTCTAGCAGCCATTAAGGATGTAGAATGGATTCCCAGATGGGGGATTGACCGGATCAGCAATATGGTCAAGGAAAGAAGTGATTGGTGCATCTCCCGGCAACGCATCTGGGGTGTGCCTATACCCATCTTTTACTGCGAGGCCTGTGGTGAACCTTTGATAAATGAAGAGACCATTAAGGTAGTGGCGGAGCTTGTCCGTAAGGAAGGATCTGATGCCTGGTTTACCCATGAAGCAGAAGAGATGATCCCCCAGGGCACTAAGTGTGGGGCTTGTGGCCACCAAGCTTTCATCAAGGAAAAAGACATCATGGATGTATGGTTTGATTCAGGATCAAGCCATATGGCAGTATTGGAGCAGCGAGAGGGCCTGCGCTGGCCGGCCGACCTATACCTTGAGGGTAGTGACCAGCATCGGGGTTGGTTCCAGTCTTCTCTATTGACCTCAGTAGCTGTACGGGGCCAGGCGCCATATAAGGCTGTTCTTACCCATGGCTTTATTGTCGATGGTGAAGGGCGCAAAATGTCCAAGTCCATTGGTAATACAGTGGCTCCCGAGGAGATCATCAGTCGCTATGGTGCCGATGTTTTGAGACTTTGGGCTGCCTCGGCAGATTATCGAGCTGATATTCGGGTATCCTCTGAAATCCTCAAACAGATGGGGGAGGTATACCGGCGGATTCGCAATACCATTCGCTTCATGTTGGGCAATATCGCCGATTTCGATATTACGATTCATAGAATCCAAAGGGCAGATTTGCCAGAGGTTGACCGGTATATTCTAGGGCAGTTCTATCAGTTGGTGGAAAGAGTTACCAAGGCTTATAGTGATTATGAATTCCATACGATGTACCATGGAGTGCACAACTTCTGTGCTGTGGATTTGGGTAGTTTCTATCTTGATGTGATCAAGGATCGGCTTTATTGTGATGCCCCCGATTCCTTTAGCCGACGGGCGGCCCAAACAGTCATTTGTGAGATTCTCTTGGGGCTAACTCGCCTGATTGCACCGGTGTTAGTTCATACTGCTGAAGAGGCTTGGGAGTATCTACCGGATGGGTTAAAGGATTGCGAGAGTGTACACTTTAGCAAATGGCCCAAGACAGAGCCGGATTTCCTCGATGAGGCAATGGAGGAGAAATGGGCAGGATTTATGGCTATCCGTCCGGAGGTAGCCAAAGCCCTAGAGCTTGCTAGAAGTGAGAAAGTCATCGGCAGCTCACTAGATGCCGGGGTTACTCTTTACCCTGATGCAGACGTGGCTGAAGTGCTTGGCCAATTTGAGTTGCCCGAGCTGGAAGCCCTCTTTATTGTGTCAGAGGTGAAGATCGCGGAGCCAGGCCAGGCAGTACCCCAAGGTGCCTGGGAGGGTCTAGATGGTCGGTTGAAAGTCCTTGTTTCAGCACCAGAGGGTGCTAAGTGTGAAAGATGCTGGCGGTATTCCACCTTTGTCGGGAATAGCAGTCAGCACCCGGAGCTCTGTCAGCGCTGTGATGAAGTAGTGATGGAAAGCGCGTTAAAGAGCTGATTATCACCGGTTAGACTATGGGCCTGAAAGGGACTCAAGATGCATCTGCGTACACTGGTAAGTGTAGTGGATGCATTTTTTTGTCCATTTGCCAACTAGCCGGTGCTTTGCCTGTCTCCTGCCAAAAGAGGGTGAATTCCAATGATGATTTTGACAGCCTTGGTGGGAAAGCTATAAGGGACGTTGTCACAAATGGTTGGGAGTAAGCAGAATGGCAGAGGTAAATGACAAGCTCTTGGCCACCTTGATCAAGAAACTGAGCGAGCTTACTGAAAGCATGGAAAAGGCCAATGTCGCTGAGTATATTGAGCTATTCCGTCGGCCGAGAAGGCTACTTTACTTGAATTTCCTAGCTGGAATAGTTAGGGGATTTGGGATAGCTGTGGGGTTTACGGCGGTGGGAGCCATTTTCCTGTATTTGCTGGGGAGGGTAGCGGCCTTGAATTTGCCGGTGATTGGTCATTTTGTAGCAGAGGTGGCTCGGATAGTGGAACTAGAGCTACGCCACTTGCCGCGGTGAGATACAAGAAGAAACGGCGGAACTTACCGGTGTGACCTTCTCCTCGAAGGAAAACCTTGTCAGGAGGTATCTGTATGGGTGATGGTTTTTTTGGGGATCTACGGGAACGGCTTCAGGCGGAGAAAACGGAACTAGAAAAGACACTGGATTCACTTAACGATGGCCTGCGGCAGCGGCTTACTGAGTCTGTGGCAGAGCTTTCGGCCTATGATCAACATACCGCAGACTTAGGTGCGGAGACCTTCGAGCGAGGGAAAGATCTAGGCCTAAGGGATAACACCGAGCATTTGCTAGCTGATACCAATGCAGCACTGGAGTTAATGGATCGGGGGGAATATGGTATTTGTCAAGACTGTGGCAGTCCCATTGATGATGAGCGCCTGAGAGCAATTCCTTCAACGACAATGTGCTTTGAGTGCAAAAATGCCCAGGAAAGTGTAAGGGATGAGTTTCGCCGACCCATCGAAGAGAAAGTGATTCCTTTTGAGTTGACCGAGCCAGATACCGTTGGATTCGACGCAGAAGATACGTGGCAGGCTGTTGCCCGCTGGGGAACTGCCAATACGCCACAGGATGTTCCTGGTGCCCATGACTATAGTGATACGTATATTAATGCCAACGAGGATATTGGAGTCGTAACGCCCCTGGAAGCCCTTGAAAGTGAGGGAATCTTGACCACCAATTGGGATGAGGTCTACCCATCTCCCAAGCGCAGATCTCGTGGCGACATCCTGGAAGAACCATGACTTGCCCTGCTTGACAGTGTATGCTAATATTGGGCACAGGAATAGTTTGCCCAATTGGGGGGTAGAGGCCTTGGGCTTTGTGGTCATGGGGATATTGCTCGTTGTCTTGGATCAGGGAACTAAACTACTGGCAGTAAAGCATCTACAGCCCGGAAGTACACTGGTTTTACCTGGGAATCTGGTCTATCTGACCTTGGTACGCAACCCCGGAGCAGCCTTCGGCATCCTAGCCCACGCAACCCCTTTTCTAGTTCTGTTGACTTTAGGGGTGTTGGCGATTGTGTGGGTTAATCGACGTAAGCTAAAGGATCAACCAACCCTACTTAAACTAGGCCTTTGCTTGGGTTTGGCGGGAGCAGTAGGCAACTTAGTTGACCGAGTGCGACTGGGTTATGTCGTTGATTTTGTGGATCTGAGATTCTGGCCGGTTTTTAATGTTGCAGATATGGGGATCGTTGCCGGAGTCTTGATCTTACTTTGGTTGCTCATCGTACAGGGTAGACATGAAGGGTAATCGTAGAAGCTCTAAGGTGCATTGGCAAACGGCAGGTGTGGGGGAGATTAGGTGGAGCAGCAAGGAAGGGTGCTTTGGCTGGTGGTGGAGGAGGCTGATCATGGTCAGCGTCTAGATCGATATCTTGCCCAAAAGGCCGAAGGCCCGTCTCGTTCTTTTATACGTAGACTCATGGATCAGGGATTAGTAGAAGTAAATGGCAGACAGGTCAAAGCAGGCTATCCTGTAGCGATTGGGGATCAGATCCGGGTAGAAATACCACCGCCAAAGACCGTAACACTACAGCCACAGGCAATTCCCTTAGATATCCTCTATGAAGATAGGGACATAATCGTGATCAATAAACCACCTGGGATGGTGGTTCACCCAGCAGTAGGTAACTATGAAGGGACTTTGGTCAGTGCTTTGCTGGCCCATTGTCAGGATCTATCGGGAATTGGTGGCAGTCTACGCCCAGGTATTGTCCACCGCCTGGACAAGGATACCTCGGGAGTGATGGTAGCGGCCAAAAACGATACGGCTCATCTGTCTTTGGCAAAGCAGATAAAGGATCGAAGTGCCCAGCGATGGTACCTGGCCTTGGTCAATGGGAATATACCAAAGGCAGAGGGACTTATCGATGCACCTATTGCTAGACACCCGGTTAACCGTAAACGGATGGCTGTAGTAGACAATGGGCGCCCAGCCCGAACTTGGTATTCTGTGACAGAGCGTTTTGGCAATCATACTCTAGTTGAGTGTCGCCTAGAAACAGGCCGCACCCATCAGATTCGAGTACATATGGCATATGTTGGCCATCCGATAGTGGGTGATCAGGTGTATAATCGGTGCCGGGATAGAGTAGGGATGACCAGGCAGGCTCTACACGCGTACCACCTTGGCTTTCAGCACCCCCGAACCGGCGAGTCTCTTAGTATTGATGCACCACTGGCAGCGGATATGGCACAGGTGATTGACAAGTTACGGAGTGGGCACCGTGTATAGAAGAAGGGTCGAGTTACCGAAGCAAATGCCGCCGGAGGCTGGGGCAAGGGCGGAAAACTGCGTATAGCGTTGGATTATGTTATGTCTATTGATGGACAACCAATTCCAATTGAGGCCAATGAACAGACTGCGGGACGAGATCAGGAGGTTATGGCCACCCATGATGCCAAGCTGCTCCCCTATGCAACCACTGTCTACGAGATGTCTGATGGATATCTTAAAGAATATGTTCAAGTTGAATTGGCCGGTAGCTCCAGGATATGAAGATGGGTGGGGTTGAAGACTGCTGCTTTGCTGCGGCTATGCGGGCTATGCGTTGACAAAGCTGTGCCCAGGTGGTACACTTGCCTTGAATTGCTAAACCTTTGACCTTTAATTCGGCCCTGTGAGGTCGGCAAGGTAGTGAGTTCTAGTTTTCCTTGCCGTATACTGGGCAGGGACTTTTTTATGGGAAAAAGGAATTTCTTGAAGGAGGGAGCCAGTTGCAGCTTGTGGAGAAAGCCCAGATCATGGATGAAGCCGGGATCGGCCGGGCCTTGACACGGATTGCCCACGAGATCCTTGAACGCAACAAAGGAGTTCCAGATGTAATGCTTGTAGGTATCCGGACTCGAGGGGTACCTCTTTCACAGCGCTTAGCTGAGCGAATCGCGGAAATCGAGGGTGTAAAAGTCCCGGTAGGCATCCTAGATATTACTTTGTATCGAGATGACTTGAGCACGATTGCAGAGCATCCCATAGTACATGAAACCAAGTTACCCGGTAATGTAAACGGAAAGATAGTTATCCTGGTAGATGATGTTTTGTTTACTGGTCGAACGACCCGGGCGGCTATGGATGCTCTAGTTGACTACGGGCGGCCACGACAGATTCAGTTGGCGGTACTCATCGATCGAGGTCACAGGGAGCTGCCGATTCGGGCAGATTATGTGGGTAAGAACGTCCCCACGGCACGACGAGAGATAGTCAGTGTCAGGTTACGAGAGACTGACGAAGGTAGAGAGCGAGTCGTGATTGAGGAACCGGCTGGCGAAATCTAGGCTTTATAACTGAACAAAGTTGCTGATCCCTTTAAGTACAGTCCCGTGAGGCTGCCAAGGGAAATACCGGGGTTTTCGATATTTCCTGCTGCCATTCGGGTGGCAGTTTTTTTATGAGGGGGGATATCCGGACAAGCTTTAGATGACGTATGACACAGGTGTAAGGGGCAGTAATTCATGCTACGCAGGATACATATTTGTGAGGGAGGCAATAACATGACACAACCCCGTATTGGTGTCAATGAAAGACTACCTATGGCTCAGATGATTCCTTTGGGTCTGCAGCATCTATTTGCTATGTTTGGAGCAACTGTACTGGTTCCGTTGCTGGTCAATAGTGGGACAGGACAGATGGTGATTCCGCCCGGTGTGGCACTTTTGACCGCGGGGCTGGGTACACTGCTTTTTCTGATGATTACCCGTTTTAAGGTACCCGCCTACCTAGGATCATCTTTTGCCTTTATCGCACCTTTGATTGCTGTTGCTAGTCAGTTTGGCCCCGCCTATGCTTTAGGTGGCGCGGTGGCAGTTGGGCTTTTGTATGCATTAGTGGCCTTGCTGATATCGATTATCGGAGTTGATTGGCTAGATCGGGTTCTACCCCCCGTGGTTATTGGCTCAGTCATTGTTGTAATTGGTTTGGGTTTGGCTTCTACTGGTGTGGATATGGCCGGACTTTCCGGTGGTAATGTAAGTCTAGGCAATGTAAGTGTAAGGATTTCCCTTTTCACCCTGGCTGTGACCATTCTCTCCTCAGTATTGCTCAGAGGGTTTTTCGCCGTTATCCCAATCCTCATTGGTATCGTAGCTGGCTATGTCTTCGCTTTGCTGCAGGGAGCAGTAGACTTGAGTCCTGTACGAGAGGCTGCTTGGTTTGCGTTGCCGGTAGGGCATCGAGTAGCTTTTTCCTGGCCTGCTATCGCCATGATTTTACCAGTTGCCTTGGTGACCATTGCCGAGCACCTTGGTGATGTTCTGGTGCTTAGTAGAGTTGTAGATAGGGACTTTTATCGGGATCCTGGATTACATCGAACGATTCTCGGTGATGGGCTGGCTACACTTTTGGCCGGATTCTTGGGTGGACCCCCCAATACGACCTATGGTGAGAATATCGGAGTGATGGCCATTACCGGTGTCTATTCGGTTTGGGTCATTGCTGCTGCTGCTGTGATGGCAGTCATTCTGTCCTTCGTGGAGAAAGTGGGAGTCTTGATTCAGACCATCCCTGAAGCAGTCATGGGTGGGATCACCATTATGCTCTTTGGGGTGATTGCTTCCTCAGGTATTCGAACTTTAGTAGAAAGTGGAATCGATTTTGGAGATAAGCGCAATCTGATGATTTCCTCGGTAATCTTGGTCCTCGGTATTGGTGGAGCCCAGCTCCAGTTAGGTAAGATCACTCTGGCGGGTATGGCTCTAGCCACCATTGCTGGTATCTTGCTAAACTTGATTCTGCCTTCTGATGTGGAATTGGAAGGAAAAGGCACTAAGTAGAACTAGGGGAGGCCTCCCTCCCCCGGTTAGGATCATCTGATGTCTTTTCGATTAATGCCTATCCCACGATCCGTCGGCTTGGGTCGTGTCGAGGTGACTGATTGACCGTCTCAATGGCAGATAGAATGGCTTGGAGGATATCTAGCTGTACTTGCTTGCTCTGTAGCTCCACGCCAATTAGGACGCGGCCTTTAGGGGAAGTGCTATACCTGGTAGGCAGCTGGCTAGCGGCTAGCGCCACCACATCCTCCTGGCAGCGTTGGCATGCACAGTCTAAAGCCGCGCCATGACGGGCAAGATAACATTTAACCTGATATTGCACCTCATCCAGAACGGAGTTATGTACCGGCATTGCATCAACTCCTTTCACTAGTCATGAGGGTTTAGGCAGAGCTTCGGCACATCCTCGGCAGATTCCTTTGCTATAACGACCGGAATAGTGCCAAAATAGTAGTGGAGTAGGAGAAAAGTCTGGGGAAGGCTTGACAACTCACTATCGGTTTGACTAGAATAAGGGTGTCAAAAGGAAAACACCCCTGCAACTGGCGGATAAAGGTGGATAAACCACCGGGGAGCAGGGGGTAGATTGTTTGCCGACCGCCTGGGCATGAATAGCTCGGGCGGTTTCTGTTTTCATTAACAACTGAGTCGATGGGAATTTTCTATCTTGAAAGGAGAATAAGACGTGCAGATTCAGCGTGCATTAATCAGTGTTTCTGACAAACAGGGGATTATTGACTTTGCTAAGGGTCTTGCAGAACTCGGGGTTGAGCTAATCTCCACCGGGGGTACCCATAAGGCTTTAAGTGAAGCGGGTATTCAGGTAGCTGCCGTTCAGGACATTACTGGTTTTCCAGAGTGTCTGGGTGGCAGGGTGAAAACGTTGCACCCAAGTATACATGGAGCCATTTTGGCAAGAAGAGACCAGCCATCTCACTTAGAAGAGCTACGGACTCTTGGTATAAAGCCCATTGATCTGGTGGTGGTTAATCTTTATCCCTTTGCTGCCACCGTGGCCAAGCCGGAGGTCACCTTGGAGGAAGCTTTGGAGAATATCGATATCGGTGGACCGACAATGATCCGCGCAGCAGCCAAGAACTTCCCTGGGGTTGCGGTTGTAGTTAATCCCTGGCGTTATCCGGAAATCCTCAGGTTACTTGGCGAAGGCAAGGGAACTTTACCACTGAGTTTCTGCCAGGAGCTAGCCGTAGAGGCTTTCGCACACACTGCCAAGTATGATTCGGTGATTTACAGTTACCTTACCAAGGTCACAGCCAAGGTAGACCGGCCCCTTGGGACAGATGAGCCAGAAGATGTAGTATTTTCCAATCAAGGGTTCTTGCCCATGATTCTGCACCAGGAACTCCGGTATGGAGAAAACCCTCACCAAAAGGCTGCGTTCTATCGGGACATTTATCCCCCCGCTGACTCTCTTTGCCGAGCGGAACAACTACACGGTAAGGAGCTGTCTTTTAACAATATCAATGATGGTGCCGCGGCAGTGGAAATGGCTAAGGTGTTTACGGAGCCGGCAGTCGTCGCTATTAAGCATGCCAACCCCTGTGGATGGGCAGTGGCCGATACTTTGGCCGAGGCCTTCCAGAAAGCCTATGCGGGAGACCCAGTCAGTATCTTTGGGGGGATCATCGCCTGCAATCGGCCAGTTGATGAGCCCTGTGCCCGGCAAATGGCGGAGATTTTTCTGGAAGTGATTATTGCCCCCCATTTTACCGACGAAGCCTTGAAGATTCTGCAACAGAAGAAGAACCTGCGCCTTCTGCGCCTAGAGGTATTGGCCAATCCCCCGAAAGGCAATTGGTGGGACTGGAAGCGAGTAAAAGGTGGCTGGCTAGTTCAGGAGGCAGATACCGCTGAAGATAAAAGAGACCAATGGCAGGTGGTAACATCGAAAGCCCCCCAAAAGATGACTTGGCAAGACCTGGAATTTGGCTGGAAGACTGTGAAATACGTCAAATCAAATGCCATAGTGGTAGCCAAGGATGGGATGACACTAGGAGTGGGGGCCGGTCAGATGAATAGGGTTGAGGCCGCGGCCATTGCCCTAAAGCAAGCCAAATCCCATGCAGAAGGTGCGATTCTGGCGTCTGATGCTTTCTTCCCCTTTGATGATGTGGTCAAATTGGCGGCCGAATACGGGATTAGCGCCATTATCCAGCCTGGTGGTTCTATTAGAGATGAGGACTCCATTACCGCTGCCAACGAGGCCGGTATCGCCATGGTCTTCACTGGGCGGAGACATTTTCGCCACTAGGTTGCGAGAATCGCCGTTTTAACGAGAAGTTTACCCAAATATAGCAGGAAAGGGCGATATCAAAGAGAATATTACGCTAAGCCGTCATACAAAAGGTTATTACCTGCTGGCGGTCCACTAGGTTTGCTCGGAAGGAGCATAACCTACATAGACGGAGGGTGGGCGTAGACGGCCAGAATGCGATGATATTCGACGGTGAACTCGCCCATTTTCTGCTGGTAAAGAACCCTACCAATGAAGGTAGGGTTCTGTGATATTCTGAAGAAATGCCCCTGGAGTGTGCCCAAACACGTTAGTTGCCGGGTTTTACGCTCAAGCTGGATGATGCAAGAGCATTAGGCGAGATCATCCAGTTGCCTTTCCACAAGGGGCCTGATTATCTCCACTTGGGGTGAGACAAACAGAGTGCTATGGTGGTCATAAATGACCATGCCGGGTTTGGCACCTTTTGGTTTGCGCACGTGTTTGCGAAATGTGTAATCCACCGGCACGTTTTGCCCTGTTCGAGCCTTGCTGTAGTAGGCGGCGATGAGTGCTGCTTCTATGAGGGTGCTTTCCGGTATGTTTCTCCCATGACCTTTAATGATAACATGGGACCCCGGTATGTCCTTGACATGCAGCCACATGTCTTCCAAGCGGCCCAGTCTAAAGGTCACATAGTCATTTTGGCGATTATTTCTGCCAACTAGGATTTCTAGCCCGTCTTGGGACTGAAACCGAAGGGGCTTGGGTTTAGGAGTACTTGTTCGCTTATGTTTCTCCTTTTGCGGGGTACGGATGTAACCCTCTTCGGCCAACTCCCTTTGAATCTCCAGCATATCTGTTACACTTGTTGCCATATCCAAAGTTGCCTGCACTTGCTCTAGATACTTTTCTTCATCCACAGTGCGGTTGTACTGGTATAGACCTGCAACTTTCGTCTTCTTAGCCCTATTATAACGACGGAAGTATTCCTGGGCATTGCCTGAGGGAGAAAGCCGAGGATCCAGTGGAATCGTAATTTCACCTTGGTTTGGGTCATAGAAGTTAGGAACAGTGATTTTATCCATCCCTTTTTCTATCTTGTACAGGCTAGCTGTAACCAGCTCACCGAAAATCCGATAGGTATCGGCTGCCTCTGCTTCCTGGAGAGCTGTCGCTTGGGCCTGGCGTTTCTTGGCGAGGCGTCGCTGGTGTCCTTCAATTACCCGAGACAGGTTATGGTGCCAGCTCGAGAGCTTTTGCTCTTGGAGTTTGTGGGCAAAGTGTGTTTCCACAGCAAGGGACATGGAGTCAAAGCTCTGGGCCTTTTTGTCTAGATGATCCAGGGGAATAGCGGAAATGTCCAGGGGTCTCATGTCAATGTCTAGTAGCATCTGGGGCGCGAATTTCCCTTGGTGAATTCTCTTGCCAAGGTTTAGTAGATGCTCATAAAGAACCCGAAGACCTTCCTCATCGATCTCTTCCCGTAAAGTCATTGGATTAAATCCGGCTTGGTGTACTACCTCCTTGGCAGTTACCGGCCCTAGCCCGGCGAAATTGTCTAAGATAAGGCGAGAGAGCCGCGCTTTAGGTGCGGCAGGTGCCAAGCGATCCAAGAAGCCTTGCCAGGTCAAGGTGAGTGGCGAAAGCTTTGCCTGATCTGGTGGGGGAATATAAGTGGCTCCTGGGACGATCTCCCGGTAGCGATTGACGCGGCTATCCACCCGGTTGATGGCATCAAGCACTGTATTGGAGCTATCCACAAGGATAATGTTGCTATGTCTTCCCATGATCTCCGAGATCAAGCGATAGTGGGCTAATTCCCCGGTCTCAGCCATGTTCTCTATAGTGATCACCAGGATCCTTTCTAAATCCGGTTGGATTATACCAAGAATCCTGCCGCCTTCCAGGTACTTTCTAAGGAGCATACAAAAGGCCGGCGGGCTAGGGGGATTATCCGGGACTTGTACTGCAAGGTATGCCCGGGCACTTTGGGGATCAGCAGATAATACCACTGGGAGGCTGGCACCTGGCAGTCGACAATGCAGCACTATCTCACGTCTTTCCGGCTGGTATATCTTGTAGATGCGGGAATTCATTAATCGCTGCATCTCCGCTGTAACTGCAGCCAGAACGATTCCATCAAAAGCCATTGTATTCACACATCCTCACGTAGGATATATCGGGTATAGCGACTTAGCGGTTAGAATTCCCTTCAAGTATAGCACAAAGGCTAGAGGAAGTCCGAGCCCAATGCCGAATTACAGTAGAGTGCCAAGCCATGCGGTTTTTGTCTAGATGTTTTGACTGAAAGTAGACCCTTCGTTGCAGAAGAAGGGTAGCTGAGGAGTGTTGCATTTGCGGAGGTACATCTTGCTTTTTCTGGCTGGGATCTTGGCGGTTGCTCTTTGCCTCAGCCCGGCATCTGGTGCTGATCGGGAACTACCCGAGGTGCATTTCACCAATGGGTTAGTGTACTATGCCTTAGGGTTCACAGAGATGGCCACAAAGGAATTGCAGCGTGTGTGTGAACTAGAACCTACCAATAATGAGGCACGGATGGCACTGGGACTGGCATATCAAGCGAAGGGCGATCTAAATAGCGCGTTAAAGGCTTACGAGGAAGTTTTGCGCATAGATAGCAGTTTATTGCATGTTCACGGGCTAATGGGCGATATCTACCGTGCCAAGGGAGATAGCAAAAAGGCTCGTGCCCATTACCTAGAGGCCAGTAAGGATCCTGAACTACTGGCCATCCCCTATTACGGTCTGGGGGTCTTGGCGGAGGAGGCCGGTGAGACTACCGAGGCCATGGCTAACTATCGGGAGGTGTTGGCGGCCGCCCCCGAGCATACCGATGCTGCGCTGCGACTTGTCTTGCTCCTCAGGGAGACTGATGCAATCGATGATGCTTTGCAGGTGGTAACTGAGGCTAATCGATATAATCCTCGTAATGCCGAGCTACACTATCAGTGGGGTTTACTTTACCTTGAGAAAGAAGAATATGATAAGGCTCACCACGAGTTTGATAGGGTACTGCAGCTGGAAGAGGGCCACCCCGGCGCCCGTAAACAGCTACAAGACCTACAGAAGCGGAGTAAAGAAAACTAGATAATAACGAAAACCAGCAAAAGAGTCGACCAAGCGTACGATTGATCGGGAAAGGGATGGGCTGCATGCAGCTTGTCCCTTTTTGTGTGGCAGAAGTCAAACGGGATCACTAGTATGGAGAGATAACCATTTTAACCTCATTGTCGTTATGGAGAAAAAGGGGGCAACCGTGTAGGAAAGCGCGACAATCGTGGTGAAGGATACTGTAGTAAAGGAAAGAAGCGAGTATTGAGCCAAAAAAACAAAACCAAGGATAGATATTAAGAAGTTGTGAGATAGGGAGGCCAAGTGGTGAATAGCAGACTATCCATCGTCCTCGTTGGTATTGGAGGCTATGGGCACACCTATGTTAGCGCCTTACTCAATCATCCAGAAAGGGATGATTTCTACATAGCCGGTGTAGTTGATCCCTATCCCCGTGGGTGTGATCATTATGATGAGCTAGAGAGTATGGGGATTCCTGTTTATCCTGAGTTAAAGGATTTCTATGAGGAGCATAGGGCAGATTTGGCAGTGATTGCGTCACCAATTCAGTTTCACTATGAGCAATGTCTATTGGCTTTGGCTAAAGGGAGTCATGTCCTTTGTGAAAAGCCAGTCAGTGCCAGGATCCAAGACGTAATGGAGATGGAAAAGGCTCGGCAGAGGGCAGGGAAAACACTAGCCATCGGGTATCAATGGTCTTACAGCCAGGCAATTCAGGAGCTTAAGTCAGATATTCTCCAAGGTAAGTGGGGAAGGGCGCAAAGGCTGAAAACAGTAGTTCTTTGGCCACGAGACGCCAAATACTTTCAGAGACCTTGGGCCGGTAAAAAGCGAGATGAGGCTGGTCGGTGGGTTTTGGATAGTGTGGCCAATAACGCGACGAGTCATTACCTGCATAACATGCTGTATGTCCTCGGAGAACAAATGCATACAGCCACTAGACCAAAATACATAGAAGGACAACTATACGCGGCCAATAGGATGGAAAACTTTGATACCGCAATGCTTCGAGTTATTACTAGCCATGATGTGGAGGTGCTGTTTTACGCAACACATGCGGTTAAGCGTCTACTGGAACCGACTTTTCTCTATGAGTTTACCGATGGGATGGTTTCTTATGGGCAAAGGGATGATGATAGTTATCAATCGAGAATTGTAGGCCTACATCAAGATGGAACTGTTAAAGACTATGGTGATCCTAATGCTGACCGTGTCCGTCATTTGTGGTTAATGATTGACAGTATTATCGAGGGTCAGGAGTTGGATATCTGTGGAGCCTGGGCTTCTAGTTCACACACTCTCTGCATCAATGGGATACAGGAGGCTGTTAGGGCTATACCTCGTTTTCCCCGGGAGCTTGTCAAGTATGACGCCAAGACTGGAATCACTTGGGTTGACGGTCTAGATCAAGTGATGCTCGCTGGCTATGGTAATTGGCGTTTGCCGACCAAAGGGGATGCTACTTGGGTTAAGGATAGTCAAGGCTGGGATCTTTCCGAGTATACTAGTTTTCATGGAGGTTTATAGAGAGCGACCGTGGATAGATTGCGCAAAGGAGTTGTGCATCAAGTTGCCTGTCATCTTGCCCTTGAGCTAGAACTAGAAGGTGTAGGCTAGAAAATAGGTCATATAAGAGACGCTAGGCGAAGAGGAGGTACAGTAGTGGGTCGGAAAAAACGATACGCGCTTGTAGGTGTTGGAAGCAGAGCTAGGTTCTTCTACCAGGCATTGGGGTCGACATTCAAGGAGACTAGTGAGATTGTGGTTTTCTGTGATATGAACCAAGGCAGAATGGACTATGCCAATAATGTCCTTAAGAATGAGTGCAGTATTGACCCTGTACCCACGTATCTGGCTTGGGATTATGAAAAGATGATCCTGGAGACAAAGCCAGATGTGGTGATTGTCACTACCATTGACCGTACTCATCATAGGTATATTATCAAAGCAATGGAACTAGGCTGTGATGTAATAACGGAAAAACCTATGACTACCGATGAAGAGAGATGCCAGGCCATTCTTGATGCCGTCAAAAAGACCGGGCGAAATCTACGGGTAACATTTAACTACCGTTATGCTCCATATAATACGAAAATACGGGAACTCATCCGGGATGGGGCAATCGGAGATGTAAACTCTGTTCATTTTGAATGGTTATTGGATACTCAACATGGAGCCGATTACTTCCGTCGTTGGCATCGGGACAAGCGCAATAGTGGAGGCCTCTTGGTCCACAAATCGACGCACCATTTTGACTTGGTGAATTTCTGGCTGGGAGCCCGGCCAAAGACTGTGTTTGCTATGGGAGATTTGTTATTTTATGGCAGAGAAAACGCCGAGAACCGAGGGCTGCGCCAGTTCTATTATCGAGGTACTGGCAGCGAGGCAGCAAAAGAGGATCCTTTTGCTCTAGATCTACGGACAAATCCGCAGCTGGAAAAGATGTACCTACAAGCAGAAGCATATGATGGGTATCTTAGGGACCAGAGTGTTTTTGGTGATGGGATCAGTATTGAAGATACCATGGGAGTAATGGTCAGGTATGACACCAAAGCTATTCTTACTTACTCGCTGAACGCGTATATGCCCTGGGAAGGGTATCGGGTTGCCTTCAATGGAACTCGGGGCCGGATTCAGGTAAATGTGTGTGAACGGAGCTATATTAGCGGAGGTGCACATGTTTCTGCTGAAGGAGCAGTCGAGAAAAAGGAGATTATCGTGTTCCCCATGTTCCAAGAGCCCTATAAAGTATCGGTAGAAGAAGCGGAAGGTGGCCATGGGGGAGGAGATCCTGTATTACTCAATGACTTGTTTGGGACACCTGAGGATGATCCTTTTTATCGGGCAGCTTCCCATGTAGATGGGGCATTGAGTATTGCTGTCGGTATTGCAGCCAATAAGGCCATAAAGACTGGTCAGGCAGTTCATGTAGATGAGCTGTTTGAACTCTAGGATCACCGTTTCACTTAGACCCATAAGGTGTGGCTCCTTGACCCTAGAGTCGTTGCTCTGATTCTCCATGTAGGGATTGATGGGAAAAGGAGCCCCTGTCTATGAAGAACCTGAGCTTTAGATTGTCCCATAGCTTTATAGTGTGTGGAGATGAAACCCCCCATCAACATTCAAGATTTCACCGGTGGAGAAATCGAATTGCCCGGTGGAAAGGGCTACTACCGCGCGAGCAACATCTTCTGGGGTTCCCCAGCGCCGGATAGGAGTTAGTCCCTGGGCGATTAGCTCATCATATTTTGCTTTGGCCGGGGTAGTCATGTCGGTATCTATGATACCTGGCCGTATCTCGTAGACATTGATCCCATGATTCGCTAGGCGAACAGCAAACAGTTTGGTGAGCATACCTACGCCTGCTTTGGACAGACAGTATTCCCCTCGATTGATGGAGACTGTATAGGCAGAAAGAGATGATATGTTAATAATCTTGCCCCGTCGATTCTGCTGGATCATCAGCTTGGCTATTTGCTGGGTAAGAAAAAAGGTGCCTTTCAGGTTGATATCCATTACATAGTCAAAGCTTTCCTCGCTTGTCTCTAGCAAATCCATGCGCACCTTGGGTGCCACGCCTGCATTGTTTACTAGGATATCGATATGACCAAAGGTGTCGACTAACTTCTGGCAGAAGCCAGAGCGGCTAGCCCTGTCACCAAGGTCTCCCTGAAAATACAAGTGGGGCTTGGACATTACTGGCAGTTGTTCGATCTTGTCTTTAACCTGGGAGTGGTCAGAACGTCCCAGAATCGCTAACGAGTAGCCCTCTTCGGCCAAAGCTGAAGCGATGGCATAGCCGATTCCCCGACTTCCCCCAGTAACTGCTGCGACCTTCATTGGGTGACTCATCTCCTTAGTCGCGGATTGCTAGACTTTCCGCAGTAGTCTTGCCATTGGCCTGACGAATCCCATATTCACTACCAAACTTGGACAAAACCACTGTGCTTTCCTGCTTACATTGAGAAGAAACCTGCTAGGTACCTCATTGCATATAGTGGGACGCATGTTTCCCCCCTCCCGGGAATATGGATTATGGACTGCAAACTCTTTAAGCTCAAATCCTAGTGATTGAAGCTACCTACCGAGGGAGTCTCGGGATGCGGAGGGGGAAAGCAGTATGCCTGCAAGTAAATACTACCAGCAATCAGTGGAGACTGTACTGCGGGAGTTAGCCACTGATGCTAATCGAGGTCTTTCTACCAGTGAAGTGGAAAAAAGGGTCAAGCAGTTTGGAGCTAACCGGTTGGCAGAACCATCCCGACCGTCTCTACTGGTCAACTTTTTGCGACAGTTCCAGGATTTCATGGTAATGGTGCTTATTGGGGCTACCTTGATTTCCGCTTTACTGGGCGAGACCGCTGATGCCTTGGCAATTCTAGCTATCATCCTGTGCAATGCTTTCTTAGGTTTTATCCAAGAGTATAAGGCGGAACGCTCGTTGGAAGCTTTGCATGAATTGGTGGCACCTACTTGTGTCGTTCTGCGTGATGGTCGGGAGACGGAGATTGAGGCGGCTGGGTTGGTTCCGGGGGACATTGTCTTTCTGGCAAGTGGTCAAAGTGTTCCCGCCGATGGTCGCCTACTGGACGATAATCTTTTGTCCATAGAGGAGGCAGCCCTTACCGGTGAGTCCCACACGGTGGAGAAAGCGGCGGATCTGGTGCTATCGGGCACTGTGCCTTTAGGGGACAGACGCAATAGTGTTTTTATGGGGACTACGGTTGTCCGAGGTAAGGGGCGGTTTGTCGTAACTGACATAGGCATGGACACAGAGATTGGTAAGATCGCGGCAATGATCCATGATGTATCCATAGAGTCCACCCCCCTGCAAAGACGTCTGGAGCAGCTGGGTAAATGGTTGGTGGCCAGTTGCTTACTAGTTGTGGGAGTGGTTTTCTTAGTCGGGGTATTACAGGGAGTTCCTGTCTATCGAATGTTCCTCACAGGGGTAAGTCTGGCAGTGGCTGCTATCCCGGAAGGGCTGCCAGCAGTAGTAACCATAGCTTTGGCCATAGGAGTGCAGCGCATGAGTCGTCGCAATGCCATTGTTCGGCATTTGCCGGCAGTTGAGACCTTGGGGTGTGCCACTGTGATCTGTTCAGATAAGACTGGCACCCTCACCCAGAACGTGATGACCGTAAGGGAGATTCATCTGGCCAACGCTGCTTACCATGTGACAGGTACGGGATATACCCCGAAAGGGGAGATACTGCCTGTAGGGGGTCAAATAACGTCTGGTTTTGATCCGGATTTGCGGCAAGCACTCATGGCTAGTGCCATCTGTAATAGTGCCCGGATCTACCCCCCACTAGATCGAAAAAGTGGAGTCAGGGGCCTTTGGCAAAGGCTAAAGCTAGTTAGCACAATTGGTGGGCAAGGTGAGGAATGGACCTTGGTTGGGGATCCAACTGAAGGTGCTTTGCTAGTAGCTGCTGCCAAGGCCAATATCTACCGAGAGGATCTAGAGTCAAGCCACCCGGTGATTACCGAGCTTTCCTTTGATTCCCGTCGCAAGAGAATGACGGTGATCACCAAAGCTCAAGGTGAGAACCCTGTGGCCTGGACTAAGGGTGCTCCCGATATTATCCTGGATTTGTGCACCCATATCTTGAAAAACGGGAGGGTGACTCCCCTTAGTCAGTGGGATCGACAGAGGGTCCGGCGGGAGTATGAGACCATGTCTAGCTCGGCCCTTAGGGTATTGGCTGTGGCCAAACGGGAGCCTTTACCCAGTCAAGTCAGAGACTATCGGGATGGGCGGCGCCCGGTTCGGGAGACTGAGATTGAGCGAGACTTGATCTTTCTGGGGCTTGTGGGTATGATTGACCCACCTAGGCCTGAAGCAGTGAGGGCCATCACCTCTGCTCGCCAAGCGGGGATTCGAACCATCATGGTCACTGGTGATCATGCCAACACAGCCGTGGCTATTGCCCGTGAGCTAGGACTCTTAGTCGGGGAGGGCTTGGCTATTACGGGAGCTGACATGGATAAGCTAGATGATAAGGCCCTGCAAGGTGTGGTAGGCCAAGTCAATGTCTTTGCTCGGGTGCAGCCGGAACACAAGGTACGTATCGTCCGGGCTCTTAAGGCCCAAGGAGAGATAGTTGGCATGACCGGAGATGGGGTTAATGATGGTCCAGCAGTGAAGGAAGCTGATATTGGTATTGCCATGGGCAAATCCGGAACAGATGTAACTAAGGAAGCTTCGGATATTGTTTTGGCAGATGACAATTTCGCCACGATAGTGGCCGCCATTGAGGAAGGTAGGGTCATCTATGACAATATCCGCAAATTCATCAGGTACTTATTGGGCTGCAATGTAGGAGAAGTGTTGACCATGCTATTGGCAAGTATGGCCGGCCTGCCTTTGCCGCTTTTACCTATTCAGATTCTTTGGATGAATCTAGTTACCGATGGGTTACCGGCCATAGCCCTGAGTGTTGATCCTGGGGATTCGGAGATTATGCGTCGTCATCCCCGTTCCCCCAAGGAAGGTGTCTTTGCCCGGGGTTTGCACGTGCGCATTGGCGCTCAAGGCGTTTTGATCAGCCTCTGTACACTAGTGGTGTTCGCCCTTGAGCTTTTTCTGGGCAGTGGTAGACTAGAGTGTGCGAGAACCATGGCTTTTACTACCTTAGTCATGTCTCAATTGCTGTTTGTTTTCCAGTGTCGCTCTGAGGATCATAGAGTGTGGGAGATGGGGCTGCTTGACAATCCCTGGCTGTTGGGGGCGGTACTGATTTCCATGGCCATGCATTTCGGTGTATTGTATGTACCGGCCTTCCAGCCCATTTTCAAGACGGTGCCCATTGCCTGGGGTCAATGGGCATTGGTATTGTTTTTTTCTGGCTGGTGTGGGGTAGCCGCCGACATTGTCATATCATTTTGTGGGCATATCCGTCGGCATTTGGCCTGGATACGGGTATGAGAAGGAGTTCCCGGCCACGGGAAGAAAATAGGAATAAGATCAAGATGGTTTTCTAGAAAAGCTTTGATGATGAAGTGGGGCTATGGTATGGGCTTATGTAGCATGACAGGCTATGGGTATGGACAAGCCGGGAATGAAGTGGTGGTGACAGTGGAGATGCGGTCTGTGAACCACCGCTACAGTGATTTTTTTATCCGCGTTCCTCGGGAATACGGTTTTCTGGAGGACAAGGTTCGAGGTGTAGTGGCAAAAAATGTACGCCGAGGAAGAGTAGAAATCTCGGTGACCATAGAGGATTTTAGGGAAGATCCACGAACGGTGAAGATAGATTGGGGGCTACTACAGGGATATGATGCGGCTGTTTCCCAGATCGGGGAGCGGCTAGGTGTAGAGCCAACTAATCGAGCCGATTACTTACTTTCCTTGCCGGGAGTCCTAGAGCCAGTGGCTATGGATGAAGGTGATGCCCGGCTCCTTAACGATTTAGTAGAGGCTGCTGCAAGCCAAGCGGCGAGAGCTTTAGTGGATATGCGAATGGCTGAGGGCCAGAGGTTAGCTTTAGTACTTAGGAAAGACCTCCAGTACCTGACAGATAGCTTAGATTGGGTAACCGAATTGGCCAGGAACCTACCAGAGGAATACCGTGAACGCCTAGAGGCTCGCATTGCCGAGCTTGTGGGGGACATGCCAGTTGACCCTAATCGGTTGGCTGCCGAAGCGGCCATCCTAGCTGATCGGGCTAATATCGATGAAGAACTGGTGCGTCTAAGAAGCCATCTAGCTGAGTTTAGTCTAGCCTTAGAAGGGGATGAGCCGGTCGGCCGCAAATTGGACTTTCTGATTCAGGAAATGAACCGGGAAGTAAATACCATAGGTTCGAAATCAAGTAATGTGGCCATATCCCAGTGGGTGGTGGAAGGAAAAAGTGTGATTGAGAAACTACGGGAACAAGTCCAAAATGTGGAGTAAGGGGGTGAAGGAGTTGACGCTGCCAAAGCTTACGCCCGGTGAGAAGCTTAGAGCTTTAGAAAAAGCTCAGGCGATTAGAAGCCAACGGGCAGATATCCGGGGCAAGCTGAAATCGGGCCAAATGACCCTACAGGATGTGCTGGATAATGCGGATGACGAGGCCATTGGCCGCATGCGAGTCTCATATCTCTTGCAATCCCTGCCCCAAGTTGGTAAAGTAACTAGTAGACGAATCATGGATGAGATCGGGATTCATGAAAATCGGCGAGTACGGGGTCTTGGGAGACGCCAGGTCGAGGCTCTACTGCAAAAACTCGGATAGGGCAGTTGGGGGGACAAGAGATTTGAATATCAAACTCGCAAATATAGGATTTGGAAACATAGTTGCAGCCAACCGGATTATTGCCATTGTTAGCCCTGAATCAGCGCCGATCAAACGAATCATTCAGGAAGCTCGGGAGCAAGGAATGTTGGTGGACGCCACATATGGACGGCGTACCCGGGCAGTGATCATTACCGATAGTGATCATGTCATCCTCTCGGCAGTTCAGCCGGAGACTGTGGCCCATCGGTTAACAAGTAAAGAGGTTGTTGCAGAATCCGCGGATTAGATGTTGATGGCGGTCTTGGGGGGCTAGTGGTGCAGCAGCGGGGTTTTCTCTTAATTCTTTCCGGTCCATCAGGGGCTGGCAAGAATACTGTACTAGACGCAGCAAGAGAGCGTTTGCCAGATCTTTTGTATTCAGTATCGGCGACAACTCGTCCTCGCCGTCCTTTGGAAGAGGATGGTCGAGACTACTTTTTTCTGGCCAAGGAAGAATTCCAAAGGCGGGTAAAAGCAGGGGAGTTTCTGGAATGGGCGGAGTTCTGTAACCATTATTACGGCACACCCATGGCTTATATCACTGAAGCTTTAGAGAAAGGCCAAGTGGTGGCCATGGATATCGATATTCAAGGGGCCCGGCAGGTCAAAGAGAAAATGCCTGAGGCAGTCTTTGTTTTTCTGTTGCCACCAACTATGGCGGAATTGGAAAGCCGTCTCCGGGGCCGTTCCTCAGATAGTGATACAGCTATTAGGCGGCGGCTACATACCGCACTATCAGAACTAAAGGCCGGTATCGAGTATGATTATGTGATTCGTAATGATGAGATTGACCGGGCTGCAGATCAGCTTGTAGCCATCATTACTGCTGAACGCTGCCGACTGCGGCACAGCGAATATTTCGAGCTTCTCAAGGATATAGTGGGGGAACAGGGAGTGATCAGCAAAGATGATGAACCAACCGCCCATTGAGCAATTGCTAAATAAAGTTGACAGCCGTTATTCTCTGGTGGTGAGTGCGGCAAGAAGGGCTCGCCAGATCCTGGAGGGTAGCCCGCAGTTAGTTGAAACAGATTCGACGAAACCAGTGACTATCGCCCTGTGTGAGATAGGGGAAGGGAAGATTGTACCCTCTAGAACGAAGCGCAAAGGCCAGTGAACCCCGAGGCCCCGGCCGATAAGGCTAGGGGCTTCTTCATAGTTAGCGGGCAATAAGGGTGTGGTTTCCCGGGAAATGATTGCCGGATAGAACAGGGGAGGCTTTGTCTGTGGCAAAATACGCAAAAGTAATAGTTGATCTGGCAAGTCGGGCCGTAGATCGGCCTTTTCACTATCTTATTCCTCCCGAATTATCGGGCACGCTCCGGCCAGGCCACCGAGTGATTGTGCCCTTTGGTGCCCAATTGTTGGTTGGTTATGTCATTCAGCTGGATGAGGAAAGTCCGGTAGATGACGTCAAGCCTATCATAAGGATTCTAGATGAAGAACCATTGCTTACTGAGGAAATGGTGGAGCTTGCTCTGTGGCTGGCCGATCATACTTACAGCCGCTTGATAGATGCCCTGCGTTGCGTTTTGCCTGGGGGCATTCATATCAAAAGCGAAAAATACGTTGCTTTGGTAGATGAATGCGAAGGTACCTGTGAGGCCTTAAGAAACCTGGAGGGGAGGGCTCCGAAACAAGCGGCTGCACTGCGTTACCTGATTGATAATGAAGGTGAAGCACTCTTTGATACCATAATGGAGGTTACAGATTGCGGTGCTGGTAGTATTACAGGTTTGGTGGAGAAGGGATATGTTGTAATTCGGCATCGCTGGACTGATCCTGCGGTGAGGGTGAAACGTACCCAAGTTTGCCGACTTAATCAATCAAGGGAAGACGTCAAGGCCTGGATTAACGCAAACCGGAAAAGAGCCCCTAAGCAAGCCGCGGTCATGGCCCGCATCTTGAAAGAAGGTGATGGGCTTTCTACATCTGTCTTAGCGGCCAAGGTGAATACTTCACCCAGTACGGTCCGGGCATTGGTGGAAAAGGGTCTAATCAGGCGTCACTGGCAAGAGGTATACCGGGATCCATATACAGGGGCGGCCAAGACGAGCGTCCCTCTCACCCCCAATTCTGATCAAGCTGCAGCACTAAAGGAAATCGCCAAGGCTTTGAACCATGGTCGGCATGGTGTCTTTCTCCTACGAGGGGTAACAGGAAGCGGTAAGACCGAAGTATACTTACAAGCCATAGCCAAGACACTAGAGGCGGGAAAAGAAGCCATTGTCTTGGTGCCGGAGATCTCTCTTACTCCCCAAACGGTGCGTCGTTTCAAGGCCCGGTTTGGACAGAGGGTGGCAGTCTTACATAGTGCCTTAGGCCCTGGAGAACGCTTTGATGAATGGCGGCGGATACGAAGTGGTGATGCAGATATCGTCGTAGGTGCCCGCTCTGCCGTGTTTGCCCCTATTACCAATTTAGGGCTGATTGTTATCGATGAGGAGCATGAGCAAAGCTACAAACAAGACGAAATGCCCCGTTACCATGCACGGGATGTTGCCCTCTGGCGGGCAGCCAAGCACAGTGCAGTAGTCCTGCTGGGGAGTGCCACTCCCGCAGTGGAATCCGCCTATATGGCGGAAAAAGGGACCTACCAAGCTTTATTATTGCCTCAGCGCATCGAAGCCCGTCCCTTACCACCAGTTGAGATCGTTGACATGCGGCAGGAACTGCAAAGTGGCAACCGGACCATTCTTAGCCACAGGCTGCGGGAGGCGATTGGTCAATGCCTCCATCGACAAGAGCAAATGATCATTTTGCTTAACCGAAGGGGATATGCTACCTGTGTATTGTGCCGGGAGTGTGGTCATGTGCTGCAATGCACCAACTGCCGGGTGAGTCTCACATACCATGAACCAGATGAAAGTGTTAGATGTCATTATTGTGGACTGGAAATGCCTGTTCCCAGGCTTTGCCCTGAGTGCCGCGGCCGGTACTTGCGTCGCTTTGGAGTGGGAACACAGCGGGTAGAGGAAGTCTTGCGGCATGAGTTTCCCGGCGCCAGGCTGCTCAGGATGGACTTCGATACTACACGGCGCAAAGGCGCCCACGGGGCCATCCTTGGCCGGTTTGGGCGAGGTGACGCCGATATCCTCCTAGGTACTCAGATGATTGCTAAAGGGCTAGACTTCCCCAATGTCACCTTGGTGGGAGTGATTACTGCTGACACAGCTCTTAATATTCCGGATTTCCGAGCCGGAGAACGCACCTTTCAGCTCCTTACCCAAGTTGGGGGCCGAGCGGGGCGGGGAGACAAAGAAGGCGAAGTGATCATTCAGACATATACACCTGACCACTATAGCATTCAGGCCGCGGCCCGGCAGGATTATTCGGCATTTTATCGTGAAGAATTGGCTTTTCGAAGGGAGCTTGCTTATCCGCCCTATAGTTTCTTGGCACGCATACTTATTTCAGGTCCGCTGGAAGAAGAGGTTATTAGAGCCGCCCATTTGATTACAGATACCCTTCACCGAGAGATGCATACCCAAACAGGTACCGAGCTATCCATCCTAGGTCCTTCGCCTGCTCCCCTTTCTATGGTGAGAAATCGCTATCGCTGGCATACATTGCTCAAAGGCGAGGAAATGGCTGTACGGCAAACCCTTGCTGGACTTGTTAGAACTGCTCCTAGCTTTCCGGATTGTAGTGTCAGTGTTGACGCCGCTCCCTCGTCTTTGCTATGATCGCTTTGTACCTGGGTAAAGCTCGGGTAACTCTCTAGAGAGGATGGGACACATGGCGATTCTAGAAATAGTCAAAGATCCAGACCCGGTCTTAAGACGAAAGGCCGAGCCTGTGACCCAAGTGACCAAGCGGATACGGAGATTAATCAAGGATATGCTAGAGACTATGTATAGTGCTGACGGAGTAGGCCTAGCTGCCCCCCAGGTAGGGGTAAGTGAGCGGGTAATTGTCGTGGATATAGGGGAAGGCCCGGTGGCTTTGATCAATCCCGAGATTGAGATTGACGAAGCTTCAGGTAAGGAAATCGATGTGGAAGGCTGCCTTAGTATCCCGGGGACCTTTGGCTATGTGGAGCGGGCCGAAGAGGTGGTAGTCAATGGCCTAAATGAAACTGGTCGCAGCACCCGCATCAAGGCGGAGGGGTTGTTTGCCCGGGCTTTGCAGCATGAGACCGATCACCTAGATGGGGTACTGTTTATCGATCATGCACTCGAGATCCAATCTGAGACTGACAAATAGCCTATCGGTAACAAGGAGGTGACAAATAGGTGAGATTAGTGTTTATGGGGACTCCGGAGTTTGCTGTACCAAGCCTTGAGGCTCTTGTCGGAGGCAGCTGGGAGATTCAAGCGGTGATTACGCAGCCAGACAGGCCACGAGGCCGAGGCCAAAGGATGCAGTATTCTCCGATTAAAGAAGTGGCTAGGGAGGCAGGCCTCGAGGTGCTCCAACCAGAGAAGGCCTCCAATCCGGCTTTTGTGGAAGAGCTGAAGGTGCTAGACCCTGATGCCATAGTGGTAGTGGCGTTTGGTCAGTTGATTCCTCCATCGATTCTCGATATGCCGACTTATGGGTGTATCAATGTCCATCCTTCACTTCTGCCCCGATACCGGGGAGCTTCCCCGATTCAGCAGGCGATTATTGATGGCTGCCGAAAGACAGGCGTGACTACGATGCTGCTTGATCAGGGCTGGGATACTGGGGATATATTACTGCAGGAAGAGGTAGATATCACGCCCGAGGACACGGCGGAGACTTTGGAGAAAAGGCTGGCCAAGGTCGGAGCAAGGCTTTTAGTCAACACCCTTGACCGTTTGGCTAAAGGAACCCTTGAGTCAAGGTCTCAAGATGATAGCCAAGCGACATATGCCTACAAACTCACCAAGGAAGCCGGCCAGATATCATGGGATGCCACCACCGATGAGATCATTAATCTAATCAGGGGAGTCACCCCTTGGCCTGGTGCTTTTACATTTTCCCGAGGCACGTTATTAAAGGTTTGGGAAGTTGCCGAGGTTCCCGGAGAAAAAACCGATGCTCCAAGCGGCACCGTTCTCGGTGTGCGAGACGATGGGATCATAGTTGCCACCGGCTCAGGCTCCATCTCCCTGCGGGTGGTACAACCCCCCAATCGCTCTAGAATGGGGGGCAGGGATTATGCCAATGGCTACCATATTGACCCCGGGGAGATCTTGGGGGGCTCTCTAGATGGCGCATGATGAGAAGAAACGATTGTTCATTGGTTTGATCATAGTGGCGCTGATGGTTGCTGCCTTCGTGGCCGGGGTCATTTGGTATCTATTCCGCACAAGCTCCAAGTTAGGCCAGTGGCTATGGTTTGTTGGTATACTCCTTCTGGTCGGTTTTTTAGCATATGCCGCCGCTGGCATCTTCAGCCTCTTGGTAGCTTTAGTTACTGGGCGTAATATCTCTATTTTGAGTAATGCTAGAGAGAAAGTTGCCTTTGCCTTTCTTCCGCTGGCATTGCGTCTAGGAACTTTGCTGGGGGTGGATAAGGAGCGGATCCGGGCATCATTTATTGAAGTGAATAACCAGCTAGTGCGGCAGCGGC
This sequence comes from Bacillota bacterium, assembly GCA_012518315.1. Lineage (GTDB taxonomy): Bacteria > Bacillota > Limnochordia > DTU087 > DTU087 > JAAYSL01. The sequence continues at coordinate 6,651 of JAAYSL010000202.1, read as the reverse complement.
AGCTGCGTGTGCATCCCCAGGAACTGTTGATTCTTGCGCCACTATGTTTGCAGAAGGCTAAGTGTCCCCATAAAGTGACACATGATATTCGGCAGTGTCGATGTTGTGGTGGCTGTAGTGTGGGGGGCCTGTTGGAGCTTGCCGATAAGTACGGGGTACATGTGGCTATCGCTACCGGTGGGACTAAAGCCCGGCAACTACTCCATGACCTTAAGCCAAAAGCGGTTATCGCCATTGCCTGTGAAAGAGATCTGGTAAGTGGCCTAGAGGATAGTCGGGGCATCACGGTGCGAGGCATTCCTAATCGAAGGCCTAATGGTCCCTGCTTCAATACTCTGGTAGATCTGGAAAGGGTGGAGGAAGCCCTAAAGGCCTACCTGTTACCAAACGAAAAACGTGGTCTAAGTAAACCCTAGATGCCAGGGACGGTAGGGCTCTAGCAGGCCAAATGCGGGTTTTCTCTGGACAATTGGGTAAAGGTTAGTGTATAGTTGGCTTAGGGGAAATGGGAATGGGAGCTAGTTTCGCCCGGATGGGTAAGAAGGAGGGTGTTTTTTGTGTTCTTTCCTTTCTATTTTGATCCGACCTATGTTTTGCTGATTCCGGCACTATTATTGGCTATTTACGCCCAGGGAAAGGTTCAAACCACTTTTAGGCGCTATATGCATGAACGCTCCCAAGCGGGCATGACCGGCGCCCAAGTGGCGAGGGAGTTGCTTGATGCCAATGGCTTACATGATGTACCTGTGGAGCTCATCGCTGGAACATTATCTGACCACTATGATCCCCGCACCCGCAGGATGCGTCTTTCTCCACAAGTTTACCAAAGTGCTTCTGTAGCAGCATTGGGTGTGGCTGCCCACGAAACGGGGCATGCCGTGCAGCATTCCGAGGCGTATATTCCTTTAGGTGTTCGCAATAATCTATATCCGGTGGCTAGCATCGGTTCTCAGATGGCTTTTCCTTTGTTTTTCATCGGATTTATCACCTGGTCCGAGATACTCATGAATGTAGGGATATGGCTGTTTATCGGGGCATTGGCCTTTCAGCTAGTGACATTGCCGGTGGAATATAATGCTAGTCGTAGAGCTCTCAACATGCTGGAAAACAGTGGTTATCTGACCCGGGCAGAACTACCGAAGGCTAAGCAAGTACTGAATGCTGCAGCGTTAACCTATGTTGCTGCCGCGGCTATGGCTGCTTCGCAGTTGATCAGGTTGCTGTTTTTGAGAGGTGCCCGTGATGATCGCTAACCACAGTCAAGAAAGTGTGAACACCCCAGGCTGGATGTGCCTGGGTTTTTTTCAGGAGGGGATTCGTTGGCCAAGGAGCGCAAAGTGACCCCAAGGCAAGTGGCGCTTCAGATCCTAAGCAGTGTGGAGCGAAGAGATGCTTATGTGCATATTGTTTTAGGCAACTACTTGGAGCGAACGAGTTTAGAGCAGCGGGACAAAGGCCTGGTCACTGAGCTTGTCTATGGTACTTTACGGCGCCGCCTTACCTTGGATTGGGTCATAGAACAGTTTTCTCGGTATCCCCTGGAGAAGCTGGCGGTTCCTTTACGCAACAATCTACGCATGGCCATCTACCAAATCCTTTTTCTCGACAATATCCCCGCCGCAGCCGCTTGCTATGAAGCTGTAGAGCTTGCTAAGAGTTTCGGACATAAAGGTACAGCCGCATTAGTCAATGGCATCTTACGTTCAGTACTAAGGGAGCCTCAAAGATCTGATTACATACATGCGGCCCAGTCGATGGAAAGGGCGGAGGGGATTAGCCTCGTTCATTCCCATCCCCTCTGGTTAGTAGAACATTGGGTAGAAGAACTAGGGTTAGAGGAAACAGACAAACTCTGTGGGGCCAACAACCTCTCTCCAACCACCTTCTTTCGAACCAACACTCTAAAAACGGACCGCCAGTCTTTACTCAACCACCTAAGAAGTGAGGGGCTAGGTGCAGAGCCGGGAAGATTTGCGCCGGAAGCCATTCGGGTATCGCATGTTGCCAGTATTACTGCTCTTCAGGCCTTTCAGCTGGGCCAATTTGTGGTTCAAGATGAAGCTTCCATGTTGCCAACACATGCCTTGGCTCCTAGCCCTGGTGAGCTTTGTTATGATTTGTGTGCTGGGCTTGGTGGCAAGACCCTACATATGGGGGAATTTATGCAGGACAAAGGTAGGATCCTAGCCTTTGACCTCCATCCTGGAAAGCTTGAACTACTTCGCAAAACAGCCATTCGGCTTGGGATAACCAATGTGAACACCATCAAGGCCGATGCAGCTCAGCTAGATTCCAGATACCTGGGCAAGGCCAATGGGGTACTACTGGACGCGCCCTGTTCGGGCTGGGGGGTTCTTAGGGGCAAACCGGATATCCGCTGGCGGATCAAGCCAGAGACTGTCAGGGCATTGGTGGATTTGCAGAGGCGACTGCTTGTTTCAGCCTATCAGTGTCTAGCTCCGGGAGGCAGGTTGGTCTATAGTACTTGTACGATTAACCGAGCCGAAAACGAGGACAATGTCGCTTGGCTCCTGGAGAAGTACCCGGGTCTCCAGCTGCTTGACATAAGAGAGCGGCTGCCACAGGGGGCCGACTTGTCTTTGGACCTTGGTGAGAAAACCCTGCAGCTTATGCCACACAAACATGGGACTGATGGCTTTTTTCTGGCGGCTCTGCGCAAGGGTGAAATCTAATAGATTTGCCCCGGGGAAGGTAGAGCCGTTTTAGGAAAAGAGTAGTGGCAAGAGCATATGCTCTTGCCACTGCCAGTGGTGACCACCTAGCTACCCAGGTGGCGGACCGGTTCGGCGAAGTGACCAGCCAATAATACGTAACCTCGCTGGGATGCGACCGGGTCATCCCACCCGCCATACCTGGGCTCGCTTACTACCATTATGACCTTTCTTGCCTGCAAACATACATCCTTGGGGTGCATCAGGGAGGGATCCAGAAAAACTCCCAATTGTTGGGTATTTACTATCCGCTTCGCAGGAATCCTGTCGGTGATGTCGAAAAATTTACCAAGTGCTCTAGATAATGGAGTAATGACCTGCATTTTGGACAAATTAAGCCTTAGGAGGCAGAAGTAATGCTCAAGATCCTCATAGCGGACAATAATGTAGGGCTTTGTGAGACTCTGGAAGCTTTTTTGGAACGCCAAGAAGCGATGCAGGTAGTAGGTATTGCCCATGATGGTGAAGAAACACTGGCTTTGATCGAGGAAAGAGAGCCGAATGTGGTGTTACTAGACATAACTATGCCACATCTTGATGGACTAGGTGTTATGGAACGCCTCTCCCAAGTCCCAGTGGCAGAAAGACCAAGGATCATCGTTTTGACAGCCTTTGGCAGGGAGGATATCATCCGGCGGTTTACTGATTTGGGTGCTGACTATTTTGTGGTTAAGCCCTTTGATCTGCATGTATTGGCTGATCGCATTAGACAATTTGCCGGGGGTGCTGCGGATGATTCTGTGGTGAGGGAGACTGATGCCGAGATCAGTCAACCGACCCGAATGGCCATGCGACCCTTGATTAACCGGGAAGCCATGGTTACGGAGTTACTACATAGAATTGGTATTCCTGCCCATTTCAAAGGGTACAACTATTTGCGGGATGCTGTGTTGGTGGTTCTAGAGGATGAAGGCCTTTTTGGTGGCTCATTGACCAAGGAGCTTTACCCTAGACTAGCAGAAAAATACAACACAACCCCTGGGGGCGTAGAAGCGGCCATCCGCAATGCGGTAATTACTGCCTGGGATCACGGCAACCGGGCTTTTCTGGAGGAATTGACAGGGAGAACTAGCAAGGGTCGGTTTCCCACCAATTCCTTACTCATTGCTAAGCTTGCCGATCAATTGAGATACAAGACACGGCTGACCAGCTAAAAAGAGGAGCAAAAAACCCACGGCAAGCTCTCAGCTTCTGCCGTGGGTTTTTGGTCGGGGTACTCGGATTCGAACCGAGGGCCTCTTCGTCCCGAACGAAGCGCGCTACCAAACTGCGCTATACCCCGTAACCCTAACAAGGGCTATTATAACCCGCGAGCCCTGGTTTTGTCAATCTTTCCACGCCAGATGTTCACACTTGCTCCAGGGCTGTATTGGTGATTTTCAGCTCTTTCTGGGCAAAAACATAGAATTTCCGTAAAGACTGGCGCAGCCGCTTTTGGTAGCTCGGTGAAGTGTGTTCCACAAAAGCCTTGATATCACCTTCTTCAACCCGGGCAAGAAGGAAGCGGAGAAACCGGCTGGCATCTCCTAAGTAGTACTCCTCCGATTTAATCCCCTCATCTAAGAGGAATTCGATATAGGCTGTGAGAAAATGTACTTTGCCTTTGCCTGCCATTGCTATCTTACCTCCCAAGAATAACTTGCGCTAATAGCCTGCCCCGATTGGGGTAAAAGAGAACTATGAGGAAATGATACCAGGCAGACATACAGGGATTGGCATACTTTGCCACTTTTTTTATCATACTAACGGCTAGATGGAGTTGTAGTCAATGTCATCAAATGAAACCTTGGTTGGTCAGACACTAAGAGAGCTTAAAGAACTGCTGGTTAGCTGGAATGAGCCCGCTTATCGAGGTGATCAGTTAGCCCGGTGGTTATATAGACCAGTAGCTAGTATAGATGAAATGAGCAATTTGCCGGTGGAGCTCCGGGATAGGCTGGCTCAAGAGATGGTTCACCATCCTTGTATGATTCAGACGGTCAGGCAGTCAATCGATGGCACCCGCAAGTACCTTTTGGCCTTAGGTGATGGGCAACTGATAGAATCAGTGTTTATCCCTGAAACTGACCGGGCCACTGTATGTATTTCCACCCAGGTGGGTTGCCAGATGGGTTGCACTTTTTGTGCCACCGGTGCTCGGGGATTTGCTCGCAACCTCACTGCGGGGGAGATAGTCGATCAGATCCTGCAAGTAGCTCTGGATGTGGGCAGTATCCCTACCAATGTTGTATACATGGGAATGGGCGAGCCATTGGCAAACTTCGCTGCACTACTAAAGAGCATCGAAATCATCAACTCACCTTGGGGTCTGAATATAGGTATCCGACAGATCACGGTTTCCACCTGTGGATTGGTGCCCGGGATTAGGCGTTTGCAAGAAGCGGGCCTAGGGCTTACGCTGGCGGTCTCCCTGCATGCAGCTGATGATGAAAAACGGAGCCGTATCATGCCCATCAACCGTACTTTTGGCCTAGATGAGTTGTTGCAGACTTTGCACGGGTACGTAAGAGCTACAAACCGGCGGATAACGATAGAGTATGCACTAATGGCAGGTTTCAATGATACCAAAGAAGATGCCAGAAGCCTTATTCGCATCCTAAAGGGCCTTTTGTGTCATGTGAACCTAATACCAGTAAACCCCATTCAAAAGGGCATACACCAAAGACCTCAGTCAAGTGAGGTCAAAAAGTTTCTATCCTGGCTTCAGCGAGGAGGCCTTGAAGTGAGTATCCGCAAGGAGCGAGGTGGGGATATCGAGGCGGCCTGTGGCCAACTAAAAGGGCAGTGGGAGGAGACTTAAACATGGAGTTACTCCGCAAACTGGAGGCCTTTCTAGAAAGGTTCTTGCGTTCTTTGGCTGGTAGAGGGGCACAGCGCATGGTTCAGCCGGTGGAGATTGGTAGACAGTTAGCCAAGTCCATGTTGGCTGATCGCAAGGTCTCAACAGTCCATGTCTATGTTCCCAACAAGTTTACTGTCTATGTAAATCCCCATGATTGGGGGAAGCTAGAGCCATTGAAATCGACTATCACCACTGATCTTGGGGAGTATTTGAATAGTCGGGCCCGCCGGATTGGTGTACGGTTTGTGGCTCCTGTGCAGATCGAGTTCCAAGTGGATGAAAACGTCTTGCCGGGGTTGGTACGAGCAAATGCTATTTTCCAAGAAAGCGAAACCAGCAGTGGGGCCAGTGTGCAGGATAGGGAAAGACAGTCTAGTCCCGATGGTAAGCAAGGTAGTGGAAACGGCACCCAAATCTATAGGCTATCCCCTGGGGCCACCGGGGAGCAAGGCGCCGCAGAGCTACTTTGTGTTGATGGCCCTCAAAGAGGACAGATATGGCTCTTGGAAGGCGAATCGACCACGATAGGCAGGGGCTTTGATCAATATGTGCAATTGCGGGACTCCAGTATTTCTCGCTGCCATGCAGTGATACGATTTACCAATGGCCGCTACTGGATTGAGGACAATAAGAGTACGAATGGGATTAGGGTCAATGACCAATCTACTTTGAATGCTGTCTTGAATGATGGTGACCTAATCCAGCTGGGAACTGTCGGGCTACAGTTTCGTGTGGTGAAATAGCATGGGAAAATGGGTGTGGTGGCCCGTGCACATTATCTTTCTGGGCCTGCTGTTTGCTTTCTTAAGGGAAGCTATTCGCTCCATCGGCATGGCACCAAATCATCGGTCTTCGCTACCCTTGGCCTACCTAGTTGAGCTTCCCATTCCTGGGAAGGAAAGACCTGCCAAGATCTGGCCGGTGACCAATGAAATTCAGGTAGGACGAGGGCCTGGCAATGATGTGGTTTTGGATGATCCCTTTATTTCTGTCAATCATGCCCGCATCTATCTTGACAAAAAGGAGTACTGGTTGGAGGATTTAGGTAGCACGAACTGTACATATGTAAATGGGGAG
>JAAYSL010000201.1 GCA_012518315.1 Bacillota bacterium | reverse complement strand
TGCTTCAGGAAAAAGGACTAAACACCATTTTGATGGGAGCACAGGATGATTGGGTAATCCAATCCTGCCTATTTAGCATGATTGTCGGCCGTTTGGTTGGCAATGACAAGATGGATGAGATTGTTGCCGGCAAGGCCAAATTCACAGATGCTGAGTTTGTCAGTGCTCTTAAGTTCTATGCTCGACTCTATGAAGATGGTGTCCTCCATCGCCGAATCATGAATACTACTTATGGTGAAGTCAATGGCTTGTTTGCATCAGGCAAGGCCCCATTCATGATCGATGGTGACTGGAAGGTCGGCAATTTCATCACTGACCCTTCCACTGGTGAAGCTTTGATTCCCGTGGACAAACAACATGAGTTTGTACTGACTATTTTCCCGAAGATTCCCGGTGAGATCAATCACAATTCCTCATCTACAGTAGTAGGGACCGGGTATGGCATGAATGCCAATATCCCCGCTGGTTCTGCCAAGGAGGCGGCAGCCCTCGAGCTGATCAAATGGCTGCAAAGCCCAGAAGTGCAGAAACATCGTCTAGAGACTGGTGGTACCATTCCCAGCCGCATAGATGTCACCAGCGAGGACTTGGAGCCCCTTGTCCAGGAACGGATACGCTACTATGATGAAATAAAGGTAGGTACCTATGTTCTCGATGATCTGCTAGCAGGCGATGTTTATGTACCATTGAATATCGGCCTTCAGGAGATCGGGCTAGGTCTTGCTACTCCCGAGGAGGTTGCCGAAAAGGTACAAGATGCCTATGAGGCCTGGGCAGCTAATCAATAGTGCTGTAGGGTAGCCATCGAAGGTTATTGTGCTAAGGAGGCTAGACCCCGATGGTGGGTCTACCTCCTTCTCTCGTAGGAGGTTAACTATCCAATGAGAAAAACCGTATTCAGCGAGGAGCGCCGTGCCTATCTGGTTTTGGTTCTACCAGCTGTGTTGATTTACTGGGCGGTAATGGCTTTCCCTACTGTGTTCTCCTTTGTCTTAAGCATGACTAACTATAATGGGGGCAAAATCTTTGGCGGTTCCGGTATGCAGTTTGTCGGATTGACCCATTACGTAAGGATGTTCCAGGACAAGTATTTTTGGATCTCCCTGAAAAACAATATCCTGATTATGGCCATATCTATCTTTGGCCAAATCCCATTGGGCTTCCTTTTCGCCTATGTGATTCATCGCAAACTAGTTAGGCGTAGGGACTTTTACCAAACCATTATTTATCTGCCTTCTGTGATTTCAACCATTGTAGTGGCCATTCTTTGGCAGTCGTTTTTCTCCCCCTTTGGTCCATTTACTGAGCTTATGCAACGCTTTGATCCTACTTGGGAGAACGAGCTTTTCTTTGACCCCAAGCTAGCCATCTTACCGGTATTATTCGTTATCCTATGGATGTATACAGGCACATATATGATCATTTTCCTGGCAAATCTACAAAAGATTGATCCGGCTCTGATTGAGGCTGCCCGCATTGATGGTGCATCGGAATGGCAAGTGCTCACCAGAATTATCCTCCCTTGCCTATCCGGTGTGATTGTCACTGCCGCAATCTTAGCCATCTCAGGATCACTAAAGAGCTTTGACTTAGTATTCGCGATGACCGCCGGTAATCCTGCACGCCGTACATCGGTCTTAGCCTTGTATATGTATGACAATGCCTTCCGGGGAGCACCCAAATATCCATTAGCTAACGCAATCTCTGTATTTATGGTTCT
>JAAYSL010000200.1 GCA_012518315.1 Bacillota bacterium | reverse complement strand
TAGAGGCTGCAGTAGCACTTAAAGAGCAGTATGGGGGGACAGTTACTGTACTATCCATGGGTCCGCCCCAAGCTATGGCTGTTATCCGGGAGGCATATACTCTTGGGGCGGATAATGGTTATCTTTTGAGTGATCGGAAGTTTGCTGGTGCGGATACCTTAGCTACTTCCTATACTTTATCCGAAGCAATTCGTCATCTGCCACCTTTTGATCTGATTTTTTGTGGAATGCAAACCACCGATGGTGATACGGCCCAGGTAGGGCCAGGTATAGCCGAGCTTTTGGATCTGCCCCATGCCTCTTATGTTACTGGGGTTTGTGAGATCATAGATAATGCCATCATCGTCGACACCGACATGGGTGATGGTATCGAGATGCTCAAGATCAGCTTACCTTGCCTTTTGACTGTTACCAAGGAAGCAAATCACCCAAGATTACCTTCCTTTAGACTGAAGCGAGCAACTAAAGAACGGGAGATTACTATCTGGGATAGTAGAGCCCTAAGAGAAGCTAATGCCGCTTACTTTGGGCTAGATGGTTCGCCTACCCAGGTAGAACGTATCTTTCCACCTCTCCGGGGACAGGAGAAGGAGATATGGGAGGGCTCATCAGATAAGGTTGCTGGGCAGTTCTATGAAAAGCTAAAGGAGCTGAAGTTCGTATGAGCCGCATGCAGGTAGATCATGATCTTTGCACACTTTGCGGTCAGTGCGTCGAAGCCTGTCCTTTTGATGGAGTAGAGATTCGTGGACAAGCCATAGAATTCACCGACTCCTGCAGGCTGTGCCGCCTTTGTATTAAAGCCTGTCCCGTCGGCGCCCTTTGGCTAGAAGAATCTGAGGCTGTCGGTACGGTAGATAAAGCGGAATACCAAGGTGTACTGGTTTTCGCTGAGCAGCGGCAGGGTCAAATCCAACCGGTGACCTATGAGCTAATCGGTAAGGGACTAGAGCTGGCAAGGCAGCTAGATGAGCCGGTAGCTGTGTTCTTGGCTGGCAACAACATCAAGCCCCAGGCCGAACGACTCCTACAATACGGTGTAGACCGGGTATATCTTTATGACCATCCAAAACTAGAGCATTTCCGGATTGAGCCATATACTGCACTAATGGTGGAACTAGTTGGCGAGATTAAGCCCAATATTATTCTTATGGGTGCAACTTCTGTAGGGAGATCCCTAGCTCCCAGGGTGGCTGCTCGCTTAAGAACAGGTCTTACTGCCGATTGCACATCCCTTTCTGTTAAGGCCAATGGTGATCTAGTGCAAACCCGGCCAGCCTTTGGCGGCAATGTCATGGCCCAGATCATTACTCCTCGGCATCGTCCGCAGATGGCGACAGTCAGATACAAAGTAATGCCCGCGGCGAGCAAAGTAGCAAAACCTCATGGCAAGATTGTCCATTGTCAGATTGACGAGAAACTGCTTCAATCTGGGATTGAGGTCTTAGGGTTTAGGCCTCACCATATGGTGGACTCGATTACTGATGCTGATATTATTGTGGCTGGGGGCCGGGGTATTGGCAGACCCGAGGGCCTTGAGCTTTTGGGTGAGTTAGCCGATTTGCTTGGTGGGATGGTAGGTGTGACTAGACCCTTAGTTGAGCAAGGATGGGCCAGTTATACCCAGCAGGTGGGGATGAGTGGTCGAACAGTTCGCCCCCGACTCTATGTTGCCTGTGGCATTTCTGGCGCTATTCAGCATGTAGCTGGTATGCGAGGCTCTGATGTAATCTTTGCCATTAATACCGATCCCAATGCTGCAATCTTCGATGCAGCTCATTATGGACTAGTTGGGGATCTATATGAGATTGTGCCAAATCTTATCCAAAGGCTAAAGGAAGGGGGAAGCCTTGATGCAGTATTCCAAGCTGGTTGACAAAGACATTGATTACTTAAGGAGCCTGGTAGGTGACAACCATATTCTGGTGGGTGATGCTATCCTAGAGGACTATGCCCATGATGAGCTAGGTGAGGCACGGGCTTTCCCGGAGGTTGTAATGGAGCCAGATAGCACCGAGGCTGTTGCCGCGATTATGCAATATGCTTATGATAAAAACATCCCTGTAACTACCCGAGGCTCTGGTACAGGACTTTGTGGTGGCTGTGTCCCCTTGTATGGTGGGATCTTGCTATCTACAGCCAGGCTTAACCGGATTCTTGAGATCGATACAGATAACCTTATGGCGACAGTAGAGCCGGGGGTTATTCTTCTAGATTTCCAAGAAACTGTGGAGAAAATGGGCTTTCTTTATGCACCGGATCCCGGTGAGAGAAGCGCCACTATCGGCGGGAATGTAGCTACTAATGCCGGTGGTATGCGGGCTGTCAAATATGGAGTGACAAGAGACCATGTTACCGGCATGGAAGTAGTCTTGCCTAATGGGGATATAGTCCAGCTGGGTGGTAAGATCGCTAAGAACTCTTCAGGTTATAGCCTGCTACATCTAATGATCGGCTCTGAAGGCACCCTGGGCATCATGACTAAGATTATCGTTAGGCTCTTGCCCTTGCCCCGTAAAGTCCTTAGTCTTTTGGTACCTTTCTCCTGCCTGGAACAAGCCATCGGTACCGTGCCCAAGATTATTGGAAGTCGGATCATCCCGCAAGCCATGGAGTTTATGGAGAGGGATGTGATTTTAAGTGCCGAGAAATACCTGGGTAAGGTTTTCCCCCATAAAACAGCTCCGGCCTACCTTTTGCTGCGCTTTGATGGCAATAGCCCCGAAGAACTAGAAGAGATCTATGAGATGGCCGGGGATATCTGCCTGGAAGCAGAAGCTGAGGATGTGCTTATCGCCGATACCCCCGAGCGCCAGGAGGGGATCTGGGATGCCCGGGGTGCTTTTCTGGAAGCATTAAAGGCAGAAAGCGATATGGATGAGGTAGATGTAGTTGTCCCAAGGGATAGAATTGCCGATTTTATTGGCTACACCAAAGAGCTAGAAAAGGAGTATGGCGTTAGGATTCGCAGTTTTGGTCATGCCGGTGATGGCAATATGCATGTCTATATACTTCGAGATGACATGGACAAAGATACTTGGCGGGCCAAAATGCAGGAGATCATGGATCTTCTCTACGCCAAGGGTAAAGCACTAGGTGGTCAAGTCTCGGGTGAACATGGGATTGGGATTTCCAAACGACAGTACCTCATCGATGATTTGGGAGATACCCTAATTGCTCTACAGCGACAGATCAAAGAGGTGTTCGATCCCAAGAATATCCTCAATCCAGGAAAACTGATATGATCTAGACCCAGGTGAACCCACTAGCTGTCTATGCGGGAAAGCTCCAATATGTCGATATTGGCAGGGGCTTCGTTTTCTTGGCTAAAGGGATGGAGATCTGGTGAGGGGGGGACTACGATCTCCTGGACATTCCAAGTAAAACCTGCTGCTTCCGCCACTTGGAGAAAGTGTATGACTGCCTTCCTACCTGGATCAGCAATTAGAACTCGTCCATGGGGTGCTAGTTTTTCCCTGATTACCTCCACCAAGCTTCTATGCAGTGTCGGCTCATAGAGAATATCTGATCCGAAGACCAAAGGATACAGGCCGGGCACCTGGAAATCTCGCCAGTCCGCCAAGATGTGTTGCATAGTCTGTGCATTGTTAAGGGCTGCATTTTCTTGGCAGAAGAGCAAAGCATCAGAGATGAAATCTGTTTGGACTACACCAGCTCCTCTCAAGGCCGCGGCAATCCCCGGAAGGCCAGTGCCAGCACCAAGCTCTAGCGCCTTTATCCCGGCAAGATGTGGATCCTGCCAAAGAAACGTGGCCAGGCCCCGAGCAGCGGGCCACAGGCTAGCCCAAAAGGGCAGATCATCTTCATGCTCTACCTCTTCCAAGAGAGCCTCGATATCTGCCACACTCAGGATCTTTAAGGTACGCCCCGGTAGTGGAACATGGTTGTACTTAAGCTGGTATTTTTGTGCAAGATACGCTATCCTACTCATGGGCCAATTATATCATGGGGGATGTGTTTTCGTCCCTAGAAGAGGAGTAGATCTATGCACTGGATCATTTGCTATGCGATCTATACTTTGCTTGGGTTTGTTGGAACGGTGTTTGGACCTACACTCCCGTTCTTGATTGAAAGATTCTCCCTTAGCCTAGCCAAGGCAGGTAGCCTGTTTTTTCTCTTATCTTTAGGGCAAGTCTGCAGTTCCGGTACTGCCCATGGACTAATGGGTCGCTTCGGTCCCAAACGTGTTATACTTACTGGCCTAATGTGTATGGGGCTAGGGCTAGCTGCAATTCCCCTTGCACCCAAGTGGTCTATGACCTTGATTAGTGTATTTGTCATGGGGGCGGGGTGGGGCACCCTAGAGGTTGGCTTTAATGCCTTTGCCTCCCACTGGAGTGGTGATAGTCCCGGCCCCGCACTTAACCGGTTACATCTATTCTTCGCGCTGGGAGCATGGCTTGGACCTTCCGCAATCAGTGTCATGCTTATGGCCGGGGTAGCCTGGCAATCATTCTTTTTCTTTGTCGCCCTATGCTACCTGGCGTTCGTGATTACCTGGGCAGCCATGCCCAGTCGGCTTTTTGAACTGGCCGATGTGGGTTCTATAGGACAGCATTCCGATGAAGTGCCCAGCAAAAACGGGAGAGCATCATTGAGAGAGCTACTCATGGCTCCAGGTGTACTAGTCCTAGGACTGATCATGCTTATCTATGTCGGTGTAGAAGTCAGTATAACTGGCTGGATCACGACTTTCTTCATGCGCAGTTTTGCTAGTACCGCCGCGTTTGGTGCCGGCGTTGTCTCACTATTTTGGGCTGGTCTAACACTAGGACGCCTTGCTTGCAGCATTATCTCTCAGAAGGTAGAATATCTGTTCCTGATGCTGCTTTTGTGTGGTGGTACAGCGGTAACCATATGGTTAGGAACTATCGCTCCTACACCGATGTTAGCCATGGTCCTTTTTGCTTTAGCGGGCTTTTTCTGCTCAGGGATTTTTCCCACCATTGTAGCCTGTGGTGCCCGTGCCTATCCAGAGTGGGTTTCACCCCTAGCCGGGTTCTTTGCCACAGTAGCCGGCATTGGAGGCATGCTTATGCCTTGGTTGTTGGGCATGGTAGCCGATAGCGTGGGTTTGGGCACAGGGATGTTGATTCTAAGCATACTTATGGTGGTGGCAGCGGCCCTAGCCTATGCTCTTTTGCGTCGTGGTCATGAGTTGGGTTCCATCTTAGAATCACAATCTTTAGGCTAGAAACGTGGGACCACTTTCCTATGCACAGGAATACAATGTGGTGGAGGTGATTCCTGTGAGCGAAAGATTCTGGAGAATGGTTCAGGAAGCAGCCAAAGATGAGGCTGCGGCAGTGGATTTTTACCGGCAGATGGCGAATGCCGCACCCTGTAGAGCATTGTGTCATTCCATCGAGAGCATTAGGCAAGATGAGATGGAACATCAGGCATTCTTCGAGTCACTCCTTTGTTGTAGAGATGAGCGAAGGGAGGATGACTGTAAGGGCAGATGGGAGAAAAAGATGGTGCACGGGCGTCCTATGAGGATTCCCGAAGTACCAGAACCATATCCTCCCATCAAGGTTGAATGCCCAAATCCCGAATATGCCAGGCTTCTATTTGATGACTATGCCGGGATGGTTAGTGAGATGACTGCCATAAATCAGTACCTTTTCCACCACAACGACATGCCCCCGCAGTTCGCTGAAGTCGCCGAGCTTCTAGAAGGGGTATCCATCGTAGAAATGCGTCACATGGAAATGCTTGCTGAACTAATCAAGCTCCTTGGCCAGCCACCCATGTACATGGATGGTCAGGGAAGGTTCTGGGATGCTAGCTATGTTCAATATCTACCGGGCCATCCTTGTGAGCAGCTGCAAAGCGATATTGAAGCAGAGAGAACAGCCATTCAGACTTATTGTCAGCATATAGAGATGATCGACGACAAATACATTAAGGCTGTACTGGCCCGTATTGTCAAGGATGAGCAGTTGCACTTGCGTCTATTTACGAAAGCGTATGAACAGTATTGCCTGTGCAATGGCTAAAGCCTGAGAAGAATGGTCTTTCCAAACACTCCAACTCCCCGCTCCAGCTAGTGGGGGGTTTTCTTATTCGTTCCCATTTTGCTTCTCGCACTGAAACAAATCACTCCAGATACAAGCAGACTGAAAAATGAGTGCAGTAAGAGTCTCCCCAAACCGGACTGTGATCCCGTTACGGCCATCCACATCCCACGTATATTGTAGTACGTCACTGGGCTACAGAGGCGGGTTCGAAAGTGCTTGTAGCCGGGAATGGGCGATAATCCAGGAAAGGGGTAGAACTATGGGTAAACGTCGTCGTGACTGTGATCGCGATAATATCTTCAATTCGCCTATACTGCTGATTATTATCGCTGTGATCATCCTCATCTTTCTGTTCGACTAGGGTTAACGAGTAGTCGGTCTTGTAGGTTGCGAGCTCGCATTAGAGCCGTGAATAAACCGCGGCTTTCGGACTATCCTGGGCAGAAAATGCATTCTTAACGCTTCCTCTCTTGTAGAAATGGAAGCGTTAAGTTTTTGGCTCGTTCCTAAGTATTGAAGGAGAAGATAGAGAGCATGGAAAAACAATATTAGAGGGGCTGGCTGGCTCCCGCTTCGTTGTCGCAGGATGGCAACGAAGGTCGACCAGAAGGGAGTGAGTAATATGAGGACAAGCAGAGCAAGATGCATCAACCTCGCGTCTAGCTGGATACTGATCATCTTGGTCACTGTAGGCTGCCTACTGATTTTGCCCACAAGAGTATTGGCCTTCTCTGACTTGGAAGCTAGACAGGCACTAAAGGCAGCTATGGAATACGTTACTTTGGAGTATCACATCGAGGGAGAATTGCGGCAAGGTGTTGCCTATCGCTTTGGTGGACAAGATACCATATCTAGTTATACCGGAAAAATCGCCCAGGGCGCCGAGCCCGGTAAAGAGGCCGGTATCGATGCCTCGGGACTTGTGGTCAATGCCTATAGATCAGCGTATCCGGGTCTGCGGTTCGTGCAGGTGGGCGATCTTGGGGAGACGATAGTAAACGATGCTAGCAGTATGACTCTGTATATGTGGAATGTAAGACCATTGACGCCAGAGGAGCTAAAGCCGGGAGACCTGGTCTTTTTTGGGACAGAAGGTAGTGGCATCAATGGCGTAGCCCTTTATGCCGATCAACAAGACCATCTTATGCAGATCGTAACCGCCTCCCAGAGTCAGGGGAAAGTAGTTGTGACCCGAGTGCGGGTGGGTGGCGATTATTGGAACCGCAGCTTTGCGGGGGCAGGGCGACTAATCAAGAGGTAGCTACAAAAAGAGAAGCCCGCGATTAGCGGCGGGCTTCTGCACTAGTCAATGCTATTTTGCCTTTTAGACTCTGGTGAATAATGAGGGTTAGTATCGATGTAATAACTCCCTTCACCAAGTTAAACCCTAACATGGCGATGATCAAAGGCAGTTTAACCTGGCTGGTGGGTAGCCCCCAGAGGGGTAAGAAGATGAAGTAGTTGGCTGTAACCATCAAAACGGTCATCGTAATGGTGCCAGCCAAGAGAGCCAGAACCGGAGAGCGTTTGCCCAGCGCATATACCCGACCAGCCACCCATACGAAGCTACCCCCAGCAACCAAGGCTGCAGCCGCTCCCACGATTCCATCAGCCGACTTACCAGAGAGAAAAAACAGTATGCTCTTGATTAGCTCTACAAGGAAGCCAGCAGCAGGTCCAAAGGAGAAAGCCGCCAAGAGTCCACAGACATCGGATGGGTCATATTTCAGATATGGTGGGAAGCCGGGTAAAGGGAATTCCAGTGCAAACATCAGAAGAAAGCTAATCGCCGCCAAGAGTGCCAAGACAGTCATTCGCCTTACATTAGTCATAGCCTATCACCTTTCTTTGATTTCGGCCT
>JAAYSL010000031.1 GCA_012518315.1 Bacillota bacterium | reverse complement strand
GAATCAATCGTAATCTTGCCACCCATCTCCCATGTCGGATGAGCCAAAGCTTCCTTGATAGTTGCCCTCTCCAGCTCTTTTTTGGTCCTTTGGCGAAAGGGACCGCCGGAAGCGGTCAAGATTACTCTATGCAGATATCGCCCATTCACACTCTGAAGGCATTGGAAAATCGCACTATGCTCACTATCAACTGGCAGAAGCTGTACTTCGTGTTTCTGGATTGCTGCCATGACTACATTGCCTGCCGCGACTAGTGTTTCCTTATTAGCCAAAGCAACATCCTTACCAGCCTCGATAGCCGCAAGGGTTGGGAGGATACCAGCTGCTCCCACAATCGCGTTGAGCACCAGCTGGACATCATCTCGCTCTACCATAGCCTTTAGCCCCTGGTGACTATCACTATCTAGGATCATGGTACCAGGTATCGCCATGTTCCGCAGTCTCGAGGCGGCCTCCTTGGAGGCAAGACTCGCCACCTTTGGCCTAAACTTGTTGATCTGTTCCGCCAACAGTCCCACATTGCTGCCAGCCGCCAATCCTACGACCCGAAATCGATCCGGCATACGGCTGATCACGTCCAGAGCTTGTGTGCCAATGGAGCCGGTCGAACCGAGAATCACAATACCTAACTGCAACTATTCCACCTCACTCAAAGCCAACAAACACTAATGAAAACTCATTCTTTCTGCCAGGCCGGGATAAAAATCACAACCATAAAAGCCTTAAGGGCCACCATCACCAAAGGCCCGAGAACAAACCCACTAACACCCAACAGCTTGGCACCCAGATAAACTGCAATTAGTGAAGTTAGAGGGTGCAGACCTAGTTGGGCTCCGACAATTCGAGGTTCTGCCAACTGCCGTGTAACCAAGATAATACCCAAAATCACAGTCAACCAAGCAGCATATGGGATATTCCCGATGATCACCTGATACAAGATTAAAGGCACAAAAACCCCACTTGGCCCGGTCATGGGAATGAAATCCAGAACGGCAACCAAAAGGCCAAGTAACCAGGCATAACGAATCCGCAGTGCAGTGAGACCGATGACTGCCAAGGAACCTGATAAACTGATTAGCATTAGTTGTGACCGCAGAAACCCGAAAATACCGTTGACCACTTCTTCTCTAATATGCTCGGCTTGTGGACGCCAGCGCTTCGGAACCAAACTCATGAAGAACTCAGCAAATAGCCGTCGATCACGACTAATAAAAAACGTAGCGATACTAGCAATGATCAAGGTGAAACCGAAAGCTGGCAACCTACTCAAACTACCAAGCAGACGACCCACCAGCATGCGCACAGTGTCTATGACCTGGTCTAGATCCGGCCGTACTATTTCGGCAATGGGAGCCGGTATTTCCGCAAATAGCATTATATAAAGGTTTTCCACCCACAAAAGCATGTTATTGAGCCATTCTTCCCAGTAGCTGCTATATCGTGGCAAAAGTGATAGAAGATGGGTAAGCTCTGCTGTCAAATTAGTAACCATCAAGGTGAGGACAAGGATCACAAGGGCAAGGAACAAAAGCAAGATGATAAGGACAGCTACTCCCCGGGAGATCTTCAGCCTTCTTTCTACAACATTTACCAAAGGATCGATCAAGGCGGCAATTAATAATGCCAAAAGAAATGGACTCAGATAGTGAACCAGATACTTAGTTGCTAGGATAGTGCCTACCAACACCGAGATACCCGCTATAACCAACTTCACGCGCCTTTGCATGCTGGCTCACCTCTTTCTACTAGTCTCTCTTAGCTCTGAAGTTGAGTATATTCCCTACCCTTAGCCTCTAGAACGCCTATCCCATCCATCTGGCCAGATAGTAAACTACCGGGACGCTGAACAAAAGGCTATCAATGCGATCAAGCACACCACCATGCCCCGGTAGGATCCAGCCTGAGTCTTTCACACCTGCTTCCCGCTTCAGGGCCGATTCAAAAAGATCGCCAAGGGCTGCGGCAACCCCGATACCTATGCCCATCAACCACCCGGGCAATAACCCTAACTGGAGCCGGTTATTGACATATTGAGTGACCAATGCGGCGAGCAAGATGCCCGCGCAGGCCCCCTCCACAGATTTGTTGGGGCTGATCCGTGGGGCCAATTGATGTCGCCCCCACCGTACACCGATAAAATACGCACCGGTATCTGTGGCCCAGGTTCCCAACAGTACCAGCAAGAGTAAGGCAAGCCCCTGTGGCTCTGACCTAAGCAAAAGAACATGCCCCGGGAGAAAAGCTCCATAGTAAAATGCAAATAGCATCAGCCCACCCCTGCGAAAGGGCTGTACTGAAGGGGAAATAAGTTCACTTGTGGCTATCAAGAGAAAAACCATGAACACCAAAGCCGGTATTACTTGTTCCTTCTGCCAGTAAATAGCCACTAAGAGGCTCACACTAAAGACATACAAAAGGGGTTTGGCGATGGGGCCGCCGATCTCCTCCAACATGGCTCCCAGTTCAAACATAGCCACCAGGCTCACGGCCAAAACCAATAGGAAAAAGGCCAACCCACCCCAATACAGACACCCCAGAACTAGTGGGATGAACACTACAGCCGTTAGCACCCGTTTCGCCAAGGAAGACATAAGCCCTAACCCAACTCCCTTACTTTCCTGGTATTCTCCCAAATCTCCGTTCTCTTCTCTGGTAATCCCTGATTGCTTCCATGAAATCTTCAACGGTAAAGTCCGGCCACATGATATCCGAGAAGTACAACTCGGCATAGGCTCCCTGCCACAGGAGGAAATTGCTTAGGCGTTGCTCTCCTCCGGTGCGGATGATTAGATCTAGATCCGGATCCCCGACGGTATACAAATATTGTGCCAGGGTCGCTTCATCAAGAACTAGGGAGTTGTCTGTCTTAGCTGCGTCTAAGAGTCGCTGGATGGCAGTGATGATCTCCAGTCTACCTCCATAGCTGATAGCCATGTTTAGCTTGATCAGTTGATTGTGCGCCGTCAACTTGGCGGCTTGCTCCACCTGTTTTCGCACAGCTTTAGGTAGATCCTCTAGTCTACCTATGGGAACAATCCGCACACCTTCCTCATGGAGGCTTTCCAGTTCATCGGAAAGAACCTCTAGCAACAGCTGCATGAGAAAATCCACTTCTTCTTGGGGGCGCTGCCAGTTCTCCGTAGAAAAGCAATACGCTGTCAACACGGATATGCCCAGTTTGCCACTTACCCTCACAATTTCCCGCAGCGCCTGGACACCTTGGCGATGCCCAGCCGAACGCGGTAATCCCCGAGCCTCGGCCCAGCGTCCATTGCCATCCATGATTATGCCCACATGCCTGGGCAAGCGCCCGCCCGCATCGATTGAGAGGGCAGCACCTTCTCTTTGCGATTTCCTGATACCTGGACTCTTCCAGGATAACCGGGGCAACACAATCTTCTTCCACAACACTGTGTCTACCCTTTCTATTACAATACTCAAAAAAGCACCCCCTCCAATCCCGAGGGGGTTGTCTTTCCCAGTGATCCGTCACCGGTCCCAATAGCGTTATGACCACTACCAGTGCTCACGAGCCAGAACAACCTACCACCAGCTAGCCGTTGGGATCCTTGTCGCTTGGCGATGTGCTATACCTCCATGACCTCGTTTTCCTTTGCCTCCAAAAGCTCATTGATCTTCTCTATATACCTATCCGTCAGCTCCTGCACGTCTGCTTCTGACCGATGCCGTTCATCCTCAGATACAGATCCTTCCTTTTCTAGCTCCCGGAGAACCTCATTGGCTTCCCTACGAATGTTGCGAACGCCAATGCGCTTATCCTCTGCTTCTTTGCGAACCAGGCGCACCAAGTCTTTGCGACGCTCCTCAGTCAAAGCAGGAATGGAGAGCCGGATGACTGAACCATCCGAGTTGGGAGTCAGGCCCAGATCCGACTTAAGAATAGCTCTTTCGATATCCTTAATGGCATTTTTGTCCCAGGGCTGGATTAGCAGCAGGCGAGCCTCCGGTGCTGATACAGTAGATAACTGATTCAAAGGAGTCAAAGTACCATAGTACTCAACCTGTATACGATCGAGCAACGCTGGATTAGCTCTACCAGTCCGTACAGTGGAGAAACTCTGTTTGGTCGCTTCGATGACTCCCTGCATCTTCCGTTCGCAATCTTTAAGCACTTCCTTTGTCACTCTACTTCCCTCCCACTATGGTTCCAATGCTTTCACCACATATAGCCCTGCGGATACTATTGGTTGCGATAATATCAAAGACTATGATCGGTATTTGATTGTCCATACAAAGGGATGTAGCCGTGGAATCCATCACCTTTAGGCCCCTTTGTAGAACTTCAATATATGGTAATCGTTCAAATCGACGGGCAACTGGGTTAACCTTCGGGTCATCATCATAGACCCCATCAACACCCCGCTTTGCCATGAGTATTACTTCGGCCTCAATCTCAGCCGCCCGCAAAGCAGCAGTAGTATCTGTAGAAAAATATGGGTTGCCGGTCCCAGAAGCAAAAATCACTACTCTGCCCTTCTCTAGATGTCGCATTGCCCGTCGACGGATATAAGGCTCGGCTATCTGCCGCATCTCAATGGCGGTCATCACCCGGGTTTCAACACCTAGTCGCTCTAAAGAATCCTGGAAAGCCAGGGAATTAATCACGGTTGCCAGCATGCCCATATAGTCAGCTGTCGCCCTGTCCATACCCTGGGCACTAGCTACTGCCCCTCGCCAGATATTGCCTCCCCCGACAACACAGGCGATCTCCACTCCCATGTCGGAAACTTCCAGGATAGACCGGCTAATGGTCTCCACTACATCCAGGTCAACACCAAAGCCCCGCTCACCCGCTAATGCCTCACCACTTAGTTTTAAGACCACCCGTTTATACTTAGGTTTAGCCATCCCCATCTCTCCTACTAAATTCGCCCCTTTCCTTGATCTTCCTCCTCAGCGAAAGGGAGATCAGGGCAAAAAAAGAGAACACCAAGGTGTCCTCTGACTAGTCTATTTATTTAGTTCCGCCATTACCTCGTCTGTCCAGTCATCCTTACGCTTCTCAATGCCCTCTCCCCGTTCGAAGCGGGCGAACCGTCGGATGCTGATCTGCTCACCTATCTGAGCAATTAGCTCTTGCAGAACCTGCTGTACTGTTTTATCTGGATCCTTGATAAAGGGCTGATCCAGTAGGCAAACCTCTTGGAAGAATTTCTCTATGCGGCCCTCAACGATTCGATCCAGGATTCTCTCTGGCTTGCCCTCATTAAGTGCTGCTGCCCGGTAAATCTCTTTTTCACCTTCGATGACGCTCGCCGGTACTTCCTCTCTGGATACATACTCAGGCTTGGAAGCAGCTACTTGCATTGCCATATCTTTCGTAAAGTCCTTAAAGGCATCTGTTTTCGCCACAAAGTCAGTTTCGCAGTTAACCTCGATCAGTACTCCGACTCGGCCTCCAAGATGTATATAGGCATCCACGATGCCTTCTGCTGCAATACGTCCTGCCTTCTTGGCAGCGGCTGCTAAGCCTTTTTCTCTTAAGTAAGCGATGGCTTCATCCATATCACCTTGAGTCTCTTTCAAGGCTTTCTTGCAGTCCATGATACCGGCACCTGTGCGTTCCCGCAGCTCTTTAATCAAACCAGCAGTAATCTCTGCCATAGATGCTCCTCCTTGCAAATTCAAATAAAAGGGGAGGTAGCCGCAAGCTCTCTCCCCTCCCCTTTCCCTTAGTGATTACTCTTCATCATCTTCGTCTAGATCCAGGTCAAGGTCTTGCTCATCCCCGACCCCTTCATCGGCCAAGGCGGCTTCCATGCCCTGTTGTCCTTCTTTACCTTCAATGACTGCATCTGCCATGAGTCCGGTCAATAGACGTATCGCCCTGATGGCATCGTCATTACCTGGAATCACATAGTCGACTTCGTCTGGGTCACAATTGGTATCCACTATGGCAATGATGGGGATCCTTAGTTTTCTCGCCTCTGCTACAGCGATGCGCTCTTTACGGGGATCAACGATAAACACGGCTCCAGGGAGTCGGTTCATGTCCCTGATCCCACCCAGGAACCGCTCCAATTTCTCATGTTCTTTGCGAAGCCCCAAGACCTCTTTCTTAGGCAGAAGGTCAAAGGCACCGTCTTCTTCCATTTTCTCCAGCTGCTTTAAGCGCTGGACTCGGCTACGAATGGTGCTGAAGTTCGTCAGCATACCACCAAGCCATCTTTCATTCACATGGTACATTCCACAGCGCTGGGCTTCCTCACGGATGGCCTCATAGGCCTGTTTCTTCGTCCCGACAAACAACACAGAATCGCCACCCGCCACAACTTCCTTAACGAAACTGTAAGCGGTATCGATCATGCGGACTGTCTTCTGCAGGTCAATGATATAAATACCATTGCGCTCTGTGAAGATGTACTCCTTCATCTTGGGGTTCCAGCGGCGAGTCTGGTGACCAAAATGAACACCGGCCTCCAGCAACTGCTTCATCGATACTATCGCCACTTACCCACCTCCTCTCACGGTTTGATGCCTCCGCATCCATCTTTCCACCTTTCCACCACTAGGGCACCAGGAAAGGTAGTCCAGATACGTGTGTGATTACACCATGAATAACTATAGCATATCCCACCATACAAGTGCAACAAAAGTTTTTCTACCCACTTACTGCCGCAAGCGTTCTAAATCTAGCACTAGCTGTACCTCGCCCCTGGGAATACCCAACTCTCTGGCGATTTCCTCTACAGTGTATCCTCGCTGACTCAAACCTATAACCGCCACTCGCTTCTCTTGGGTGTCTGTTATTGCCGCCGAAGGCTTGGACCCTCCTCCATCTGCGGCACTTGCCTGATCCAAAAGCCGAGCACTATGTACGCGGATGTCCAGCTCTTCGAGAAGGGCTTGGCCCGACTTATCTAGTTCATCCATCAACTCCTGGAGGGCTGCTTCTGTTTCCACCATGGCCGCCCTCAGGCCATATAGCCTTGCCCACCTCTGTTTGAGCTCGGCTACCTCCCAACCGAGCCATACGGCAATACCCAAGGCCACCATCGATAAAACCATTGCTACCCAGATCATCCCTCGCACCCCTAGATCCGAATGTCGATCTTCCGTCCTAGATCACCTTGCGGTACATCATTACTGTCATCATCCGAGCTTTTCCGCTCTCTTTCGTTGTCTTGTTGGGTCAGTTGTCTGCGCCCTCGGGCATCTTTTTCATCTATGCGGCCACCTCTCTGCTTTTCGGTGCCAGCTACCTGTCTACGCCTCACAGTGGTCTCCTCCCCAGTTTGGGCTGCCACTTGAGCTTGCGAGATCTCCACTTGTCTTTGACTGTGCTGCTCCGCCCGGGATGAATCATGAGCCCGGGGAAATAACACCTGCAAATCCGGAAACTTGATGGACAAGGCCGCCCACCCTTTCTTCGCATACTAACCGGCCAACCCCACCTCCCGACTGGCCAGCTTCCCCCGTAACCGACTGAGGGCCTTGGTATGAAGTTGGGAAATACGGGATTCTGAGACATCCAGGATCTTGCCAATCTCCTTAAGTGTGAGCTCTTCATAGTAATATAGGGTGATTACCATCCGTTCTCTTTCAGGGAGCATATCAATGGCTTCTGCTAAAACCTCTAAGACAGCTTCTCTGGCAACACTACTAGCCGGGTCTTCGTGGCTATCATCTGCCACCATATCGGCTAGGCGCAGTTTTTCCCCATCAGGCCCACCGTCCAACCAGGGTTCATCTAAGGAGAGCAATGTACCAGCCGCAACATCCTGGAGCAGCTGGGCATATTCGTCGGGGCTAATACCCATAACTTTTTGCACTTCTTCATCTTCGGCCGGCCTCCCCAACTTACTCTCTAACTGGGCCATAGTCTGGGACAAGTGCCTGGCCTTGCGCCGAACTGAGCGTGGTACCCAATCGGCCGCCCGCAACCCATCAAGCATGGCTCCCCTAACCCGGGTCGATGCATATGATTCGAATTTGACCCCTCGGGACTGATCATACTTTTCAATGGCATCCAGCAAACCGAAAATGCCATAGCTAACCAGATCATCGTAATCAACAGTGCTGGCCAGCCCGACAGCCATTCTACCAGCTACATATTTGACCAGATAAAGATATGCCAGAACCAACTGCTCCCGAGCATCACTATCTTGAGTCTTCTTGTACTGGCTCCACCAGATCTCCAGCTGCCTCTCTTCCGCCAACACCATCATCACCCTCCCTGGCAGTCACCCGAGCACCGCTACTAAATCTAGTTCGTCCTCACGAGTTCTATTGCTTCACTAGATGCATGACCTTGCGGAAAAGGCCGGTTATACCTCTTGGGCCCTCCTGGGCCTGTCTTGCATTGCCAGCCAGTTCATCCCCAAGCAACCCTTCGGCCATGCGGCCAATCGCTATCGCCGCCTTGCACCGCGGATAAGCAATATAGAAAGGTTGGAACTCCTGTACTGCTTTTTGTACCATGGCATCCCGGGGAATACTACCGGCATAGTCTAGCTTGCGGGAAAGAAACCGCATGGCTACGCCATTGAGTTTATCAAATACTTCTTTGCCGCTTTTTTCATTTTCACACATATTCACAACGACCCGCAGTTGGGCTTGGGGATTACGAATGGCCAAGAGCTTGATTAGGCCATAGGCATCAGCTAGAGAGGTGGGGTCCGGTGTAGCTACCACCAGGGCTTCATCACTGGCTAAAGCAAAACTGAGTACTGTGCGAGATATTCCCGCCCCGGTGTCAATTAGCAAGATATCCAGGGCGTTATCAAGCTCCTCCAGGCTCGCCACAAACCTTTCCAGCTGCCTTTGCCCAATATCTGCCAGTTCCGCCACTCCTGAGCCACCCGCGATAATGCCCAGGCCAGAAGGGCCCCTAGTCATGATCTCCATAAGGGTTCGCTCACCATTGATCACGTGTGACAGATTATAGCGGGGATTGAGCCCGAGGACAATATCCACATTAGCCAGACCCATATCTGCATCGAGGATAGCCACATTAGAGCCTCGCTGGGCTAAGGCAATCCCAAGATTTACTGCGATATTGGTTTTCCCCACTCCGCCTTTGCCACTAGCCACTACCATCACCCGGCTGTGGTGAGCACGCCTTTTTTGGGATGCCTTCCTGGCCGCTAGATCCCTTAATGTTGCCGCCTGGTCTTTTGGCATTCAAGCATCCCCCAATATGAGTTCTGATATGAGCTTTGCTTCAGCCACCTGAATGCACTCAGGCACCCCCTGACCATCAGTCAGGAACGAGAATGGTCGCCTAGCCAAAGCATAGGCTGTCAGTAAAGCACCATGACAACTAGTTTCATCTAGCTTGGTAGCAATCAAGCGGTCAAATCCGATCCTATCAAAGCGGCGGATGATATCTGCCAAATCCCGATAGCGGGTAGTGACACTAAAGACTAGGTGCCGCTCAACCCCAGTAATGGGCTCTAGGGCAACCGCGACCTCCCGAAGCCGCTCTGTATCCCGTTGGCTTGTCCCGGCAGTATCGATTAGTATCAAGTCTTTGCGGGACCAACTCTCCACACTGCTTCTTACTTCCTCGGGAGTTTCTGCGACCTTAAGAGGTATTCCTATGATTTGGGTATAGGTGCGCAACTGGTCCACGGCAGCAATCCGATAAGTATCGAGAGTGACCAAAGCTACATCTGCTCCCGCAATCAGACTATAATTGGCGGCAATTTTCGCCAAAGTCGTAGTCTTACCCACACCGGTGGGGCCAATTAAGGCTACCACTTTCGGTTTCGGCCCGGAGAAGTCCCATGGCGGCACACAGCGCAGCATGGCCGCTATTCGTGCCTTGACCTTTGTGTTCATCGTCTCAGAATCAATTGGCTCGTCCTTGACCTCCTGCCATACCGACTGGACAATGGCACTAGCTAGCCGTTCATCCACCTCGCTGTCCACCATTCGTCTTTGGATGTCTGTCACCATTGGTGGCCAAGGCAGGTCTTTTGGCACTGTCCTAATGGTCTCATGTGGCTCGGTACCGCTGACCACGGAGTCTTCCCTTTTCAAGGTTTCTTGGTATAGCTGCCAGGCGATCTTGACCGGTATGGGCATGGGCTCCTCGAATCCCGAATCTTCTTGGGGTGGCGGACCAGCTGATTTCAACAGTTGCTCACCCATACCCTTTTGCCTACTTTCGTGGAGAGGCGGGTTGACATTTCTTTCATCTTGCTCAACTGTACTTTTGGTGTCTAGTGCAGCAGTGACTTCCACATATTTCTTCCCAAATAGCCCCAAGAAACCTCCCCGCTTGGTGAGGCGGGTATCTAGGATCACCGCTTCTTGGCCAAATTCATCCCGCATTTGGGCCACCGCTTCTTGCATTGTATTGGCAACGAATCTCTTAACTCTCATGGTTCCATGTCACCATCCCTACCGCCTGTACCGAGCTATCAGTTGCGATTTCGTTATAAGACAAAATCGGGAGTGATGGCAAAGCCCGCTCAGTTAACCGCCTTAGTGCCAACCTATTGGGTGGCGAACAAAGCACTACAGCCTGATGGCCAACAGCCGAAGCCTTTTCCCAAGCCCTGGCTATCCCATCTAGTAGTCGACCAGCATCTTTTGGGTCTAGGTTGACAAAGGTGCCTCGCTCGGTATGTTGAATAGCTTCAGAAATCAGATCCTCTATGGCCGGATCTAATGTAATCGCCGGTATGAAGCCTTGGTCGCCCGTGTATGCTTGTGATATCTGCCTAGCTAAAGCCTCTCTCACATACTCTGTCAATAGATCAGTATCCTTGGTTAGGGGAGCATAATCAGCCAAGGATTCAAGAATGGTGACCAGATTGCGAATAGATATGCCTTCCCGCAAGAGATTCTGGAGTACTTTCTGAATCTCACCCAAGGTGAGAAGACTTGGCACCAGCTCATCCACTACTGCACCATACTCCTCTTTGAGTCCATCTAGAAGGAGCTTCACCTCTTGCCGCCCCACTAGTTCATGGGCGTGCCGGCGAATAATTTCGGTTAGATGAGTTGCCAGGACTGACGGAGGATCCACCACGGTATACCCTGCTACCTCAGCTTCTTGGCGTCTGGCAGCAGGCACCCAAAGGGCAGATAGTCCAAAGGCAGGTTCCCGGGTCTCAATACCTGGCACAGGTTCCACTACCCCACCAGAATCCATACAAAGGTAGTGGTTTAGCATCAACTCCCCCTGTCCCACTTCAACCCCTTTGATTTTAATCGAATAAGCTCCCGGCGTAAGTTGTAGATTATCTCGAATCCGTACCGGAGGAATCACCAAACCCATCTCCAAGGCTATCTGTCTGCGAATCATAGTAACTCTCTCTAGAAGGTCACCATTCTGATCGGCATCAACTAACGGGATCAAGCCATATCCGATCTCCAGCTCGATGCGATCTAGCTGCAGGTAATTCAGTACGTTTTCAGGTCGCTTGGTTTCTTCTAATTCCCGCTTTTCTGCTTCCTGTTTTTCGCTTTGGGCCTGGCTAAGCTGCCATTTCTGCAGCACATGGGCAAGCCCACCGGTAGCCCCTCCTAGCAGAAAGAAAGGTAGAACTGGCAAGCCTGGAATAAAGGCAAAAAAGATGAGCACACCAGCCGCTACCCGCAGCACCTTAGGTTCGGAGAACAATTGTTCTGTTAGCTCTACTCCCATACTCTTATCTGAGGCTGCCCGAGTGATAATAATCCCTGTTGCCGTAGAGATAAGCAAGGCAGGAATCTGTGACACTAATCCATCACCTACTGTCAGGAGAGTGTAGCGTTGTAGTGCTTCAGCTAGAGCCATCCCCTGTTGTCCTATCCCGATGGCTAATCCTCCAAGGATGTTGATCACAGTAATAATGATTCCCGCAATGGCATCTCCCTTAACGAACTTGCTGGCACCATCCATGGAGCCATAGAAATCTGCTTCCCTTTCGATTTCCCTTCTCCGCCGCCGGGCTTCTGTATCTGTGATTAGACCGGCATTGAGATCAGCATCAATGCTCATCTGCTTCCCTGGCATGGCATCGAGGGTAAACCGGGCTGCTACCTCTGCCACCCGCTCGGCACCTTTGGTGATTACTACAAACTGAATCACAACCAAAATAAGAAAGATAACAAAGCCTACGACATAATTGCCCCCAACGACGAAATTACCAAAGGCCTCGATGATGCGGCCTGCAAAACCATGGAGCAAGATCAAACGAGTGGATGATACATTCAGTGCCAAGCGAAAGAGGGTGGCAATCAGCAGCAATGATGGGAATACCGAAAGCTGGAGTGACTCTGTTATGCTCATAGTCAAAAGTAAAACCAGCAAAGCCAAGCTAATATTGACTGCTAGCAAAAGGTCAAGTACCAAAGGGGGGAGTGGCAGAATCATCATGACAACGATCAAGACGACACCTAGCACGATAATCAGATCATTGCCACCAACGAATCGTTCCAGAATACTCTGCTGTCGAATATTAGTCGCCACTTAATGTCCTCCCTTCCAATGCCTTTTATCGATGTAGTCTGTAAACATAGGCTAGAACTTCAGCCACGGCCTGATAAAGATCTGCCGGTATTTCTCGGCCCACCTGGACAGCATCATATAGTGTTCGGGCTAGGGGTGGATTTTCCACAATCGGTACACGATTTTCCGAAGCAATCTCCCGAATGCGGGCGGCCACATATCCCGCACCTTTGGCAACAACGATGGGCGCCGCCATACTTGCGGCATCATACTTCAGGGCTACTGCCACGTGTGTGGGGTTAGTAATCACTACATTGGCGGTAGGCACTGCTTGCATCATGCGACTTTGGGCAAGCTGCCTTTGGCGAGCCCGGATAGCGGCTTTGACCTGGGGGTCTCCCTCAGTTTGCTTAAACTCCTCTTTGATATCCTGAATGCTCATTTTGATGCTTTCTTCATATTCCCACCGCTGGTATAAATAATCCAGTGCGGTTACAGTCAAAAGAGAAGAACCAACCCAAAGTCCAATCTTTCCCAGTAATCCACTGGTAAAGGCCATGGCCTCTACAGGTTCCATCCAGAGCAAAGCTGGCAACCTACCAAGATCACCCCGGGCAGCCGCATAGGCCACATAGGCAACAATCCCAATCTTAAGGCAAGCCTTTAAGAGCTCTACCAAAGCTCGCTTGGAGAAAATCCGTTTGGCTCCCTCCATGGGGTTCATCCGGGCAAGCTGTGGCTTGAGCGGCTCGAAAGTTACATTAAAGCCCACCTGCAGCAATTGACCGAAAACCCCGAGAATCAGAGCAAGCGCCATCACTGGCCCAGCCACCGTCAATATACAGAGAACTGCCTGACTTTGCAGTGCTTGCAGCCCCCCAAGGGAGAACTCTACACCAGCCAATCCGCCTCCAAGTACTTGTTTAGTAAATGCCGTCATTTGCCCTAAAGCCCACTTGCCACTCATGGCTAATAACCCCGACATTCCCAGGAGGATGAGGGCAATGTTCAGCTCTTGGCTTTTGGCTACCTGACCCTTCTTTCTGGCCTCCTCCCGCCTGCGAGGCGTGGCCGGTTCAGTCTTTCCATCAGCAAACAGCTGTAGGTTGAGTCTGTATTCTGGGGACATGTCTACTTGTTTCACTGGTACCCGCTCCACTGGATCAAAAACTCATTAAAAGACTCTTGAGAGCCACACCTAGCTCTCCTTGGGCTCCAAACACTTGTGCCAAAAGTGTCACATATGCTGGTATCAGAAAGACACAAAGCGAAATCCCGATCAAGATTTTGGCGGGAAACCCGACTACGAAGATGTTAATCTGTGGCACAGCCCTAGCCACAATCCCTAAGGCTATATCAGCCAGAAGTAGCCCCATGACCAACGGAAGGCTGAGCTTGACCCCCAGATAAAACATCTTAGCAAACAGAGCCAACACTGCCATCGGCCAGCTACGCCCTGACAGATTTCCCCCTATAGGAATCAGAGTAAAGCTACTGGAAAGGGCTTGAAACAACCCATGGTGTCCCCTTACTGAAAGAAAGACCAAGGCTGCCAGAATGTATTGAAACTGAGCAAAAATCGGCACTTGCAGCCCACTTTGAGGATCAACCACGTTTACCATACCAAATCCCATCGGCACGTCAATTAGCTGCCCCGCCAGATATATAGCAGAAAACACTACGGTCACCGCAAAGCCCAGGCCAATGCCCACCATTAGCTCTCTTAAGATAACCACATAGTAGGCGGCCACCTTCTCCATGGATAAAACATGGTCAGGCAATATTGGGTAAAGTGCCATGGCTGTAACCAAAGACAAGCCGATTTTGACTTGGGCTGGCACCCCTCTACCACCAAAGATAGGGGAGGCCATGACCAAGCCCGAGACCCGGACTAGTACCGGCAGAAACCCGATGACATATCCTAAAAGCTCATCCATAGCCAACACCCTACCCGATAAACTGATTCATATTAGCAAGCAGACGTGTAGCAAAATCTATCATTACCCGCAGCATCCAGGGACCTAAGACAACCGTTGCCCCCAGTACAGTCAAGATCTTCGGAACAAAGGCTAGGGTTTGTTCTTGAATCTGTGTGGTTGCTTGAAAGATACTGACGATTAACCCGACAATCAGGCTTAGGGCCAGAATAGGACCGGCGACCAGTAGTACCGTAGCCAGGGCTTCCCTAGCTAATTGGATTATCGTGAGCTCTGTCAAGAATGAACCCTCCCATTATCCCTCTATCCTACTGCATTTAGCGGTAACTCAGAAGCAAAGAGCGAACCACAAGATGCCAGCCATCCACCATGACGAACAATAGAATCTTAAAAGGTAGCGAAATCATTACCGGCGGCAGCATCAGCATACCCATGGACATTAGTACACTAGCTACAATCATATCAATGACAATGAATGGTATGAAGATAATAAAGCCTAGCTGAAATGCTGTTTTTAGTTCACTAATCACAAAGGCTGGTACGACAACATGAGTCGGCACATCAGTTGGACTATCAGGCCTTGGTGTTTTAGACAAGCTCACAAACAGCTCTAGGTCCTTTTCTCTGGTATTTCTCACCATAAACTCCCGAATAGGCACAATACCTCTGTCCAAGGCTTCTCTTTGAGGCAACTCGCGCTGCAAATAAGGCTGGAGTGCGGTCTCATTCACAGTCTGCCAAGTCGGTGCCATAACAAAAAAAGTTAGAAATAGTGCAAGGCCAATCAGCACCTGATTGGGTGGCATCTGATTTGTAGCCAAAGCATTGCGCACAAAGGAAAGCACCACTACTATCCGCGTAAATGAGGTCATCATTACTAGAATCGCCGGTGCCAAAGACAATATGGTCAGCAGTATGAGGATCTGCAGGCTAAGAGCCACATCCTCAGGATTCTCCGCGGCATCTACGCCAACAGTAATCCTTGGTACAATCGGTGCCGCTTGGGCCAAGGCAGGCACTGTCCCCAGTAAGGCCATGAAAACCGCCATACCCAAAACCAGCCATAGGATGCCAATCTGTTGCTTAACTGCCTTCACCCCGCCCATCTCCCTGCTGCTTGTGCCGCCGCTTGCCTAACCATTGCCTGATACTTGATCCTGACTTGTCCTCCAAGTGAAATGCCTGGCACTCTAGCACTTCATCATCAGGCACTTCCCACAAGAATATCACCTTGTCTTTGCTGCTAGATAAAAGCAGCACACGCCCTGCCAACTTAACCAGAAGCAGCTGCTTACCTCCACCTAAGGGCAGAATATCTAATACCTCAATATTCCCATAAACACTCCGACTGACTGTTAATCGGCGTCCCAGCAACTTCAATATAGAATACAGAAGCGGTATCAACACAATCAGTGCCAGGAGCACCTTGGATGCATACCAAAGCATATCCCAGGTGCCGAGGGGCTCAACTTCTGCCAACTTGCCACACCACCTTATCCCTGGACACGCTCAAGTCGATCGGCCGCACTAATAATCTCACTAATACGGATACCTAAACGGTCATCGAGAACCAACACTTCACCCCGGGCAATGTAGTGACCATTCAGGGATAACTCCATGGGCTCACCAGCCATTTTACCGAGCTTCACTACATCTCCGATCTTAAGCTGCAAGAGTTCTCCGATCTCAAGCTCTGTTTTTGCCAACTCTGCCTGTATGCTAAGGACTACATCCTTGACTAGCTCCATCTTGTTGCCATCACTGACAGCTGCTGTTTCCTGAATCTGTGGGAACTCCACCGGCAATACCGGAGCATAACCAGTTCGACCGGCTTTTTCCGGCCTGTAGGTGCGCACCACACCCTCTCGCAAGCTGCGGGGAGCACCAGGTTCTCGTTTTTCCACCCGGCACAGACGTTGGGCAATCCTCCGCACCAAGTCCACTGGCATCCAGTACTCCAGAAAAATCACACCACCATCGACAAAGGTCCATCCACAGGTAAGAATAGCAATTACCTCTTGTTCTCCCCAGGGCAGCTCTACTTTGGGCAGTTTCGAGGCCTCTTCCAGGTAAACAGTGTGGGTGTCTATCTGCCAGTCTACAAGCCGGGCAACTGTTGCCAGACAGACCCTAGTCCATCCGGCCATAACAGATGTGAGTGCGGTCTTGGCTTCATCGGAAACCTGGCCTCCTGCCAGATAACGGGCATGGGCCTCAGGTACCTGCAAAAGCAGCACTTCATCGATATCACCCACTAGCTCTGTGCGCCATAATTGAACCGGCTGAGGCTTGTCATCTTCCCTAGTAGCCTTTGTAAAACGCAGTGCCGAAGTATCAGCGAGAACTTCTCGACGCAAAGCCTCCCTTAGCCAAGGCTCAGCCGCCATAGTGACTGCCTTAGCCAGTTCGTTAAAAACAGCAATATCGTGATTAGGCATCACGGCCTCGGAGACTCTCAAATGATCCCCACTACCGGGTTGCACTAGTGCCGATCTGACCATGGTTTACACCCCCGTCTATTGCACTACCAATTCGGTGAAATAGACATTGGCTACATCACCCTCGGAAAGAAGACTCGAGATAGCACTACTCAGTTCCAGGCGCAGTCTTTCCATGCCTGCTGCCCCTTGGATGTCCTCCTGTGTCTTTGTCCTCAAGATACTAATCACCACATCCCGGATCTGTGGGTCTCTGCGCTGTAGCTCAGTAATACATTTCTTATCGGTCACCTCTACTACTAAGCCGGTGCGCACGAATTTGGTTGAGAACCCCTGGGGAACCATCAAATTGACTGTGAATTCTCCCACCTTATGTACTGGCCCGAATTCGCTCCTGGTGGCCTGCTCCTGTGCTACTGCTGCTACACCCGGTGTTGATCGGGAAAAGACCAGGAAAGTTATATACGCACTGCCCACAGCAGCAATGATCACAAGAGCCACCGCCATAATGATAACCTTAAGATCTAGCTCGAATTTCCCCGCCACTCTGGACATCCTCTCAATAAGAAAATACGCTAAAGCTAGCTAAACTATCGGCGCCTGACTCTTTTCCGGCACGGCTTCCGCCTCCCCGGCACCTGCCTTGGGAGCCTGTGGTTCAGCATGAATGAGCCCCAAGCGCAGGATGACTAGATCGACTCTCCGATTGCGAGCTTTCCCAGCTATAGTCTCATTAGTGTCGATGGGACGGTATTCACCATACCCCGCCGCAGAAAGCCGCTCTGGATCAAGATGAGCCTCTTCAATCAAGAATCGGATTACGTTAGTTGCCCGTGCAGTAGACAACTCCCAATTAGAGGGAAATCGTTCAGTTTTGATGGGTAGATTATCAGTGTGACCCTCCACCCGCACATGATTAGGCAGTGGCCTGAGAATCTCCGCGACCTGTTCCAGCACGGGTAAAGCATCTGCCCGTATATCTGCTTTGCCAAGATCGAAAAACGCCCGATCCGCAAACCGTACCACAAGGCCCCGCTCTTCTGTAATAAGCTCAACGGTACCCGGTAGTTGGCCTTCCGCGATCAAAGACTGGACTTCCTCATACAAAGCTTGTATCTGTTGGATCTCTTTTTGCGATATATCAAAAGCAGTATCAAGATCCAACGTTCCTTCATTGACAGCAGGCACTGTGCTAATTGTTTTCCCGCCATCAAGAACACCTAGGGTACCTTGAAACGCCGCGATAATTGCCCTGAATTTCTGTACATCGACGGTGGAGAAAGAGTACAAAAGCACAAAGAAAGTCAGAAGCAGAGTTACCATATCTGCATAAGTTGTCATCCACGCGGGGGCACCACGCTTTGGTCTTGGTTTGCGCCTATAGCTAGACATTCGATCTCACCGTCCGTGCCTGCATCCGGCCTGCCGCGTCTTCCTCTTCTGTTGGCATCTGTGTCCTATTCCGCTGTTGTGGAGGCAAGAAGGCTGTTAACTTCTCTTCTACTAACCGTGGATTCTCGCCAGCTTGGATTGACAAGATGCCCTCTAACATGATCTGTCGGTACAACACCTCTTCATCACTACGGCTACGAAGTTTCCCCGCTATAGGCAAGAACACCAAATTAGCTAGAACCGAACCATACAAAGTAGTGATCAAGGCCAAAGCCATACCCGGAGCGATTTTCTCGGCGTCGTCGATATCGGCTAGCATGTTGATCAGGCCAATCAATGTACCAATCATACCAAATGCCGGGGCATATGCCCCCATGTCTTCAAAGATGGCCTGGCCTGCCCGGTGGCGTTCTTCTTGAAAGGCCAGTTCGATCTCTAGCACACTTCTCACCAGATCCGGATCGGTGCCATCAACGATAAGTTGAATACCCTTTCTAAGGAAGCTATCTTCAATCTGTGCAGCCTCCTCTTCCATTGCCAAAAGCCCTTCCCGCCGGGCCTTCTCTGCCAAAGCTACTAACTGATCAATCAACTCTCTGCCCGAATAGCTCCGTTGCGTAAAAGCTACTCTCACCATACCAAACACTCTGGATATTTCCGGAAGCGAATGATTGACTAAGGTAGCGGCTATCGTGCCACCAAATACTACGAGAAGAGATGGCACATCCCAAAAACCTCGTAGGGTTCCATCTGCTGCAATGGCGGCCACCAAGAGAGTAATTCCTGAAACGATCCCTATGACTGTTGCTAGATCCATAACCTGTGGACGGATCTAAACACCGCCCATGCCCCCTTCCCTAACGCGGAGCCTTGTGACATCATACCCCGCCAATGATGACACGCCCCTTAACTATCGACTAAAGGTGGCCTAGGGAGGGAGATTTAAACCCTCCCTATGACCAAATTCTCTGGCGTGCTGTGACAATACACTAACGCTTCAGATTTACCAGCTCCTGCAGCATCTCATCTGATGTTGTGATAATCCGAGAGTTAGCCTGAAACCCTCTTTGGGTAATGATCATGTCGGTGAACTGTTGGGACAGATCCACGTTGCTCATCTCCAAAGACCCCGGAGTGACTTTCCCATTAGCACCCCTGCCAGGCTGCCCCACCTCCGGTTCTCCTGAGTTAGCCGATACCACAAAGGTAGTATCCCCTGCCCGCAATAGCCCCACCGGGTTACTGAAAACAGCGGTAGCAATCTGGCCCAAGTTCTCAGTTAACCCATTGGAGTACTCTCCGATGATGATCCCAGATTCATCAACACTATAATCGATTAGCGTCCCCTGGGGATACCCATCCTGGCTCTTAAAGACCAAGGTCCCCTCCGAGGCATTCTGCACCACAGCGGCGAAATCTGGCATAATCTCCACTGGGTTTGCCCCTGCGGGCTCAAAATGCAAAGGTGCACCAGAAACGCTAACTAGATTACCTTTAGCATCGAAGGTAACTTCACCACTGGTCTCTTCACCGCCACCTTTTGCTTCCCACTTCCATGTACTGGTGTCATTGCCAACATCGATCTTGGTGAAGACGAAATTGACTGAATGGGTATTGCCCAAAGAGTCAAAGACATCGACTGTTTGAGTCACTTGGGGTGGTTGGAGTGTGGCCGTGGATAGCGGAGTTCCCGTAGTCCCGGTCTCTCTTATGGACAATCCACCAGCAGTGGTCGGAGTACCGACCACATCCTCTATATCAAAACTAACCCCTGGTGTACCAACTGCTAGTGTCTGAGAGTCTGATTGCAAAACCAGATTACCGCTTCCATCATCCTCATAGGACAGGGTCACTGAACCTGTTTGTGTAGGATCCGTCTGGGATGTGATAGTAAGCGTCCATTCACCAAAGTCGGCTCCTTCCGTGATCTCCACCGAAAACTTCTCGCCACCAACCGTAATCTCCGACTTGGACAGCTCCCACAAACCCTTCATCCTAGAATCCAGATTGCCTCCGAATTTGACTGTAGTCGTAGGTATGGGGTTAATAGTCTTTCCCATGGGAATCTCCAAAGTCCCTATATCCCTATTGGTGTCGATGACACCGTTAACTGCTGGCCAACCCATGACTTTCATGTCATTGACACTGCTGATTAGAGTTCCATCCCGATCTACACCAAACAGACCGGCCCTGGTGTAAAACCGACGGGGTCCATCGGATAGAATGAAAAACCCATTACCCTCGATGGACATGTCTGTCTGTCTACCGGTCACTTCCGGACTTCCTTGGGTGTGGTCTGTCTCAATGGCACCAAGCGCCATACCGAGTCCAATTTGCATGGGGTTTGTGCCCCCCCTGCCCCCTTGAGGGCTACTGGCAGCCTGTAATGTTTGGCTCAAGATATCCCTAAAGGTGACACGACTACTCTTAAATCCGATAGTATTCACATTGGCAATGTTGTTGCCAATAACATCCATCCTAACTTGGTGATTCTTTAAAGCCGATACACCGGAAAAGAGGGATCGCATCATGGCTCTCTCAACTCCTTTTCATCCCCCGGGTAGGAACTGCTTCCATCGTTCCACAGTCCCTAGAGGCCTCCCTCCGGTCCAGCCCCTTCACTTTTCCCCGGGATGGTTAATCACAATGATTGATTCAATCTGTCAACACCGCACTATCAATCTGGGTAAACACGTTTTCTTTAGCTGAAGCTCGGTCAACTACCGTGATCACTGTGCGGTTTCTTACACTTACCACAAACACATTGCCTTCCATCACGATCAAAGATTCCCGGGCACCTTTAGCTGCCGCTTTCTCCACAGCCTCTTCTAGCTTGGCCAGCTGCTGCTCACCTAGCTCAACACTGCGGAGTCGGAGTCTTGCTTCCGCGTGAGCGGAGAACTTCAGCTTGGAAGATGCTAGCTCTCGCTGGAGAACCTCCTGAAATGCGGGGCTATCCACTTGCTTGCGAGCAACTTGCCCTGCCCGTCGTTCTGTGACGGGTTGCGGTGAGATTGGTATCCTAAGTCCCGGTATCTTGTCAGTCAAGGCAATCACCTTCCTTCACCCAATGGTTCTCATTAGCTTGCTGTTTGGATGGCCTGTACCTCCCAGAGGAAATAGGCTTTTCCATTTACATACAGTTGCGGCATCCCATCGGCGAATTGAATGGCACTTACCAACCCCTGGGCCACCTCGTTGGTGTCGGAGTTAATCACTACTACCTCCTTGCCTAGAAGGCTAGTTGCCTGGCCCACGAGCCCCATACGCTCTTGATTCGTTACGAACTTCTCCATGACCTGAGCAAGGTTTTGAGTCTGCTCTAATGCAGTAAACTGAGCCAATTGAGCGATAAAGTCCTGATCCTTAATAGGGTTCATAGGATCTTGATGCTTCAGCTGTGTGGTCAGAAGTCTTAGGAAATCATGCTTGTCCAGTTGATTGCGTTCCGTTGCTGTCTTAACCTCATCGCCATAGTACTGTGATGTACCAGCCTTCGCTACATACATTACTTCACCTCCTAAGTCTATGCCCTGTAATCGATGGTGCTTCCCCACAGGGATTGCTGCGGCCGGGCAGTTACACCTACAGTATCAGTACCGGCACCACCCTGGTACCAGGCACCGGATAAGTTGGAATCTGCACTTCCGGTGTATGACTGTCTCCCATGGGAATTGCCTCCACCTACCTCTACTGACACATCCTGGATATTCAGGCCTTGCTGCATGAGTTGCTGTTTTAAGTGGGGTAAACCTGCCTCGATTAGCCCCTTTACCGTTTTGCTCTCAGCTAAGAATGCCGCTGATACTACCCCATTGTTGGTGGCGATCTTAATCTCTAGTTCTCCCAAGTGCTCTGGCTTTAGCTGCAGGCGGATCTCTCCATACTCACCCTTCATCTCTAGCTCAACCTTCTGGACGATCTGATCCACAACTTGCCTAACAGTCACAGGAACACTAGGGCTAGGGCGTCCTCGTCCTGCCTCCTCTACCAAAGGCGACTGCTCTAAAGACGTTCCCAAAAGGGTTTCTAGCCGCGTCACTTCTTTGGTATTGAAGGTTGCATCCTTTGTCTTCTCAGGTGTACCCTCTGTTCGCTCTAAACCTGCAGTCTGGAACTGCGTGAGCTCTGTCACTTCATGACCTGACTGCACTTCATTTGGTTCTGCCATGTTTGAGCCATTCTCAAAGGCATGTGCTTCACCCTGGGTGTTGTCCTGTTCCCCCTTTGGAGCAACTGAAACACGTATCTGGCGAAAAGCCAACGATGACAAACCCTGATTTGGTTCCGAGCTGGTCTCTGTAGGCCTTGACTTCTCGTTCTTCGCCTGGATTCCAGCCACCTCCTCAAGGCTTCCCTGCTGCTGTAGAGGAGCTGCTAACTCTTCGGTTGTGACATCAAAGT
The DNA here is from genome assembly GCA_012518315.1 of Bacillota bacterium. Taxonomy (GTDB): domain Bacteria; phylum Bacillota; class Limnochordia; order DTU087; family DTU087; genus JAAYSL01. The sequence goes on along the minus strand of JAAYSL010000031.1, from coordinate 25,150 downwards.
GTTGTCCTACTACCACCTTTGGTTCCACGGATGCAGATTCTCTCATACTCCCTAGGGCTACCTCGTCACTGGTACCATCCTGGCCACCAGGCCCTAAGTCATCCCGAGCCGGCTCATTAGCAGCTACCCCTAAGGTCAAGTTCCCTGAGCCACCTTCTGGTCCATACTGGTAGGAAGTAAATCGCGACATGACGGCATCGTCCTCAAGTGAAGGCGTTCCTGATGGAATGGTCTCCACCATTGCTTTGTCGATAAGTAGCCACTCCTCGACCTGAGTTCTGTCTAAGCTCACGGCCTTCCGTGCATCAAGACCTGCCCCACCTGGATGCTCCGAATGATTTGGGATGACAGCTAGGCTTTCTTCCTGTGCCGCATCTTGCCCCAATAGGGTAGAAAGCAAGTCTACATCATCTCCTGCTCTCCCCACAGGTCTGCCAGATTGTCTTGAATCGCCAGCTTTTCCCATGAACGGGCCCCAGGGTGCTGGGCTTACCTTTGGGGAAAGCAAAGACGATCTACCTAGCCCAATGTCACCGTTGGTATGGGAGTCTGTCCCATCATCCGTCTTGGTCTGCAGCGGGTCCCGGTCTTCTTGTAGCAAGGCCAAGAGAGCGTCTTCCTCCAGCACCGAGCCTATCGCTAAGTCTGCTGTGGAACCTATCGGCAGAGGAAAGCCGGTGATGACTCTTTCCGCGGTATAGCTTCTAATGGCATCCCCATCACCACTAGTCGAGATCCCAGCTTCTCCAATAGGGTTCTTCAATGTCCCCACAGCTTGTGAGACTGCCCAATCTGCAGCACCTGCGAGATGCCCGGGTAGAGACAAAGCATCGTCTCCAGTTAAAGTCACATCCATATCTGGAACACATCTTGTTTCCTCATCATCAACCACTATCTGAGTTGCCTCATTGCCCCACATTCCCACAGCGTCCCTCTGCTCTGTCTTACCAAGTTGGGTTTCCGGCGCCACCGACACTCCCATACCATCGAGCTGTTCTTTGCCCTGTGTTAGTAGCATTTCTAGACTACTATTGGGATCCACCACATTGGCTAGCTGGCCGATTATCCCTAGAGGGATCGGGTGCTCGATATAACCCAAGCTATTCGCCCGGCGGAGCCTCGTTTGCCTGGCTTCGTCATCCTTCCACTGGGCAGCTGACTTATCGGTCACCGTGGATTTCTCCCGGCCCTCGGACAATTCACTTCTGGCCAAGCCCTTGCCTGACCCCATGGCCTCTCCCAGCTCAGCACTGAAGGACACGATTTCGCCACGTGCACCTTCCCCCAAACTTGGCTGCTTTGGTAGCATAGCTTCATTCTGAGATTGTAAGCTAGGCTTCACCGCCAAATCTGCTAGCATCTTTTCATCACCTCCCTTCCGGGCACATTAGTCTGTGCCTTACTCTTATCCATCAAGGGTCTAGTACCCTTGCTGTCAAGGCAATTTCTTGTTAGTCAGGGCCATACGGGTGATCTCCGCCGCCGTTTTCGGATCAAGGTTGCTGAGAATATCTCCCGCTACCTCTGGATCCATCTCCGCCAAGAGGAAAGCCACCATCTCTGGGCGGAGCTGACTCATGATCTTGGCGGCATCCTTGCCTTTCATCTCTGAGTAAATGGCTCGCAGCCGGTCAAGCTCCAAAAACCCTTCCCGAGCCGCATCTATCTCTTGCTTTAGCTTGACTAGTTCCTCTTTTTCTTGCTCAAATTCACTTCGGGATCTCGCTAACTCATTTTCTTTGGCTGTCAGAGCTTCCGCCCTGGTATCCAATTCTAGCTCCCGTTGGATCAGTTCTCCCTTTTCCCTGTCAATCTTTGCTTCCATTTCCTCAATTTCCTGCCTAGCTGCAAGTCCCACTCGATATATCTGTAGATGGGGAGCTAATGCCGGCATAGCTTCCATGCGTTGGATCGCCATTGGCTTAAGATTAATGACTCCAGTGGCCTGCAGCATGATGGCAGCCGAGACTATCGCCATAAGTAATATTAAGATTGCAAGAATCCATCTTTTCACGAGGAAGGTGCCTCCCGCTGCATAAATCTTGTGGCCGCTATATCATCTAGCTCTCGCTGTTCTTTACCCAACAGCTCTCGGTGATACTCGGCATATTCCTTTTCCTTGAGCTTTTCCAGCATTTCACGCTTGCGCCGGGCAGCCAAGTACTTTTCAGTCTGCTGTCTTACCGAGGCCTCAAGCTCCTGGACTAGAGCACGCTGCTGGTTTATCTCTTGATCAAGCAACTCCAAGTAGCGCTGATAAGTCTCCAGCTCGCCAATATCCAATACTCCTTGACTTATCTCCCGCCAGGCACTCAGCTGTTGTCCGCGCTGGCTGTCCTGTAGAGCAAGTGTCCTTCTGGCGTCGATTTCCAAGGACTGAAGGTGTCCAAGTTCCTGAGCGGCCTGCTCTTCCAGGCGCTCCCGCAGTTCGAGTACTCTCTGAAGACTAAACTGGAAATGCGAGCTCAAACCCTGTCCTCCTGTAATCGCTTAGTCACCAATCAGTCATCTGTCAGCTCCAAAAGACCGGTGAGGGCTGCATCCCATGCTGCCCTTTCCTGGACACTTTGCCGAAGATAGCTCCTGATTGGTTCCATCAGACTAATGGCCCGATCTACCCGGGGATTACTTCCACTCCTATACGCCCCAATATTGATTAAATCCTCCATCTCCTGGTACGCGGCCAACATCTCTTTCACTTGGATGGCTACCTTTTGGTGCTCCTGTGAGACGACCTCGGGCATGACTCGGCTAACACTGGCCAATACATCAATGGCTGGGTAGTGTCCTCTATCAGCTAGTTTCCGAGTAAGGACTATATGGCCATCCAAAATCCCCCTTACGGTATCAGAAACTGGTTCATTTAGGTCATCACCTTCAACCAAAACGGTGTAGAAAGCCGTAATGGTACCTGTCTTGCCTGGACCGGTTCGCTCAAGGAGCTTTGGCAGTACGGCAAACACCGAAGGTGGATACCCACGGGTTGCCGGTGGCTCGCCCACAGCCAGGCCAACTTCTCTTTGGGCCGCCGCAAATCGGCTAACCGAATCCATCATAAAGAGCACATCATAGCCTTCATCCCGAAAGTACTCAGCGATGGCGGTTGCGGTGTATGCCCCTTTCAACCGAATCAAAGCAGGCTGATCAGAAGTGGCTACTACCACCACTGAGCGGGCCAAACCATCTTGGCCAAGATCCCGCTCGATAAACTCCCTTACTTCACGGCCCCGTTCACCAACCAGGGCAATCACGTTTATGTCTGCAGCTGTATTGCGAGCCATCATGCCCAGCAAGGTACTCTTGCCCACACCGCTACCGGAAAAAATCCCAATACGCTGTCCCTTACCACAGGTGAGCAGGCCGTCAATTGCCCTAACACCTACCGATAAAGGTTCCTTGATCCGCTGCCGCTCCAGTGGTTCCGGCGGTTGACTATACAATGGATAATGACCAATACCTTTAAGGGATCCTTTACCATCCATGGGACTTCCCAAGCCATCTAAGACTCTACCTAGAAGGTTATGGCCTACTTCAGCAACTAACCTTCCCCGACCAGCCTGCACCAGGCTGCCAGGACCAACTCCCGAAATGTCCCCCAAGGGCATGAGAATCAGGCGCTGATCACGAAACCCTACTACTTCGGCGGGAATCCCTTTTCCAGAGGTGGCGAAAACCTCACAGATCTCTCCTATGTTGGCTCTCGGACCATTAGCTTCGATGGTGAGCCCAATCACCTGGGTAACCTCTCCATACTCCTTCACATCCTCAGCGAGCTGAACCCTTCTTAGGTAGCGCTTCAAGGGGAAACCACTTTTCAAATTCCCTCGCCCTCCAGTAGCTGGAGCAGAGACTCACTTACACTAAGAAATCTAGTCTCTAGACTAGCATCGACTCTGCCAAATTCAGTCTCTAACAAGCATCCACCAGGCTCAACACTGGCATCCCCCACCAACTCCCATCCGACTGACGCGGCATTGGCGGGCAGCTCATCTTCTGTGACCAATTCTCCGAGGGACTCCAGCACTGTAGGGTGTACTCGAATAACCGCATTTGCTTCACCTTGCACCCGCCGAGCAACGTCTTTGATTATGTTAGCTGTAAGCCCGGGCTGTTCCTCAACCTTTTGCTTAATGATTTTCTCGGCAATGGCCAAGCTCAGTACCACAACATCCCGTTCTGCCTGAGCAATAGCATGACTACGGATCTCCTGACATTCCCGGGCAACTTGTTTGATCAATGCCATTTCTTGTTGCATTTCCGCCTTTGCTGCTGCTTTGGCCGCGGCCAGACCCGCGCCATAGCCATCCTCATAGCCCTGGCTGTAACCCTGCTCAAGGCCGGATTCCCGTGCCTTTTCTTGGATGGTGATGGTCTGTTCTTCTGCTGCCGAAACCAGCTCCACCACCCGCTCCTCTGCCTGATTGAGCAATCTCACTGCCCGATCTTGGGCAGTACGAATCACCGTTGCTGCATCAACAATAGCTGCCCGTGGGTTAGTGTCCAGGTTGCCATTTGGCTCAGGAGATAGGAATGCTTGCCTATTCATCTGTCGCTCACTATAGCCATTTTCGGTCAGTACGGGCCGAAAATTCGCCTTAATGATCCTAGACAACTACCTCATCCTCCCCACCCCGGGAGATAATGATCTCGCCGGTTTCCTCCAGGCGCCGAATCGTAGAAACAACTCTTTGCTGCGCTTCCTCCACATCCCGTAACCGCACAGGGCCCATATACTCGATGTCTTCCCTCAGCATATCACCGGCCCGTTTGGACATGTTCTTGTAGATGCGACCTGAAACTTCCTCACTGGCTGTTTTCAAGGCCAGAGCCCAGTCTCTAGTATCCACTTCCCGGATCACCTGTTGGATAGCCCGGTCATCAAGTTTCACGATATCCTCAAACAAGAACATCCGCTTGCGGATCTCATCGGCTAGTTCTGGATCCTCTTCTTCCAAGGTATCCATAATAGTTCTTTCCGTAACTCTATCCACCCGGTTGAGAACCTCTACTGTGGCCTCAAGACCACCAGCCGCTGTAAAATCCTGAATCATAAAGGAAGATAGCTTGCGTTCCAAGGTACCCTCAATCTCCCTTAGTACATCGGGACTGGTTCGATCCAAAGTAGCTAGCCGCCGGGCAACATCAGCTTGTCTTTCTGCTGGCAATGCCGAAAGGACTATGCCTGCCTGTTCTGGCTGCAGATAAGCCATGATTAGAGCAATGGTCTGTGGGTGCTCATTTTGAATGAAGTTAAGCAGTTGTCCCGGATCAGCTTTACGGGCAAAATCAAAAGGTCGCACTTGCAGTGATGCTGTCAGCCTGGTAATAACTTCATGGGCACGCTCAGCACCCAAGGCCTTTTCCAATACCTCTTTGGCGTATTCGATGCCTCCTTGAGACATGTACTCACTGGCGAGACAAAGCTCGTGAAACTCGCCTAGGATGGCATCTTTGTATTCCGGCTCTACTCGGGGTAAAGCCGCAATCTCCAATGTCAGATCCTCAATCTCATCTTCTCTAAGATGGCGAAACACCCGGGCAGATACATCTGGGCCCAATGTGATAAGCAGAATGGCTGCCTTTTGCTTTCCCGTTAGATCTGAAAACCTCATTGACATACCTTTGGGCTTTAATCCCTTGGCAAAGCCTGAAGGGTTTTGCCCTTTCCCTCCTCACCGTACACGACACAGCCCTGCACTATTCCTCCATCATCCAGGCCCTGACTAAGCGTGCCAGACCCTCTGGATCTTGCTCTGCCATGCGCTCAATCTCACGCCTTACTCGGAGGCGCCGCTCCTCTTCGGGTGAAAGTGGTCTATCTGGAATCTCTTCCTCATCCTCTAACAAAACATCAACAGCAGGTATGGGTTCATCCACAGGGGCTACTGGTCTTGCTCTTCTCCTTAGTACAAGAACCAAGAGAAGCAACACCATCGCCACTAGCAAAAACAGCCGCCAGTCCCAGATCCCTGCCTTACCTAAGGCACCAGAAGCCATGGCAGGAGCGGCCTCAACTGCAAAGGGCATACTGTCCACCTGCACTATGTCTCCCCGTTCTGGCTGGAGTCCAGCAGCAGAGGAGACCATCGCCACCACTCTTTCTCGTTGCTCCTCGGTGAGTTCACCATCGACCCAGACAGCCACTGATAGGTTGCGCACCTCACCTGGAGGTTTCACCTTGTATTTCTCGCTAACACTGATCTCGTAATTGCGGGTTACTTCTTGCTTCTCATACTCCGATTCACCTGTCACCGCCGGCGATGTGTAGCCTGGCACATTAGTGGCTACACCAGGCACCCCGCCTCCCCCGGTTCCCCGATATGTCTCACTACGGGTTTCCTCACTGATGACTACGCCTCTACTACCCACCACAGGCTCACTGCGTTTTTCTCGCAGTTCCTCATAGTTGAAATCGAGATCAGCCTTTACCCGTACTACAACACGACCCAAGCCAAAGACTCGTTCCAGCATGGCCTGAATACTGCGTTCCACAGCGGTTTCATAGCTGTGCTCGATCTCTAGCTGCTGTAGTATCTGCCCACTATTGACCGCTCCAGAACTGACCATCAAACGATCAGATAGTACGTTGCCACGATTATCTATGATAGTCACATTCTCCGGGAGTAAGCCCTCCACACTGCTAGCCACAAGGTGGGCTATACCGCGAATCTGATTATCCTGCAGAATACGCCCCTGCTTCAGTACCAAGAAAACCGATGCAGTAGCGGGATTCTGCGCTTCAATGAAAAGACTGTTTTCGGGCAGGACTATATGTACCCGGGCGTTTTCTATCGCCTCAAGACCCATTAATGTACGGGTTAATTCACCTTGTAGAGCCCTAAGAAGACGAATACGCCGGTCAAAATCCGTCTCGGTCAATGATGTGTGATCCCAAAGCTCAAGACCAACAACACCACCCCGAGGTAGACCCTCACTAGCTAGCTGCATCCTCACCTCATGAACCTTCCCTTGGGGAACCAGAACGGCGGTACCTTGTTGACCAATCTGGTATGGTATGCTCTGGTCTTTTAGGAAAGAGACAACTTCAGCTGCATCCTCGGCTTGCATCTTGGTGAAAACCGGAACATAGTCTGCCCTTGTCAGATGTATGATTCCGAAGATGAGGAAAAAGAGGACTCCCGCCGTTAAGCCCAATACCAACCAACGGCGAGAATTGTCCATTCCTCTCCAAATATCGCTCAGCTGTTCCTCTAGATTGGAGAAAAACTCCTTCACACACGCCACCATCCCTATTCCAGCAGCCCTCATTTAGCGGAACTGCCGACCATCATGAGCTGCGTCAAATCTGCATCCGCATGATCTCTTGATACGCCTCCACCAACTTATTGCGGATGGAAACCGTCAAGTCTAGGGCTAGGCGAGCTTTTTCAGCGGCCAATACAACATCATGAATCTCCACCGAAGGTTCTCCTCTAATCAAAGCTTCAGTCAATCGCTCAGCATCTTTTTCTAGGGTGTCCACTGAGTCTAGTGCTTTCTTTAGTGCTCCGGCAAAAGCTAATTCCTCATCTTTCGGACGAGATGCCAGATCCCGCAAGAAAATCGGCGATTGACTGATTATGGTTGAAACTCTCATGGTTGTCCACCTCTGTGTTTCGACGTGACTCGACATTAACACCGCTAGAAGTCAGGCTCCATCTGGTTAACCACGACCAATCTCCAGTGCTTTCTGCGCCATGTTCCGCGATGAATTGAGAATGGTGATATTCGCCTCATAAGCCCTGGTGGCACTGATCATATCTACCATTTCCGTGACAATACTCACATTCGGATACTCCACATAGCCTTCCTCGTTGGCATCCGGGTGCTCTGGCTCATACACCAATCGAGGTGGTGATGGATCAGCATAAATGCCCACAACCCGTACCCCGCCTCCTCGAAAACCATTGCCCAGAGACTGCTGTGCTGCTTGGGCAGCAAACACCGGGACTTGGCGCTGATAGGGCCCCCCACCTTCAGTGCGGGTACTATTGGCATTTGCCAAGTTGTTGGCTATAGTGTCCATTCTCAGCCGCTCAGCAGTCAATGCAGATCCACTGATGCGGAAAGCATGGAAAATGCTCAATCGAATCCCTCCTGTCAAATAGGCCTAGTTACCCCACTCTTTCACTAATAGCTGTCCTTAACTGTCTAATCTGCCGCGTCAGCTGCTCGGCCAGTACTTGGTAGCGCACAGCAGTCTCTGTTAGAGCCACCATCTCCTGCTCCATATCTACATTGTTACCATCATACCGCATGGTAGAAGCATTGTCTGTCACAACCCGGGGAGATGAACCAGTTGCCTTACCATCTAGATGGCGGGTATGGGTTTTCCTCAATTCCATTTGCCCACTTTTCTTGTCTAGTTCGGCCGCCAGGAAGGTTTCAAACTCCACATCCTGCCGCTTATATCCCGGTGTATTGACATTGGCGAAATTGTCGGCTCTTACCTTAAACCTCAGGCTTTCGGCATCTAAGGATTTATGTAACAAATTGCCTGTCCTACCCAAAAGATCTAGTCTAACCACTACCATCCCTCCCCTCACCCACACGAATCCAAACACTTGATACTAGCAAAACGGGATCCAGGTCATGTCTTCTAACCACTAGACCCGAACCCCGGCATATACCTCTTCTCGGTCTATTGGCGGTCCGGCTACCATGTCCACTGTTTGTGGCTTTAGGCCCGTGACTTTGCGTCCCCATCTTTCAATGGGTTTGCCCTAGGCAATAGTCTTTCAGGTAGTCTTTTCCACATTCCCTTATGAATTCCTGCCTTAACTTCCCAATTCATAGCGGAATTTCGAGGGTCTGGAGCAAAAGTCCTAGTTATAGGATAAAACGACTTAGATCCCGATCCTCTACCACTTCCGCCAGCTTTTCTGTGACATATTCCCGATCGATGACGAATTTGGTACCGGCTCGCTCAGGAGCCTCAAAGGAAATCTCCTCCAGAACCCGCTCCAAAACGGTATGGAGCCGCCTGGCACCGATATTCTCGGTTCTCTCGTTAACCAGTACCGCCAGGGCAGCCAATTCATCGATAGCCCCTTCACTAAACTCCAGGCCAACATTCTCTGTCGCCAAAAGGCCGATGTATTGCTTGAGCAGAGCATTTTTCGGTTCGGTCAAAATCCGACGAAAGTCTGACTCGGTTAGGCTTGATAGTTCCACCCTAATGGGGAACCTCCCCTGGAGCTCAGGAATTAAGTCAGAGGGTTTGCTGCTATGAAAAGCTCCCGCCGCTAAAAAAAGCATATGATCTGTCTTAACAGGCCCATACTTGGTTACTACGGTGGAGCCCTCAACAATAGGTAAAATGTCCCGTTGTACCCCCTCCCTGGAAACATCAGGGCCGTGGCCTCCCTCTTTGGCCACGATTTTATCAATTTCATCTAGGAAAATAATCCCATCATTTTCAGCCCGGGAAATGGCCTCCGCCTGTACCTCATCCATGTCAATGAGTTTTTGGGCTTCCTCCTGGTGCAAAAGGCGTCTAGCTTCCCGGATGGTTACTTTGCGCCTTTTGACTCGTTTGGGAAACATGCCACCAAACATATCCTGAAGATTGATGCCCATCTCCTCCATGCCGGATCCACTAAATACTTCTAGCATCGGTGGAGTGCTATCCTCAACCTCAATTTCTACCATCTTATCCTCTAGTTCCCCAGAGCGGAGGCGGCGGCGTACAGCCTTTCTTTCCTGCTGAATCCGTTCTCTATCTGCTGCTTCCACGACTTCATTGCTCTCCTCGGGCCTTCTAGCACCAAACAGCATCTCCAGCGGGTTAAAGGCATGCTCTCGGCTAGGCAGTGGCATGAGGATATCCACAAGTCGATCTTCGACACCCTGGGCCGCTTGGCTTTCTACCTCCAACATCCGCTCCGCCTTCACCATACGGACGCTAGTCTCCACTAGCTCACGGATCATCGATTCTACATCCCGGCCTACATAGCCCACTTCCGTGAACTTGGTGGCTTCCACTTTGATAAAAGGCGCATCTGCCAGTCGAGCCAGGCGTCTGGCAATTTCTGTCTTGCCTACACCTGTAGGGCCGATCATTAAGATATTTTTGGGCAACAATTCCTCTTTTAACTCCTCCGGTAAACACCTACGGCGATACCGGTTGCGAAGCGCAATGGCAACCGCCCGCTTGGCCTTATCCTGGCCTATGATGTACTTGTCTAGTTCACTAACTATCTCCCGTGGTGTTAGCTCAGACATGCTAAAAGCCCCCCACTTGTCAGCCGATCTCCTCAAGGGTGATCTTGTCATTGGTGAAAATACAGATTTCAGCAGCTATTGATAAAGCATTTTGAGCGATTTGGGCAGCAGATAACTCAGTAAACTGTAAAAGAGCGCTGGCAGCTGCTTGGGCATATGGTCCACCTGAGCCGATGGCTGCCACATCGCCATCTGGCTCGATGATATCACCATTCCCCGAAATGACGAGCATCTGCTTGCTATCCATAACGATCATCAAAGCTTCAAGACGCCTTAACACCCGGTCTGTCCTCCACTCCTTGGCAAGCTCCACGGCAGCCCTGGTTAGCTGCCCTCTAAACTGCTCTAGTTTACTTTCAAACCGTTCAAACAATGTAAAGGCATCAGCAGTAGCCCCGGCAAACCCCACCAACACTTGTCCGTGGTAGAGCCGCCTGATCTTCTTGGCCCCGTGCTTCATGACCACTTTCTCGCCTAAGGTTACTTGACCATCTCCGGCCAAGGCACCTTTACCGTCTCGCAGCACACCGATAATCGTGGTCGATCGAATATCCACGTGCTTTCCCTCCCGATGAAATCTAGGCTTCCTCCACCAGTTCCACCTGATAACCACATTCCTTATTGGAACAGACAGCTTGTGGGTCTTGGTTGCGCCGTGCCTTAAGCACCATAAACTGACCACACTGAGGGCAATCTTTGCCTACTGGCCGCTGCCAGCTAGTAAACTCGCACTTGGGGTAGTTGGCACATCCATAAAAAGTCCTTCCTCGCCGGGTTGTACGCTCGACTACTTGACCTCCACACTGGGGGCAAACTACCCCAATCTCCTTGAGCAATGGCTTAGTGTTGCGGCACTCGGGAAATCCCGGACAGGCAAGGAACTGACCGTAGCGCCCTTGGCGGATCACCATATTGCGACCGCATTTCTCACAGACCTCGTCTGTCTCTTCCTCAGCGATCTCCACTTCTTCCATGTGTAGCTCTGCTCGCTTCAACTCTACCTCAAAGGGCCCCCAAAACTCCGTAAGCACCTGAACCCAATCTTCTTGGCCTTCCTCGATCTGGTCTAGGCGACCTTCCATATTGGCAGTGAACTCTACATCAATTATATTGGGAAAATGCTCCTTCAGAAGCTCTACGACAATACAACCTAATTCCGTTGGCCAAAAGCGCTTTTCTTCAATCACTACATAGCCCCGCCGCCGGATGGTATCAATGATCTGAGCATAGGTGCTCGGTCGGCCAATCCCCAATTCCTCTAGGGTTTTTACCAGCATAGCTTCCGAGTACCGGGGTGGAGGTTGAGTGAAGTGCTGATTGGGGGTTAGCTCTAAGAGCCTTAGGATCTCATCCTTGGTCAACTCTGGCAAAGTTCCATCTTCCCCATTAGTATTTTCGCCATCATCGGTATTCTCGATATAAAGGGCCATGAAGCCTGGGAACTTGACTGTTCTGCCACTGGCTCGAAACAGATAATGTCCCGCCTTGACATTGACGGTTACTGTATCGTAAATGGCTGGTGCCATTTGACTGGCGATGAAGCGTTCCCAGATTAGGCGATAGAGACGCTGCTGGTCTCGGGTAAGAAATTGTTTGACATCTTCTGGTCGTCTCTGCATGGAAGTTGGACGAATGGCTTCATGGGCAGCCTGGGCCCCGGCCCGCATTTTGTATACCGGCGGTTTGGATGGGAGGTATTCTTTGCCATAAAGCTCCTCAATGGTCTTTCTCGCCGCCGCTTGGGCTTCGGGAGCCACCCTCGTAGCATCGGTACGGATATAGGTGACTAGACCCACGGTTCCTTCAGAACCTACATCCAGTCCTTCATAGAGTTGCTGTGCCACCCGCATGGTACGCCGGGCGGTGAAACCCAGTTTTCGAGAAGCCTCCTGTTGTAGACTACTAGTTGTGAAGGGTGCAGCTGGATTTCTCCGTCGCTCCCTTCGCTCCACTGATTGGACAGCAAACTCTGCCTGGGCGGCACTCTTTACTATCGCTTCGGCTGCTTGTTGATTCTTGATCTCTGCCTTCTTTCCGCCTACCTGATGGAGTTTGGCAGTGAAAACACCTTTTTTCGGATCTGACTCACCTGCCGACTGCAGATCGGCCACAATGGACCAATACTCTTCAGGCTGGAAGGCATCGATTTCCGCCTCTCGATCACAAATAAGCCTAACAGCCACCGACTGCACTCGCCCAGCACTAAGCCCCTTTTTTACCTTTGCCCAAAGCAAGGGACTAAGCTTATACCCAACCACCCGATCTAGTATCCGGCGGGCTTGTTGTGCATTCACCAAGTCTTGATTGATAGGACGTGGTTCCTTTATAGCTTTCTTGACAGCTTGTTCGGTAATCTCGTGAAATTCGACACGGCAAGCTCCATCTCCAGTCACCTGCAAAGCCTCGGCCAGATGCCAGGAAATGGCCTCTCCTTCCCGATCAGGGTCAGTAGCAAACAGGACGCTGTCCGACTTTTTGGCGGCATCTCTTAGCTCTTTTAAGATGGGCCCTTTGCCCCTAATTGTAATATACTTGGGCTGAAACCCGTTATCTATGTCCACTCCAAACTGGCTCTTGGGGAGATCCCGCACATGACCTACTGAGGCCTTTACGGTATAATTCCTTCCTAAAAATCTGCTAATTGTCTTAGCCTTAGCCGGGGATTCCACAATCACCAAAGATTTAGCCACATTTCTGCCCTCCCTGAGGATATCCAACATAAGGGCTAACCCCTCTCTTGGTTAGCCCCCACAAGACAATATAGAGGTGGCTTGTGCGTACCACCCTTCCTACACTCATTGCCGATCAGTTCCACCAATTACTCGCCTTCTTATCTGATGAGGCCACGGGGGCGGTGGATAACAAGAATGACCTGATATCATCTTCAACAACCCGCCCTACAATCCACTGGAGTTCGCTAATACCAACCTCCGACGTCTGTAGAGCCACGGCTTCTTCCAACACATTTTCAAGCTCCACCTGATCAAGCAACTTAGCCCCGACCAGGCCAAGCAGATACCCCTGAGCCTCTAGATCCAACTTAACCCTTTCCTCGGGTGTAAACACCCGCATGGAATTGCTCCAGGCAGGGTAACTGACCTCCCGAGTTCCAGCCTGAATCATATCTGGCAAGGAGAAAATCAGGGCCAAGGCCTGTTCTATTTCGTCTGAATCATATCCTTCTGCCATCAACACCGCCACCAGCTCCGGACCACTAATTGATTCTTCATCGGTGTCTATCACTTTGGCGATTAGCTTTTGGATGATACCTATGACTCGCTGCAATGGCCTGCCCCCTCTTCTTTGGACATTTGCCTTTATTATATTCGTTAGGACAGACCTTGTAAACATTATCCTCTTTGATTATGCAACTATAACCCCCTAACCAACCCGCTGAAACACCCCTACATCCAGCTTTTCCACAAGCCCCGCTAGTTCTAACTGTAGTAGTGAACTACTCACACAGGAAACCGCAATTCCCGTCCTTGCCACCAAATCATCGACATGCAGTGGCTCTGATAGATGCTCCAGCAGCTTTCGAGAAACATCACTGACGCCCACATGGCTTTTTGCAGAATCCAGCTCCGGAAGAGGCAATATGAGTTGACGACTAAGCTGCATCTCATCTAGTACATCTTGGGCACCCCTAATTAGTTTGGCACCTTCTTGAATCAGCCTATTGGGGCCTTGTGCCCCTACATCCCCAGGATCACCGGGGATGGCATAGACATCGCGATTTTGTTCAACTGCCATTGCGGCAGTAATCAGGGCACCACTTCGCTCCCCTGCCTCCACTACGATAGTACCCATAGACAAGCCACTAATAATCCGATTGCGGGCCGGGAAGTTCCCTCGCCGGGGCATTGTTCCTAGAGGAAATGGCGTAAGCAGCACACCTTGACGGGCGATCTCCAAAGCTAACCCCCGATTGCTCCTAGGGTAAGTAATATCTAGGCCTGTCCCCAATACCGCCACTGTCTTGCCTGTCTGCATGCTACCCTCATGGGCGGCGGCATCGATTCCCAAAGCTAGTCCACTAACAACTGTAATCCCACTTGCCGCAAGATCCCGCCCTAGTCGGCGAGCCCAACCAAGCCCCCGGGGGGTAGGCCTTCTGCGTCCCACTATAGCTATCGTAGGGTGCTGTAGGCAAGCTAGCTCTCCCCGATAGTATAGCACAGGTGGTGGATCATAGATCTCCTGTAGCCGAGAGGGATAATCACTATCAAGCCATGTGACTAATCTTACATTGCCTTGTCTGTGCAGTTTTTCCCATTCAGACCGAAGATCCAACGTAGCTCGGGCCTCGACGATGGCCTCTACCTGTGTTGCACCAAGATTGGCATATGCCCCAAGCTTTGCTCTGGTGGCATGAAAAGCAGCTGCCTCACTGCCCATGGCTTTTACCAAACGCCGAATAGTAACACTGCCCAAATGTGGCAAGATACTTAGACCCCAAAGATACATCCGTGCTAGCATCCCCACTCCCCTCCCCTTGTCTAATCTGGATGCCGCTCATCATCTAAGCCCTGTTCCAAACTCCCCAGGATCTGCCTTAGTTCTTCCTCCCAATGCAACTGATAAAGGCTCAATTCATCACTTTGTACCAATGAACCTGTACCACAATTGCCGCAGAGCAGAGCGAAGGTCTCACCTTTCTGTCCTTTAATCAAATGGGGAGTATCGGCCTGACAGATAGGGCAACTATATATTTTGGTCTTGCCTAAATTCTGGTCATATCCCAAGGTTGTCCTCCCTTTCGCCGGGTTGCGACACTTCCAACCACTTTCTCCACCTGGCTTTATCTGCAAGATGCATTTCTGAAGGCGCTGCTTCTGGCAGGGTTGCCGTCTGCTTTAGCATGGCTTAAAGCTAGGCTTCATATCCCGGTCATCAACTACCAGGAGCAACACACAGTCCCCCAGATTCCAACTTCCAACTAAAGAGCAAGGCGATAAGTTAAGGCTTCAGCCATATGGGCCGCCTGGGTGGAGTCTCGACCATCTAAACGGGCAATAGTCCAAGCCACTCGCCGGATCCTTGACACCGCCCTGGCTGAGAGTTGGAATCTCTCGATGGCCGCCTCCAGCACAGCTATTGCGTTCTTTGAAATAGTTTGTTCCGTCTTGCTGACTGCAGCGCTATTCTGCCGCCATGCCCCCCTGACCCGCTTTCTTACTACATGGGAAGGTTCGCCAAAAGTGGCATAATCACTAGCTTCCAAAGCACCCATCCAAACCTGCAGCTCTACTCGGTCTAGCAAAGGCCCGGATAGCCTCCGACGGTAGGATGAAAGCTCACGTCCACTACAGACGCATTCTTTTACTTTGGAGCCTAAGAAACCGCATGGGCAGGGATTAGCGGCCAATACCAACTGACAACTTGATGGGTAGGCAATACTATATCCATGGCGAACTAAGGATATTACACCATCTTCTAAGGGTTGCCGCAAGACATCCAGAACAGAGCGGGGAAACTCAGTGGCTTCATCCAGAAACAACACACCCTGATGGGCTAAGGTCACTTCACCTGGTAGCGGCTGTGCCCCACCTCCAATCATCCCAGCGATAGTGGAAGAATGATGGGGGCTGCGAAAGGGTCGGTTTAGGCTTAGTCTTAGTTGTGCCTGTCCTGTGGCCACAGAGTATATCTCGGCCACCTCCAGCGCTTCATCTTGGGACAAAGGTGGTAATATGCCAGGCAAGCACCGGGCCAAAAGTGTCTTGCCACAGCCTGGAGGCCCGAGCAAAAGTAGGTTGTGGCGACCGGCTGCCGCTATCTCCAAGGCCCTTTTGGCGGCATGCTGACCACGCACTTCACTTAAGTCTGTATCTGCTTTCTGTTCTAGATCAAAGTGGACTGGCTTGGGATGGACAAACTCTTTTCTCCCTTCAAGTACTGCGACAGCATCTCGCAAGTGACTGACAATGCCAATCTTGACACCAGTTATCAGACCGGCGGCTTCTTCGTTCTCAACAGGAACTAGAATACGAGAAACCCCGTCACGCTCCGCGGCTCTGATCATAGGTAGGACTCCCGGCACACCCCGCAGGGTTCCGTCCAGAGATAACTCTCCCAAGGCCAGAATACCGTCTATGTGCTCTGGTTCCAAGACTCCACAAGCGACAAGAATACCCAGGGCGATTGCCAGATCAAAAGCTGAACCCATTTTGCGAAGGTCACCTGGAGCCAGATTCACCGTCAGACGCTGCAGGGGAAAGCTAAAACCTGAGTTTTTCAGTGCCGCCCTCACTCGTTGACGACTTTCCCGAACTACCACATCTGGTAGCCCGACGATATCAAATCCCGGAAGCCCCCGAGACAGATCCACCTCTACATCAACTAGGAAACCTTCTATCCCTAAGACCGTGGCGGCCTTAACTCGGGCAATCATTAAAAAAGCCACCTTTCCTTGACCCTACCTCTGGGGGCAAAGAACCGGTGACACTGTATGGTTCGCTTTACGCAGCATCTATTCCTGCCAGAAGGCTTCTATCAATCCCACCCATCAAAGGCCCCCACGATATGTTGGATCTCGTGTTGGCCCAAGATTGGTTCCTGGATAGCAATCACATCAAAACGACAAAGGTACTGAGACTTTCCTTGTGACCAAAGGAAATGCTGGGCCGAGCGCCAGATACGTCTTTGCTTTCTTCGGTCAACTGCTTCTTGGGCAAGCCCATATCTTGTGCTTTGGCGCCCTTTCACCTCAACAAAAACTATAACCTTGCCATCCATGGCGACCAGATCAATTTCACCATAGGGACAGCGGTACTGGCGGGTGAGGATCTTGTACCCGCGCCTACAAAGGTAACGGGTGGCAATCAACTCATACCGATCACCTTTCTGTCTAGAATTCATGCAAACCAAACCACCTAATCCGTAAATCAGAGGCTTAAGGAAGCGGTCTATCGCCCCCTTTCTCCCCCTCTTACATGCTATTTCTTGGCATCCCACCTTACACTGAAGGAACCTAAAGCACCTGCGTGATCCTCCGACCTGCATGGCGACGGAGTTCGATCTCAGTTGGTTTTCTAAGCTGTCGACCCAGGGCATCATACTCGACCTTGACAAGCAGTGAGTCTTGGCCCTTTGACCCGATAACCATGCCTACCTCACCTGAATCCAGTCTTACCTTGCACCCTGGTGGATAGGGAACCACGTTAGCCAAAAAAATGTCTACCACGCCGGGATCAAGATCCCGTGTCCTTGAGGATTTAATGGTTTTCAACGCTTCAAAGGGAGTGACTCCCTTGCGATATACCCGATCAGAAGTCATGGCATCATAGGTATCAGCCACTGCCACGATTCTAGCAAACAGGTGAATACCATCATCCTCCAGACCCCGGGGATAGCCAGCACCATTCATCCGTTCATGGTGCTGGTACGCCACATGGGCAGCACGGGTGGATAGCTCGGCACATCCCCGTAGAACCTCAAACCCGTAGCGGGTATGTTGTTGCATCTCCTGCCATTCGCTAGGTGTTAGGCGGGCAGGCTTAAGCAATATCTGATCTGGTATCCTGGTCTTGCCCACATCATGAAGCATTGCTCCCATGGCCAGTTCCCGGAGAGTCAGGCCGTCCAATTCTAGAGCTATCCCCATCATAACAGATAGAACACAGACATTAACCGAATGGCCAAAAGTGTAATCATCATGACGGCGAATATCAGTCAGAGCGATGGTCACCTCACGACTAAGCACAACCTCATCTACGATAGTATTAACTACCTCTTGAATGGGTTGTAGGTTTAGGGTTCCACCGAATTTTATCTCTGTAAAGCTCTCTCTAACCAGGGTGATGGCTCGCCGCCTGGTATTACTGGAGATGACCTCAGGAATGGCTTCCGCTTCTTTTGGATCGCCAACATAAACTGCGGGAAAGCCAAGGGCTTTCAGACGGGCTATGTAAGCATCTTTAAGAATGACTCCTGCATTGAGCAAGATCTTGCCTTCAGCGCTGTAAACCGCCTGGGCAAGCTGCATGCCGGCTTCAAGGTTTTCAACCCGTACGATCTTTATGACTATCACCTCTTGCCAAAGTAGCATCGAGCCCTGCCAGCCGCACCGGGGCATAGGAATACCGATGTATAGGGCAAGGGCCGTACTCTTTCAGTGCCTGCAAGTGCTGCTTAGTTGGGTAACCTTTGTGTTTAGCAAAACCATAAAGCGGATATGTACTGTCTAGCTCCACTAACAGGCGATCCCGGGTAACCTTGGCGATGATTGAGGCTGCAGCCACTACATCTGAGCGGCTGTCACCAGCCACAATGGCCCGTTGGGGGCTAGACAGTCCCGGAATGGCAAACCTGCCATCCACTAGACAAAAATCCGGTAGTGGTGATAATGCCGCCACCGCTCGATACATGGCCGCTAAGGTGGCCTTGTGGATATTCATGCTATCGATCTCCTGCGGCTCGGCCATGCCAACGCCAATAGCCACAGCTTCTTCCTGAATCTTTGAGTAAAGCTTTTCCCTACGGATCTGGGTCAGCTGTTTCGAATCATTAAGACCGAAAGGAGCGACCCCTGGGGGGAGTATCACCGCCGCGGCCACCACCGGCCCAGCTAAAGGCCCCCTGCCTGCTTCATCGATGCCGCTTATGGTGTGGTAGCCGCGCTTATACAGTACTCGCCTAAACCGATAAAGTCGCTTGCTTCGGGCAACGGCTTCTTGTTGCCACCTTTCTTCAGCCAACATTGTATCACCCAAAAGACAACACTGTCCTCATCCTTTTTTCTATTCGATTATATCCAACACTTCCCTGCTGGAAGTGACAAATTGTCAAGTATTTCCTAGAAATTCGGGGGCAAATCGAGGGTGAAGGGGCCAAGTAGGCCTTGACGAAATTCCCTAAGCAGAAGCAAGGCGGCTTTCTCCCCGTCAATGCGACCACCAGACAAAAGAAAGCCTCGCCGCCTGCCAATAGCTTCCAAGGTGGCTGCCCCACCTTGGGGCAGGGTATCTAGGTCATACCTATCTTGAAGAGCCCGAGGACGCTCTTTAGCGATAAGTTCCGCCAGCAGCCAGCTGACCCTCACATAATCAAAAACATCATCACTAATTGCCCCAGTGATAGCTAGGTAAAAGCCAGTATGGGGATCTTCGAATTTGGGCCAAAGCACTCCTGGTACATCCATCAGCTGCAGCCAATCACCTACTCGCACCCACTGCTTTCCCCGGGTCACACCGGGCTCAGCACCGGTTCTGGCTACTCGGCGTTTAGCCAGGCGATTGATTAAAGTGGATTTTCCTACATTAGGCACACCAACAACTAACCCACGCAAGCTCCGCCTTTGCCTACCTCGTTTTTGTAACCGCTGGCTAACTGCCTGATGTTGGGAGCTGATCATTTTTTCCAGTTCTCTCTGGCCCTGACCGGACCCTAGATCCATGGCCACCGTGGGCAGTCTCTCTTTCTCCAGGGCTTGTTGCCAGGCAGCGGTAAGCTCTGGCACGGCAAGATCTGCCTTAGCTAGGATAGTGATCACAGGCTTACCTGCAACTAGCTTAGCCAAATCGGTATTATGGCTGCTTGAAGGGATGCGGGCATCCCTTACCTCTAGGACCATGTCAACTACGGCTAGGTTCTCCCGTAGCTCCCGTTTGGTCTTGGCCATATGGCCGGGATACCACTGAATATTGACCTGCATCATCTTTGCATTCCTTCCACGTATTACATTGCAGACTATCTACCAAAAGACTCTGGTACACGAATAATCCCCATCGTTCCTACAGGCCAATAGCTAGCTATTGCTCTACCCATCAGCAAGCTGCGATCAACAAAACCCACATCGGGAAATCGACTGTCATCGCTGTTATTGCGATTATCTCCCAGAACAAAGTATCGGCCCGCCGGAACCTTACGTGGCCCCCAATCGCCATATGTAGGTGCATTAATATAGGGCTCATCCAGCGGTTTGCCATTGACATAAACTACGGTATCCCTGATCATGACTTCGTCACCAGGTGTTCCGATAATTCGCTTAATAAACTTGCGTCTGGGATCGGCAGGATAGCGGAAGACCACTATCTCTCCGGCGGCAGGAGGTCGAAATCGATAGGTTAGTTTGTCAACCAAAAGCCGCTGACCATTGTGTAGGGTTGGTTCCATGGAACGTCCCTGAACTACGAACGATTGGGCGATAAAGGTAATAATGAATAAGGCCAGAACGATGGCGATACCGAAGGCCTCTAGATATTCGCGCAGCTCTGACTTCTCTGCAACCATTTCCATGTGCTCCCTTCAACGGTAAATTGCTGAAAAAAGGGACTACCCTAGTCCCTTTTTTCCTTCTGCAGCGATTTTACCAACTGCGCCTCTCCCTAATTCGAGCCGCCTTACCCACTCGCTGACGCAAATAATACAGCTTCGCCCGCCGCACTCGACCCCGGCGCACGACCTCGATTCTGTCTACCCGCGGTGAATGTAACGGGAACGTCCTTTCTACACCCACTCCCTGTGTAACCTTCCTCACAGTAAAGGTTTCCCTTACACCACCACCGGAGCGGGCAATCACGACACCTTCAAAAACCTGAATCCGTTCCCGCTCGGCTTCCACGACCTTAACATGAACTCTCACGGTATCTCCTGGTCGGAATTCGGGAATATCCGTCTTCAGCTGCTCATTCTCAATGACTTGTAGGATATCCATGGCTTTCTGCCTCCCTTCTTTCCAGCCTAGTCCAACCTATTATCAGATTTGTTCTGTTCTTGTTGAATGGCTGCCAATAGCTCCCGATCTCTTTCGTCAAGATCTAGCTTGGCAATGAGATCTGGACGTTGTTGCCAAGTTCTCCGCAATGACTCCCGACGTCGCCAGTCGGCAATCCTCTGATGATCTCCGCTCAGCAGGACTTCGGGTACCTCCATGCCTTCAAAACCCCGGGGCCGCGTATATTGGGGATATTCCAAAAGCCCCTGGGCAAAGGAATCTGTCCAGACCGCAGTAGCCTCCCCCAAAGCCCCAGGCAGGAATCGCACCACGGCGTCAATCACTACCATGGCTGGCAGCTCTCCTCCTGTTAACACGTAGTCACCAATGGAGATCTGCTTAGTCACCAGATGCTCCCGGATCCGTTCATCGAGCCCTTCATAGTGGCCGCAAATCAGCAGCAACCGTTTCTCCTTAGCTAGCTTCTCTGCCAATTGATGGCTAAACACCTCACCTTGGGGTGTCATGAGGATTACCGGAGCCGCATCCTCGCCTAGCACATGCCTAACAGCCCGAAATACCGGTTCGGGCTTCATCACCATGCCCGCTCCCCCACCAAAGGGATAATCATCTACTTGCCGGTGTCGGTCAGTTGCAAAATCCCGGATATTCCAAAGCTGTATATCGACAATTCCAGCAGCTTGGGCCCGCCCAATGATACTGGTCTCTAAAGGACCTTGAAACATCTCCGGAAACAATGTGAGTACATCAATCCGCATTAGTTTGGCACCTCCCGCTACAAATCCAATAACCCCGGGAGTAGCCTAACCAACATTTGGCCTTTGGCAAGGTCTACCGAGATGATCACATCTTTGATGGCCGGTAGTAAGATCTCACGATCTAAAGCCTCGGCTTCTACAATATAGACGTCATTGGCCCCAGGCTGTAGCACTTCTTTTAGCCTTCCCAGGTGTTTGCCATCTTCAGTATAAACAGCAAGGCCCACAAGTTCAAAGATATAATAGTGGTCTGGGGGTAACTTGATCGCTTCATCCCTGGGAATCACTAGCAGCATTCCTCTAAGCTTTTCTGCCGCCTCCCGGGACGAGACGTCTTCAAGGCAACAAATCAGCTGTTGTTTGTGGCGTCCGACTAGAGCAAAGCTCACTTCCCGAGGCAAACCACCACCTGCTGGCATGATATACACCTGGGACAGAGAATCAAAGCGCTCTGGATAGTCGGTATGCACGGTCACCCTCACAGCACCCTTGATGCCATGGGGTCTGGTGATCTCACCAATGACCACCCAATCCCTTGCATCCTTCACGGCTTGAGTCTTCCTTCCCTAAGTTCCACTACTATGCCATCTTTGGTGACTATCTCCGCATAGAGTATTCTCGTAAGGTCATCTCCAACAGAGACATCCGTTAAGCCCTCCAATGTGCCTCGGGCTATCTCTTCACCTGTCTCCAGATTAGCTACATCCTGCATCTGCTCAGCCAGACGTTCCCGGGCTTGACGGCGTTTCTGCTTCTCATCCTCGAGCTGTTGGCGCATATCCATGGCTCGCTTTAGGTTCTGCCTTTCTAGATCCGGAAGAACCCGCTTAGCTTGAAACTCTAACTGTTGAATCTCCATATCTAAACGGTTGATGGCCCGCTCCAATTCCTGACCTAACTCTTTTCTTAACTGGTCAGTAACCACAGCTTTCCAAACAACTGGTCGATTGATGGTGATTTTGTCCATGCCATCACCTCCCCGAAACCAGTAGCAGCAGCAAACCCCACCGAGGACAAAGTCTACCGAGCTAGTCGATAATCTCCACGTGAACCATTTTGCCTTCTTTAGTGGCCGCCGCCTTTACCACTGTACGAATGGCCTTGGCAATCCGCCCCTGTTTGCCGATGACTTTACCCATATCATCTGGTGCCACCCGCAACTCTAGAATCAAGGATCTCTCGCCTTCCACTTGGCTCACCTGAACTGCCTCCGGCTCGTCAACCAGAGCTTTTGCAATAAACTCAACAAGTTCCTTCATTTTGATGCCCTCCTACTGCGCCTCTTTGCGCAATGCCGTGAACTTGTCCATGACTCCCACTTTGGTAAGCAGGTACTTGGCGGTATCCGAGGGCTGGGCACCTTTTTGCAGCCAATCAATGGCCTTTTCTTCATCAACCACGATTTTCGCCGGTTCTTCCAAGGGGTCATAATAGCCCAAAGTGTCGATAAATCTACCATCTCGGGCCGCTCGTGAATCAGCTACCACCAGTCGATAAAAAGGCCTTTTTTTGGCACCCATTCTCTTAAGACGAATCCTTACAGCCATAAAGTAGAACCTCCTCCCTTCCTAGTTTTGTCTATGCTGAGGGCCCAGAGAGCCATACTCCCTTTGCCGCTCAGTGATTAACCGAGTCTCGCCTGTCTGGTCGTGTAGCGATCCTTGGTTATCATCTGGATAGCCTTGGTCTAACGAAACAGACCAAAGGGGCCTCCCCGCTTGCGGCGCGCCTTCTTGTCCAAGGCTCCCAATTGTCGCAACATCTGACGGGTTTGGCTAAATTGCTTAAGCAATCTGTTTACATCCTGCACCTTGGTACCACTGCCATTGGCGATGCGCCGTTTCCGGCTGCCATCAATAATCTCCGGGCGCAAGCGCTCCTCTACTGTCATTGATCTAACGATGGCTTCCACTTGGCTGAACTGTTTCTCATCTACCTGCATCCCTTGCAGGCCCTTCATGCCTGGGACTCCTGGCAGCATATCCAAAAGCTGATCTAGTGGCCCCATCTTTCTTACCTGTTCAAGCTGATCAAGGAAATCTTCAAAGGTGAAATCGGCAGTCCGGAGTTTGTCTGCCATCTCCCGAGCCTTCTCCTCATCGATCTGGGCTTCAGCCCTTTCGATCAAGGTCAGAACATCTCCCATACCCAAGATGCGAGAAGCCATTCGGTCGGGGTAAAATGGCTCTAAGGCATCAAGCTTTTCACCAGTAGCGGCAAACTTAATCGGTTTTCCAGTAACTGCCTTAACAGATAAGGCTGCACCGCCTCGAGCATCACCATCTAGTTTGGTCAGAATGATTCCATCGATATCCAGGTTTTCATTGAAACTGTTGGCAACATTCAGAGCATCCTGACCGGTCATGGCATCTACCACCAACAACACCTGTTTTGGTGATACAGCTTGATCAATGGTCTCAAGCTCTGCCATGAGCTCCTCATTGATGTGCAATCTACCGGCAGTATCCAAAAGCACAATATCATTGGCATGGCGCCTGGCGTGTTCCACAGAGGCTTTAGCAATATCCACAGGGCTTACTTGATCCCCCAGAGTGAACACTGGGGCCTGCAATTGCTCTCCCAAGACCTGGAGCTGCTTGATAGCTGCTGGCCTGTAAACGTCTCCTGCCACCAAAAGGGGACGGTGCCCTTGTTTGCGCAGTAGGTTGGCGAGCTTAGCTGCGCTGGTTGTCTTTCCCGCCCCCTGCAATCCCACCAACATCACAACCGTCGGTGGTTTAGAGGCCAATTCCAGCTTACTTTGAGTGCCTCCCATTAGCTCGGTGAGCTCCTCATGCACGATCTTAATCACCTGATGAGCCGGTGTCAGTGAAGCCATAACTTCCTGCCCCACTGCTCGCTCACGCACCCGAGCCGTAAACTCCCCTACCACTTTGAAGTTTACATCAGCCTCTAGAAGGGCCAACCGCACCTCTCGCAGGGCCTCTTTGACATCTTGTTCAGTTAACTTACCCTTCCCCCGGAGCTTTCCCAGTGTCCTTTGGAGTTTGTCTGCTAGATTACCGAAAACCGCCATCCTGGGCCCTCCCTAACCATAATCTACTTGGGGCAGATCCCGCCCACACAGCTTCCTATCCGAGAGGTGGAAGATCTATATATCCTCGATCACTTGCGCCACCAGATTCTCTAGCTCGGCCAGCTGCTCTTGCCAAGCCCCGCTTGCCTTCTCGTGGGACAACATCTTCCCTAGATCCGCAAGCTTTGTTTGAATCATCTCTAACTGCACCCGTTGTTTTCCCGATCGTTTGATTAGTCCGAGCTTCTCTTCGAAATCCATGAGGGTGTTTTGCGAGCGACGAAGAGTATCATAGACGGCCTGCCGGGTTACACCATACTGCTCGGCGATCTCGCCCAAAGACAGATCATCCTGATGGTATAGGGAAAAGAACAGGCGCTGTTTATCAGTCAAGAGCTGACCATAGAAATCAAAGAGCAAACCCATATGCACAGTTTGGCTAATCATCTTCGT
>JAAYSL010000199.1 GCA_012518315.1 Bacillota bacterium | reverse complement strand
GGTCAAGCACTTTGGGCTTTCTGAAGCAAGCGCTGAGACTATCCGTCGCGCCCACGCCGTCCAGCCAGTGACGGCAGTCCAGAGCGAATACTCGCTGTGGTGGAGAGCTCCTGAGAGGGATGTACTGACCAGTTTCATCAAGCGTTCATGAGCAACAGTGCGAGGGGAGCAATACCCGGAATTAGTGGGTCAGACCGGTTGGGCGGCTGGTTGGAGCCTTAAACTAGATAAGGAGCGAAGACATGATCGCTACCTGGGCGATGGTGGTCAATCGGTTCTTCTCGTCCCATGTCCGTATCCAGGCTGATCGCGGCGATATCGTTGTCAGTGCTGGTCCGTACCAAGTGGTGAGGCACCCGGGGTATGCAGGTGGCATATTGGCATGGATTGCGGCGTCAGTTTTCTTCAGCTCGTATTGGGTAGTGATCCCATCTATCGTGGTAATTACTCTAACCATCATCCGCACGGCCCTGGAAGACCGCATGCTGCAGGAAGAACTTTTATGGTTGATTCGGCATACTATTCCACCCAAACGTGGGACCGTCAGGTAAGGGATTCTCTAAAGGATCGGCTCATCTGGAGTCAAATACATAACTACGTAGTCAAGCTTGTCATTTGGGGCATGGAGTAGGTTCTGCTGCCCCAGTAGGAACCCTAGGCGTTTCTTGCAAAAAGTCAGAACAGTACGGCATCTCCCTATACGGACACAGAGCCGACAGCCGTCGCCTAGGATGACCCGCGGGGATTACGTGGAATGGGGGTTTGGATTATCCTATCGCTATTGTCTGTTGCTAGTGTTGTTCTGTACGTCGTGGCACAAGCTAATTACCTCCTTTTCCATGCTTTAGTGGAAGGTTTTGCCATTGTTGTAGCAGCCCTAATATATGTGTTGGCCACCCGTACCTACCAGTACTCTAGAAACACTACGTTTCTCTTCTTGGGCATAGCCTACTTCCATGTCGCTGTTTTGGATTTCAGTCACTTGCTCACATATAAAGGGATGGGGGTATTCCCGGCTTTTGGAGCTGATATCCCGACTCAGCTATGGATCGCGGGGCGCTTTGTAGAGGCGGTGTCCCTTTTTATTGTCCTGTTCTTACCACGGGAACAGATCAACCGCAGGCTCACAACCATAGCATACAATTTGGTGACGGTTTGTTTACTGCTCAGTATAATGGTTTTTCGGGTGTTCCCTAGCTGCTTTGTCGAAGGCCAAGGGCTTACAGCCTTCAAAGTGCTAAGCGAGTATGTGATTATTTTCCTTCTTCTTGGTAGTGCCTATACGCTGCACTTACGTAAGGACCGTAGTGAGCAGGGTGCCCTTAAGGCCGTAAGAACAGCCATGGTAATTACGGCTGTATCTGAGCTTGCTTTTACTCTCTATACGGATGTTTACGGGATTGCCAACATGTTAGGACATATACTTAAAGTGATTTCCTATTACGTGATTTACTCAGGCGTGGTAGCACAGGGGATTGAGGTGCCCTATAGCCTGATATCGGCGGAACTTAAAGATAGGGCTCTCAAAGATGCCCTGACCAGTCACTATAATCGTCAGGGTATGATGGAAGTAATGGAAAAAGAAATGCCTGAGATTATGCAAGAAAGAAGTGGCTTGGGACTACTGATGATAGATCTAGATAACTTCAAAGCTATAAATGATAGTTACGGGCATTTATTCGGCGACGAGGTTTTGAAGATGTTCGCTGCATGTTTAGATGATAGCATACGTGAAAATGATATAGCGTGCCGTTTCGGTGGCGATGAATTTGTGGTACTCTTGCGGGAGGTGGACCTTAATGAGCTTGCGTATGTGAGGGACCGCATTCAGACTGCCACCGAGGCATGGATTGCAGACAACGAAAGACTTCAAGGTCTGGGGGTTAGTATTGGTACCGCTTTCTTGCAGCCGGGACAACCTTTCGATATCGACAGTTTACTCAAAATGGCCGATAAAAGCATGTATGCTGTCAAGCAGAGTAAAAAGGAACCATGCTAAATTCGTAAGGGATTACCCCGGTACGCGCCTCTTGCGTTACTGGCGATCGCCGCCGCTGATGTGCCAGGAGTTGGGCGACCAGTTGAAGCCTTACCCCTTAGCATGGGTACTACAGAGAACAGCCACGTGTCTTTTTGCCATGTGCGCTTGTATTTTCCCTCCAAAGTGGCCTCTACAAAAGAGTCTCCCTGGTTATGCACATCCGTAAGGTAGAGGCAGTTAGCTTGGATCTCATCCCTTTCAGTAGCTTGCCAAGTACTCTC
>JAAYSL010000198.1 GCA_012518315.1 Bacillota bacterium | reverse complement strand
ATGACCTGTTTTCTGCGGCCAAGCAATCAAAGCCGGGGAAGGGTACTCTCGCAGATGAGCACCTTGAGCTAATTAAGCGATTGGTAGAAGGTTTCAATAGCGAGCTCAGGGCTTTGGGGTTAATCAGGCCGTCAGCTAGTGCTACAGACTTTGACTTGCTTTTCGATCCCAGTGCATATCGACTGGGTGGTGGGGATGTCGTGTCTCGTGGTGGCGAGGGTGCCGAGGAAGACCCTTTCCGCCTAAGTGGCTGGCAGAGTGTAATAAGCTCTGATAGCACCATATGGAAGACTGATGGTTGGGAGCTAGGTGCCAGTGTCAGCAGACTCTTGGGAGGCTATGATGAAGGTTACGATCCGTTTGACCCGGAAGGATCGTCGAGGTCAAAATCAGTGACATCCCTAGAAGGAAAACTGCAGGTCACTCCGGGTGTCAGGGTGTCGGGTGAATATGCTACCAACCCAGAGGCAAAAGAGGCTAGAGATGATGCTAGCTCCATGAGAGTAGGCGCCCAGATGAAGATGGGGGATGTGGAGGTAGGTGCCAGCTATAAGAATGTCAGACCGCAATTCGACCCCCTAATCAAGAGTGGCCAAGAGGGCAAGGAAGCAACGGGTTACGAAGTTTCGCTACAGTATAGGGATGTATTGTTAAGCACCGGTAGGGAGACACAAACGTCCATAGGAGAGATAGGGAAAGATCCGGAGACAGTAACCTCTGTTGGTCTTCAATATGGACTTGGTGAGGATTTGATCCTTCGTGCTGACTATCGGTATGTGGACATAGATGAACTGTCCAATGGAGGAGAAGATGCGAGTACTACCCGGCGCAGTACCGTAGGAGTAGGAGTTAGTGTACCCAAAGGCAGCATGAGTCTGGGCTTCACATATGAGCAAGAACCGGGCTCAGGACGCTTGTCAACAAAAGGGGCCAGTGCCGATATCGCTCATAGAGCACCATGGGATTCTGAATCGGTATTGCAGGCTGGCGTATCCTTGGAGGATATGAAGGATAACAAGAAAGCTACTAGCCTCAGCTTAGGATACAACTATCGAAAGGAGGCAGCCCTAGTCTTTGGGTACAAGCTGATTGATTTTACCGAATCAGAAGAGACCGGAGATGGTTCAGAAGGCATCGCTACAGCAGAGCTGTCGATCCGCTTTTAGGATCAGATCGAGCAATACCGAGCGGTACCAAAGTGCCGTAGGTAGTCCTGTAGACTATTCGGAGGGTGTGGGGAAGGAGAGTTGGATATATGAAAAAAACGGTGGCATTTAGCCTAGTTATATGCATTCTCGGGGTTATGGCTGCACCAGTATGGGCAGATGCGGGTACACCACTAGATAGCCTGAAACAAATTGAGGTTCTGCTGTATGGTAAGCCAAATGCTGGAGCGCTAATCGACCGCCTGGATGAGCTAGAGACGGATGTCTTTGGTGCGATTAAAGCAGGGCCGATCCTAGTTCGTATCGAGAATCTAAACAGTTATTTGCTGGCTGGAACGGGTACACCCAATTCCCTGCAGCTTAAACTGAATGCAGTGGAGTGGTTGGTATACCAGGAGGTTAGTGTCGGGGATCCGCTTTATACCCGGCTAGATAAGCTAGAAGGCGCGATGTATGGTGCTTCGCAAGAGGGTACTGTCATTGCCCGGGCGGACAGTCTATTGAGAATGGTTTGGGCCTCTGACAAACTCAACGTTGATGTTGTCACAGTGCCTAAAGAGACTCTGGTTAGAATCAAACTACTTACTGACCTAGATAGCGCAAAAAGCAAGGTTGGAGATAAGGTAAGGTATAGAGTCCTGGATGATGTGATGATCAAGGATAGGTTGGTCATTCCAGCAGGGACAGAGGGTCTTGGTAAGGTATCCGAGGTCACTACTGCCAAACGCCTAGGAGTGGATGGCAGGATTCTAGTGGATTTTGGTTCACTACCAGCTATCGATGGTAGCCCAGTCTCCTTGATCATGGAAGAAAAGGCCACCGAAAAGAATAAATCCTTAGAACTAGCTGCTGGCGCCGGAATGGCTGGAGTGATTCTCCTTGGCCCCATTGGCCTTGCTGGAGCGTGGTTTATCAAGGGCAAGGATGTAGTAATCCCCATGGGGGCAGAGTTTTACGTAGAAGTCATGCGGGATGCTCGGGTATCTGGACTATCAATGGCACCTGCTAGGTAGAATAGGGGAAAGAGAAGACGTAGGGCACAGCCAACGGGTAAGCCTGTGGTTGTGCCTTTTCTTTCTATCAGACAGAGCAAGTTGGCTATCGAGGTCTAGCCGCAGCAGCCAACGGTGTAGGATATGGCAGGAAGGTGTAGAATACTATTTGCGAGAGATTGGGTCGAGAAGAGGCCAGAACAGACCAAGATAAGAAAGGAGGGGTAATGATTGGCTGAAGTCGAACTTTTGGCTATTACCCCCGACGCGGAGACGTTAATTGAACTGGCGGGGCGCACTTGCTATCTTTCCCATGATCGTAGTGAACCCGGCAGTGAGCAGAAATTCATTGGCATGTTACTGCGCCATGGTCATTTGTCTGTACTAGAGCATGCATATGCCACCTTTCGGGTGAAGGGTGGTTCCCGTTCCTTTACTCACCAGATTGTACGCCATCGGTTAGCCTCTTTTTCCCAGCAGTCCCAAAGATACGTACGGGAGACAGATTTCGACTATGTCACACCTCCCACAATCGCAAAGAACCCGGAAGCTCACGTACGCTTTCAAGAAGTGATGGACGAGATCAGAAAAGCCTATGGTGAGCTCCAGGATTTAGGTATTCCTAAACAAGATGCTCGATTTGTGCTGCCCAATGCTGTGACTAGTGAGATTGTCATTTCGGCGAACCTGCGGGAATGGCGGCACATTTTCAGTGTAAGGTGTGAGCCTCCAGCCCAATGGGAGATTCGGACTATCTGTATTCAGATGCTACAGCAATTGCAGAAAGTGGCGCCGACGGTATTCTCTGATTTTGTCATCGATGAAGATAAGATGGTGGCCTTCATAGACCAGTCCGCATGAACAAGTTGTGACTGCCAGTACCTGCCCCAAGGCCTCTAGTAGAAAGGACGATTACATGGACTTTGCGACTTTTGCAGAAAACAATCGAGAAGAGATCATCCGCAAGACTCAAGAACTAGTCAGTATACCAAGTATTGAGGGCACCCCCAGGAAGGGGATGCCCATGGGTGAGGACGTAGACAAGGCACTAAACTATGTGCTAGATACTTGTCGGGAGCTAGGTTTTCAAACAAAGAACCTTGATGGCTATGCCGGTTATGCTGAATATGGTAGTGGTGATGAGATGGTGGGTATCCTTTGTCATCTCGATGTTGTGCCTGCCGGTGAAGGGTGGACAAAACCACCTTTTGGAGGCGTTATAGAGGGGGATAAGCTGTTTGGTCGGGGCACCACGGACAACAAAGGCCCAGCCATCAGTGCCATTTATGCCCTGAAGGCGGTGCAGGAGGCCAAGATTCCCTTGCAGCGCCGGGTGCGCTTGATCTTTGGAACAAATGAAGAATCCGGGTGGCGAGGGATAAAGCATTATTGCGAGTATGAGGAAATGCCGACCATGGCCTTTGTGCCGGATGCGCAATATCCGGTAATCAATGTGGAAAAAGGGATAGCCCAGCTGCGACTAACTAGGCACGGCACTGAAGCTAAGACTTCCCTGGATAAGCCTACCACAATTGAGGTACTGGAACTCAAGGGTGGCCATCGCGCCAATATGATTCCGGGCATTTGTACCTGTCGACTGGCTGGGGATGCTAAGGCCTTACATAGCGCTGCTGACATAGCTAGGGGGCTAAATCGGGATCCATACCCAAGGATTGAAGTATCCCTAGAAGGTGAGGTACTCACCTTGTCTGTGATGGGCCTTGCCGGACATGGTTCGACACCGGATTCCGGTGTTAACGCCATCGCCCACATGGCCCAGGTATTGCACCAGATAATGGAGGCGGGTTTTACCTTTGACTCGGAAGCAGTAACGAAGCTGCTTGAGTTTCTTACAGCCCATGTTGGTCTTGAGACCAATGGGAAGTCTCTCGGCATAGGATACAGTGACGAGGTCTCTGGGAACCTGACCCTGAGCATAGGTATTTTGCGTTATGAGGGCGGAAAGGCATATGTAGATTTCGATATCCGCTATCCAGTGACCAAGCAGCTAGCAGACATTGTCGATCCCATCAGGGATGTTGCCAAGAATTATGGCATTAATGTCGACATAGGACATACTAACCGTAGTTTACATGTGCCTGAAGAGAGTTTCTTGGTTAAGCAGCTTCTAAGTGTTTATGAGAAGCATAGTGGTGAGAAAGCTAAACCACTTAGTATGGGTGGAGGCACTTATGCCCGGGCACTAGACAATGCAGTTGCCTTTGGCTCGACAATGCCTGGAGAGGAACGGAACATCCATAGGGAAGATGAGTTTACCACTATCACCGATTTACTGCGCAATACAGTGATCTTCGCAGATGCCATCACTTTGCTGGCTGGCAAGTGATAGCGTGTTGTCGTGGCTAGTGCTGTGGTATACTGATTGGAGAAAGTGAAGCGGAAAATCCCAGGAGCATGAAAGGAGGGATGGGCGCACTTCTCTGGTGGAAATCCAGCAGCCTGCGCCCGATCAGATTGGGTGATCCCCGAGCTCATCTAGAGGATTTACTGACCCGACGACAGGATCTCGCCGCCATGGCCGATGCTATTTGGTCAGCTTACTTAGTGACAGAGGAAGCCTATGCTACCGGTGGCAAACTGCTCTTATGTGGTAATGGTGGTAGTGCCAGTGATGTGGAACATATTTCTGGAGAACTAATGAAGGGATTCTTAAAAAAAAGGCCCTTAGAAGATGCCCTTAAGGATCGTTTGGCAGAAATTGGTGGCCTGGAAGGTAAGAAGATCGGGGGACTATTGCAGCAAGGAATGCCTGCCATCTCATTGGTGTCTCAGACTGCCCTTGCCACAGCAGTGATTAATGATATCTGTGGTGAGATGATCTTTGCCCAACAAGTCAATGCGCTTGGTCAACAGGGGGATGTCCTTTGGGCTCTTTCCACTTCTGGCAACTCCCGCAATGTCGTGGCTGCTGCCATTGTGGCTAAAGCCAGGGGCATGAGGGTTGTTGCCTTTACCGGGCTAGGCGGTGGTGTCCTCAAGGGCTACGCTGATGTATTGCTCAATGTACCTTATACAGAGACTCACCTAGTACAGGAAGCCCATCTACCGATTTATCACGGGCTTTGTGCTATGCTAGAGGAAAGGTTCTTCTAGGCTCCGGTAGTCTATTGATCGAACCACAGAACCTGGTGCTGACAGTTAGTCTGTGATCTATCATTTGGCTAGAGATGACAATTCTCGTGTTTTAGGGGGAAGCAGTGTGCAGGTGGCATTGCCCAAAGACTATGCAAGGCGGCTTTGGCGAGCCGTGATTGAATTTGAGCTCTTGGCTGAGGGAGACCGGGTGCTGGTTGGATTCTCCGGTGGCAAGGATAGCTCATTTCTCCTCTATGCACTCCGGGCGCTACAAGAGCAAGCACCATTTGGCTTTGAATTGGGGGCAGTCCATGTAGAGTTAGGGTTTCGAGAGCCATCTGATGTACCGCAGCTCGAGAGATATTGTCAGCAACTGGAGATACCCTTTTATCTAGAGAAGACCCAAATCGCTCAGGTGGCATTTAAGCAAAGACAGGAGAACCCGTGCTCTAGCTGTGCTTACTTTCGGCGAGCAGTTGTAAACGAGACTGCTGTTGTCCATGGGTACAATAAAGTGGCTTTAGCCCATCATCATGATGATGCAGTGGAAACCTTTCTCATGAGTCAGCTCTATTCCGGCAAGCTACAGACGTTCTTGCCTAAATCCCATCTAGAAAAAACAGGTCTTGACGTGATCCGCCCATTGGTCTATCTGCGGGAGGAGAAGATCAAGGCGTTTATGGCTACATTGGCTTTTCGCCCAATGCCTAGTCGCTGTCCCTTGCAGGGAAAGACACACAGGTGGAAAGTAAAAGAACTGATTCACACTCTCACTCAAGAGAACCCTTTCGTATATGCTAATCTAGCGGCAGCCATGCGGGGTGATGGACTGGCGGAGCTCTGGCCCCCTGTGCCCAGCAAGAAAACGATGCGGGAAAAACACCTACGAGTTATGCGCCCTGCTTCGGAAGAACATGGTAGCCGTAGAACGAGTAATGCGCCAAAGGGAGTTGTGTTTGACTTTCATTCGCAATAGTGCTACGATAAAGCAAGCACAACCGGGGTACGTCTATTCTATACTCCGACTCGTTCTGCTAGCTGCAGATGAGTCGGAGTTTTGGCATGATGGCCCCATGTATACTGTGTGTGCAACTAGGGAGGTCCGAACACTATGAGATCTGAAGTAAACGAGAACCGGATAGTAATCGGTCGAACACCTTGTCGGGTTCCTGCCGATCTGTTCAAAAGTGACATATTTCATCGGGTGCTTAAACAATTCGTTACCCGGCTAATTCGCCATGATTCCCCTCTACTGGAGGCTATCCGAGATTTTCGACTAGAGGATCAACAAGAAGGCAACACTCCCTTCCTATATGATATTGACCTACTAGCCAAATTCATGATGTTTTTGTCAATGCAGCCCCTAGAAGAGGTCATCGAGGCTATGCCTATGCTAGCTCCAGTGGAGCAGCTACGCTGGGAGCTATATGATTTTGTCGAAGAGTGCTATGACTTTTGGAGAGGGCATGAAAGGTATCTGATTTATGAGGATGCCTATGGTCCTAGAACAGATACCTATACAAGGCATCAGCATTTCATTCAGGTCAATGAGCTTCTCAAAGACCTAGTACTAGAAGCATACAGGAATGTCTGTGCCAATCTTACCGGTAGGGTGCCCATGGTATACAGGCAGCTGCCAGCCGGTGCTGGTGTTGGGATTTTGACTTCCCACATACAGTGGCAGATACCGGATTCCACCTATGCAGTATTACAGAAGATACCCTTTATTCAGCTGTTGGTCATTGTGCCACCTTTGGTATATTACCCACAGCGCAATTACCGTTCTGGGATGTTTAGTCCCGTCACCGGAAACCCCCTACAAGGCGCTACATTAGACCCAGAGGCCTGGATCTGCTACCCTGCGAAGGTGGGTGGCCTCTTGATGTTTATTTACTTCCACAAGCGTTATATGAGCTTGGGTACGAGTCTTTCGAACCTTCTGGAAATGGCGGAACCAGATGAGATCGAAGGGAGAAAGCCTGATGCAATCCTGCTTTTTGGGGTTGATCCAGAAGTAGTGGGTAATGATCAAACCATCTATTATGAAGACGTGACCAATCAGATCATGGTGGGAGTGATTGGGCGGTCAGAGCGAGTAGATTACTTTGGCTATCTAAAGAAAATGGCGTTGACGCTTCACAATCTGATTCAGATTGAAAGGGGGAACCTGCCTATCCATGGAGCGATGGCCCACATTGTCCTTAGGGATGGGCATGGTGCCAATGTCGTGTTGATGGGTGATAGTGGAGCCGGTAAGTCGGAATCCCTTGAGGCCTTGCGCATCTTAGCCGATGAGCACCTGCGGGAGCTAACCGTTGTCTTTGATGATATGGGTTCTTTGCAGTTTCGGGAAGGGAAAGTAGTCGGCGTGGGCACAGAGATCGGTGCCTTTGTCCGCCTAGATGACTTGCAGCCTGGTTATGCCTATGCCGAGGTTGAGCGGAGTATCTTTATGAATCCCCACAAGACTAATGCCCGAATCGTCATTCCTATTACCTCCTATGGGAAGGTGATCACTGGCTGGCCCGTGGATATCTTTTTATATGCCAACAATTACGAACGGGTGACTAGGAAAGACCCATATCTCCAGTTCTTTACCGACACAGAGGAAGCCTTGGATGTGTGTAGCCAAGGTGCCCGGATATCAAAAGGCACTACCAGTGAAGAGGGTCTGGTGTACACGTATTTTGCTAATCCCTTTGGTGCACCACAAAAAAGAGAACAGCACCATAGACTAGCAAGTCAATACCTAGAGGCTATGATGAACCAAGGTGTGAGAGTAGGACAGCTAAGGACACAACTAGGGATTAAGGGGTTTGAAGTAGCCGGGCCAGAACTTGCAGCCAAGGCCCTTTTGGGGGCTATTCGGGGCTATTTCGAGTGATGTTGGTCGTGGTGTATCGCTCCATACTGACATTGTCACAGAGAGCCTACACCATGACATTGCCACAGACCTACACAAGACAGTCACAGCATATCTTGACAAGCCACTGGCATAGGGGTAGTATCCTAAGGGAAGCTAGACAAAGCAGAACACGATCTATCATACGCATCATAAGAAGTGGAAGCCGCTGTGGTGCCGTTTTGGAAAAAGGACAAGGCCTTTTATGCTACGCTTCTAAAGATCACAATCCCTGTAGCTTTGCAGAATCTGATTTCTGCGTCTCTCAATATGATCGATACCCTGATGATCGGGCAATTGGGGGAGCATTCCATCGCCGCTGTTGGCCTCGCCAATGAGGTCTTCTTTTTGCTGAATCTCTTTCTATTTGGTATTTGTAGTGGCACCGGTATCTTTGTGGCACAGTTCTGGGGTAAAGAGGATATCAAGAGCATCCGCCGGGTTGTGGCTCTTAGCCTGCTTTGTGGCTTTGGAGTGGCGGGTGTTTTTACTTTCGTCGCTCTGGCACTTCCCGAAAAGGCCCTGGGGGTCTTTACCCGGGATGTGGCAGTTGTCCAGCTAGGAAGCAGTTACCTTACTATCGTGGGCCTTAGCTATGTGATGACAGCGGTCACTTATGCCTATTCCTTTGCACTAAGGAATACTGCCAAACCCAAGATTCCCATGATAATCAGTGCCATTGCGGTGCTAACTAATGCCGTTTTCAATTACCTACTCATCTTTGGCAAGCTAGGGTTTCCCGAAATGGGAGTTAGGGGTGCCGCCTTAGCTACAGTAATTGCCCGAGCACTGGAGCTTTGCCTCATCTTGTTCGTCGTTTACCGGTATAACCTCGCGGCTGCTACTAGGCTCAAAGATTTACTGGGCATCCCCGCTAGCTTTGTCAAAGGGTTTTTTAACACCACCGTACCTGTAATTCTAAATGAAGCTCTTTGGGCTTTAGGGGTAACCACGTATTCGGTGATTTCGCCCACATGGGTACCGGTGTAGTGGCTGCAGTAAACATAGCGGCTACAGTAGAGCGGATGGCCATGGTGTTTTTTATTGGAATGAGCCATGCTTGTGCTTTTATGGTGGGGAATGCCATAGGTGCCGGTGATGAAGAACAGGCTGTTGATTATGCTAAAAAACTGGCAGTGGTAGGGCCAATTACCGCCCTTTTGGCTGGGTTTGTTGTCGTCGGTTTCTCCCAGCGGATTATCTCTTTGTTTCAAGTATCTGACATAGTTCGCGTCGATGCGCGGGCGGTGTTGATTGCAGCCGCCTTAGTTATGCCGATTAGGACCTTCAACTGGATCAATATTGTGGGTGTTCTTCGTGGTGGAGGTGACACCCGGTTTAGCCTTTTCATCGATGCTACAGCGGTATGGTGTGTCGGTGTACCGATGGGCTATGTACTAGGTCTAGTTGTAGGCTCCCCCATCAGGTTTGTCTATCCCATGGTGATCTTCTCAGAGCAGGTCTACAAAGGTATATTGGGTGTAAAGCGCTTGCTTAGCCGAAAATGGATCAATGACTTAGCCCAGCTGTCGTAGAAAAGTACATAAGGGCATGATGCTCGGCAGACACTCACTTCTTAGTGTAGCTCTTCGTTATGTACCTTCCCTAATTCACGACTGTCTTCAAAGGCTCTTCAGTCAGCTCTTCTCGAGTAAAGCTCAATTTCCCGAAAGCAGCAAAAGGTAAGCAAAACCGTCACTGGCGATTAAGCACGTACAAATACCTGAAAACTGTGCTATTACAGAAAGGTCGGGAAAGCGCGGAAGAAGTCTAAATAAATAAAGAGGAATGTATTCAAGAAGGATGAATTGTAATCATCGAAGGGACAATGAGAACGATCCGACAGATCAGAGTAAAAGGGGGGTGGAAACGGGGGGCACCTAGGGTATCAAGGGAATAACCGGTGGAATGAAAGTGTAAGTATCGACTAATATTGAGGAGGTTCCGGACAATGACAGTTCGTCGACAAGCCAAGCTCGTGGCATTGTGCCTAGCGGTGTTTGTGGTAGTGGCCTTTGCAGTTGTGGCCACAGCCAAGGAGAAAGTAACGTTTTGGACTAGCCATAGTGGCAAGGTTGATCGGGAAGCACTAGAACTGATCGCTAGTAAATTCACCGAGAGCCAGGACAAATATGAAGTCGAGGTTACTATAGTTCCGGGCAGTGAGACAGATGTTGCCAAGCTGATGACAGCTGTGGCGGCTGGTACTGGACCGGATGTTTACTTAGTTGACCGCTTTACTACTGCCCAGAGGGCTGTAGCAGGTGCATTAACTGATCTGACACCCTTCATCGAGCGGGCTGGCTGGAAGCCACAGGATGACTTTTTGGAGTTCGCCATAGAGGAGTCCACTTGGGCTGGGAAGATCTATTCACTTCCCTTTGATACAGATACCCGTGGTCTGTATTATCGAAAGGCTGATTTCCGCGAGGCCGGACTTGATCCCGATGCACCACCTGCTACCATTGAGGAGCTCGATCAGGTAGCTGCTAAGCTAACCAAACGCATCACAGATCGACGTTTTGAGCGATTTGGACTAATCCCCTGGCTAGGCCAAGGATGGCACTATACTTGGGGTTGGGCTTTTGGTGGCGAATTCTATGATCTTGCCGCCAGAAGACTGACCTGCAACCACCCTGCCATAGTCGAATCCTTTGCCTGGCAGCAGAAGGTAGCCGACGAATATAGTATTGCGGCCATTCAGGGATTTGCCAGCGCTTTTGGTTCCGAGGCACAGGATCCCTTCATCGCGGGCAAGATCAGTATGATTGTGGATGGCGACTGGAAGATTGCAGGACTACAGCGTTTCGGTCCCGATGTTGAATACGGTGTGGCCAACATACCAGTTAAAGCCGGTGTAGGTTCTACCACTTGGGCCGGTGGTTGGGCACTTGCTGTTCCAAGAGGTGCCAAGAACCCCGAAGGCGGCTTTGAATTTGCTCGATTTGCCTCTGGTCCGGTAGGACAGGAGATCTATACCCGTGATACATCTCATCTACCCACCCTTAAGGTTCTGGTAGATCGTAGTGACCTATTTGCCGATTCATATCACGACATCTTCTTACAGATGCTGCCATTTGCCCGATCCCGCCCCGCCCTGCCTGTAGGGGCTTTACTATGGGATGAGCTTACCTCCGCCAGAGACTATGTCATTAATGGGGATAAGGCACCCCAGAAGGCTCTCGATGATGTTGTGGAAAGGGTACAAGCCGAACTCGAAAAGCACTTCTAGACTATGTGGCTTGTGGTGGGGGGCGAGCCCCCCACCACGTCCTGAGGGAATGTTCATTGACTCCCGCAACAGTATAAGTCACAAAATCGGCTGCAAAAGTCTCGATGGTAGGGAGGGGAAGGTGCTTTGAGGAAGACTAAACAGGAGGTTCGTACCACCTTGATGGGTCTCGCCTTTGCGTCACCTTGGCTAATTGGTTTTGTTCTGTTTGTTGCCTACCCAATAGTTGCTTCTTTGTATTATAGTTTCACAGAATTTACAGGCCTAGATGTCACGGGGTTTGTAGGTTTTGGCAACTATGTACACATGATTAGCAAGGATGAGCTATTCCACAAGTCTCTCTATAACACTTTGTATTACCTTTCTTTGGCAGTTCCCCTAGGCCTTGTAGTGGCTTTAGTTCTGGCACTGCTTCTCAACCTTAAGATGAGGGAAATATCGTTTTACCGGACTTGTGTGTACATTCCTAATATCGTACCGGCCTTTGCCTCATCCTTCATCTGGCTTTGGATGTTGAACCCAGAATATGGTTTGGTCAACCTTTTGCTGGAAAAGATCGGTATATGGGGTCCCGGCTGGGTCAGTGATCCCCGTTGGTCCAAGCTCTCTATAGTGTTGATGGCCCAGTGGGGGGCAGGAGGCTCAGCTATGATTTTCCTTGCCGCCTTGCAGGATGTGCCTCGGAGTCTCTACGAGGTTGCGGATTTGGATGGTGCTAGTTCTTGGACAAAGCTTCGTTACATAACATTACCGATGATCTCTCCTGTGATTTTGTTCCATGTGATTATGGCTCTGTTTGGAGCATTTCAAGTGTTTACTCCCGCCTACATTATGACTTCAGGTGGCCCAGCTAACTCCACTCTCTTTTATGTGCTATATCTTTACCGTAACGCGTTTAACTACGGCAAAATGGGCTATGCCTCCGCGATGGCTTGGCTACTGTTTCTGCTGGCATTGGTCACTACATTAGTTGTGATGAAAACCTCAGGAAGATTCGTGTACTATCAAGGGGAGGAGAGATAGTCGATGGCAAGCAGATATGGATCGAAACATAGACGATACCTGCGTGGTCAGATCCTGGGTCGGATTTTCCTGTTTGCCATGAGTATAGTCTTTCTGCTCCCCATTCTATGGATGTTTACCACATCAATCAAAGACTCATCACAAGTCATGGCATATCCACCCATCTGGCTGCCCCGGCCTCCCAAATGGGAGAACTATAGGATAGCTGTTAACGCGATTCCGTTTGTCCTATACCTAAGGAACACTGTCACCATTTGCTTCTTTACGATCATAGGTACATTGTTATCCAGTACCTTAGTGGCATATAGCTTGGCCAAAATTCCTTGGCCTGGTCGCAATGTGTTGCTGCTGCTAATCTTAAGCACAATGATGCTACCTTTTCCGGTGACGATGATTCCCCTGTTTGTTACCTTTGGTAGGCTTGGTTGGGTTAATACCTTTAAGCCTCTGATTGTCCCATCTTTTCTGGGAAACGCGTTTTATATCTTCCTGCTTCGTCAGTTTTTCATGACCATTCCAGGTGAACTATCCGATGCCGCTAGGATCGATGGTGCTTCGGAGTTAGGTATATTCCGGAGGGTCATCCTCCCCCTATCCAAGCCAGTGTTAGCTGTGGTGGCCCTTTTTCAGTTTCTTGGTAGTTGGAATGACTTTTTGGGACCACTCATCTACCTCCAATCCAATGACAAATATACTTTGGCTATTGGTCTACAAATGTATAGAACCACTAACTATGTTGAGTGGGAGCTGTTGATGGCCGCTTCTACTCTAGTTGTGATCCCCATCTTGGTACTATTCTTCTTCGCTCAAAGAACCTTTATCGAAGGCATTGCGATTACCGGCATAAAAGGCTAGGAACAAAATGCTTAGGATTTGAGCTAAGTGAATATGAGTATCGCGCAGGTTCCCATGGCGTGGAACCTGTTTGCTATTATGCGCAATAATTCACGGTATTCATGGCTAATTGGGCTGTATCTGGTAGGAACACCTAGCCTCTAGTAGAATACCCAATAAGGTAGCAAAAAGATAGGGCCAGGGTTTTAGGCATATTACAGATCTGGTTGATACTGATAGGAGAATGAGATTGAATCGCAATGTCTGGATGGCATCTTTGATTGCCGGTTTGTTTGCCTTCACTTTGAATATCGGTATGTTTGTTGTACCTACATTCAGTACTGCCGTGTTGGGAGCAACAGATTCCCAGGTAGGCATCTTGGTAGCGGCTCCTGGAGTTTTGGCCATGCTTCTTATGGTCCCCTCAGCGCCCATTTCCAATCGGGTAGGGCGGCGTCGGGTCATGATCTTGAGCACCATAGCAGGTGTTCTGGCAGCCATCTTGTACTTGACTGCCAGAACATTCCAGCAGCTGTTGGTTGCCCAATTAGTGTTTGGAGCATCTAATGCCTTTTTCTGGCCCTCCAATTTGGCTTATTCATGTGAAGTGGCGGGACCAAGAGCCATCAGCCAAGCCCAAGCTACAAATACTGCTGCCCAAGGAGTAGGTCTGGTACTGGGCCCAATAGTCGCTGGAATTCTGACCCAACGCTCGGGATACCAGGGGGCTTTGTGGGCTTGGTTAGTCTGTGCCCTTGCTAATCTAGGTTTGGCCGTACGCCTTACATCCCTGCCCACTCAACCGCAATCAGGATCGTTGGGTTCAGCTATTATTCGCTCTCTCCAGGCAATTCCCTCGATGTGCCGCAACACCAGATTACTGGTTGCTATGCTTTCACAATTACTGACGGCTGCTTTTGTCACTTCCATCGGTGGAGCCTTTTTCATTTTGTTCGTACAGGATGTCGGATATAGCGCCACATTAGCTAGCTTGTTTTTGTCACTGAGGGAGCTTTTTGGGACTATATCCCGGGCCTTGTATGCAAGTATCAGGCGATATGTAAGTAACCAACTGATCCTAAGCCTGGTACCTCTGATCGCCGGGAGTGCCTTACTGCTTGGGTTTAGCCGCCCGATCTTACCTGTGTTGTTAGTAATAATCGCTCTAGAAGGCTTTGCCCTAGGGCTGACGGCACCAGCAGGTAATACCGAAGCCAGCGAGAACGCATCGGAGGAAGATTTAGCGGAGACTATTGCTGTAGTAGTAGTCATGTTCCAGGTGGGTACTGTCATATTTCCACCGATTATTGGCCAACTTATGCGAATGATGGATCGAACTAAAGGCCTAATGACCGGTACACTCCTGGTCATCTTGCTCTCCATATGTCCTTTGGTGCTGTCCTTGAAGACAAGGACGGAGTCTGCCCAATCACAGGAGATTGAGGTGTGAAGGCGAATTATCAGGTAGTACACCCTATGTATGTGACAACGCTGAAAGGTTCTTCACGTTCCGCAAGACTGGGATAGAAAGGCAGGTACGACATTGAATCGAGAGTCATTGACTTGGACCGCCAACCTAAGCTTAGTATTGATTGGCCTTATCGGTAATATAATAGGGCCAGTGATGCCCAGTGTTATCGGAGAGTACGGAATATCCTTGGCTACTGCTGGAATGGTGTTTACCGCTCAAGGTCTAGGCCGAATAGTGGCCGTGTTTTCTACCAGCAGTTGGTCTGACCGGGTTGGTCGCAAACCAGTCATGCGTCTAGGAGGCATCCTGACGGTTATCGGTGCGATTGGCTATGGAATTAGCCCGATCTGGTTTGGAAACATTCTCAGTGCTGTCGTATTGGGAGCGGGCTCGGGTATGCTCGATGGAGCCTCCAATGCTCTAGTCTCAGATTTGTATACAGAAAAAAGAGGCTTAGCACTGAATCGCCTGCATGTTTTCTTTGGCCTTGGATCCTTAATTGGCCCCTTGGTGGCAGCGTTCTTCTTGGGAATTGGAAATTCCTGGCGTTTGCTGTTCTTGGTGATAGCCGCCATGGCAGGAGCTCATGTCGTATTTTCCTCTAGCCAGTCCTATCCGGAAGTAAGTATCGGTAAAGGTAATAATCAGGATCATGTTACACAGGCGAGAAAGACTCTCTTGACCTCCCCTGAGTTTTGGTTACTTAGTGGTATCATGTTTACCTATAGTGGAATGGGAGGCACCATTGTCGGATGGGTTAATACGTATCTATCAGATAAACTTACTGTCACAGTTCTGTTAGCTTCTGTAGTTCTTGCTCTGTACAATGTCGGTCTTACCGTGGGTCGATTGATCTGGGGTGGTGTCTCAGAGAGGGTAGGTTATCCCCGGACCCTTCTGATCTGCGCTTTGGGTGGCTTAGTCTTTGTTACATCGGCAGTACTTGGTAGGCAGTTATGGTGGATTGCCATATCGTTTTGGCTTACGGGATTCTTCTTGGCGGGACTGTTTCCCACAGCTGTGGCCCATGGTACAGGTCTATTCTCCCAGCTGACAGGCACTGTCTCCGGATATATGATCACAGCTGCTTCTTTGGGTGGTATGATTCTACCGTTTCTCGTGGGGGCTTTGTCTGATGTTGTCGGCCTAAGGCTGGGCATGTTGGCGGCACCTTTCTTTGGTATTGCCCAACTGGTCTTGGCTGCCAGTTTGCAGCGGCGACAGGCTAAGGGGGAGGTCTCGGCTCGGATAGGAGTCTAGTTCGTGTCAAAGAAACGTTGGGGTGATGCCAGACGGTATCGCCCCAACTTACCTAACTCCATGCTTTGCATCCTTAGAAACGCCGGTGGCGGATTAGCCCTGAGAAAGTGACTACTTCTACACCTTTTTTCTCAAACTCATCCAGGATAACATTCATACCAACGGAGTCACTGGCCATGTGCCCGGCGATGACTACATTGAGATGATGCTTTTTGGCTTCCTCTAGTTTCTCCTCTGACATATGCATTTCCACTACTGTCCCAACTCCGGCTTTGACAAACTCCTCGATGTCAGCTTTTGGCCCGCCGGTGCCCCCGGTCATGGAAACAGCGATCTTGCCACAGCGGCCTTCTTTCTTGCCAACTAGAATCACGGGGCCGGTACCGAGTTTGGCGGCCTGTTTGTATTCAGGAATCTCCTTGAGAACCTTGATGAGTTCATCCAAAGTTTCAGGGTTACGGGAATCGATATGGGTTTGGACGAGCTTTTGGACATTGTTATCTGCAGGGGTGTGCATAGACATCAAAGGCATATCTATGAGCCTTGCGGCATCGACTACGCGGTAATGGTTGGAGGGCATGCCGCGCCTACGCACCTCGTCGATCCTACCTTGGAGGATGCCTTCCGCTACATTAATCGGTACACCTACCGCCTGCATCATATCAGCTTGCATATACATTACTTCCGAGAATCGGACAGACCCTAGCCCCGATGGATGATGGGAGACTACAAGATCAATGGGATTACCATGTCTCCGGAGGTGATCAGCCAGCAAAAGGTCGGCCACATCTACATCTACACCGGTAATCAGTCGTTTGACTTCCAGGTCGGGATCTCCATAGGAGATACGGGTGTCGGCATAGGGATTGGTTAGTTTCGCTTGATCGAACTCCTCTTTCTCCTCTGCATCAAGCTTCTCATAGTCCTCTCGGGTCTTTTGGAGGATCTTTTCCATGGCTGTCTCTCCCCGAGGATCGGCGGCCATGCCTAAGGTGATGGCCAAGTTGTACAATTCTCCTAGGCGCATAATCGTTCCCCTTTCTCATGATTATAAACCCATTAAATTCCTATAGAAGAAGGTTTCTATTCGGGCCAGATAGTTCCTGCCCGTCTGAGTGCTGAACTTGCTCCTCGGGCTGTACGAATGGGATATCCGGAGCTATCTTACCCCATTGGATGTCATGCCATTTGCGACGAAGGAGGCAATCTGCGGGTACACCGGATCTGGAAAGACAGGCGGGATTATTCCTAAGAATAGACCTTCAAGAGTCGCCAGCTTCGTTGTCATAGGGGAGTGGTACATATTGAAC
Source organism: Bacillota bacterium (assembly GCA_012518315.1). GTDB lineage: Bacteria > Bacillota > Limnochordia > DTU087 > DTU087 > JAAYSL01. The sequence continues at coordinate 13,909 of JAAYSL010000198.1, read as the reverse complement.
CGAGGGACGCCTTTGTGCTGGTTGAGGATAGAGCTCCATTAGTGTATAGATTTGCCGGGGGAGCCCGCATTGGATGCTAAAGCCAAGCTGCTTTAACTGGTCACAGGTGAGAGGGTAGTCATGGGTCCAGCGTCCTTGGGTAAGAGCTTTGGACACCTCTCTGGCAGCATCAATAGGCATTTTGTCGCTGATAGTCTGATAAACTACTGCCTCCACCTGGGCCAAGGCTTTGCGGGCCATGTCTGCCAGGATTAGAGTCTGATCTTCGATATCCTTGATGGGTTTTTGCTCAACAGCTTTGAGAATAGACGCGGCAGGATAGTTGCCTAGTTGGGGATCTACTGGTCCAAGGACGGCATTGTCATCCAGATAGATCTCATCGGCTGCGAGCGCTATCAAAGTGCCACCAGACATGGCATAATGGGGCACGAAGGCAGTGACTTTTCCTGGATGCTTCTTGATGGCTCTGGCGATCTGTTCTGCAGCCAGCACAAGGCCACCGGGGGTGTGGAGGATGATGTCGATGGGCATTTGTGACGGTGTATAACGAATCGCCCGTAGGATCGCCTCTGAATCTTCAATATCGATGAAGCGCCGAAAGGGCAGTCCCAAGAAACTGAGTGCCTCTTGACGATGAATAAGGGTAATGACCCGGGTACCCCGTAACTCCTCGATCTTGTGGATACTGCTTAGCCGCAAGCGATGAATGCGCTGTTGTCGCCACATGGGCAGGAATGAAGCTAGCAGGAAAACCACCCAAAAGAGTTGAAAGAAATCCATTGGGAGCCCCCTTTTCTACATTTTCATTTTAGGGAACGATGGATGCTTAGATTGCCAGGCATCAAACCCATCTGTAGGACTGTCAAAAGCTGCCTACATGGGCAGTAATTATTTCCATGTACACAAGCTCCCAGAAATGCTCACCGGCATTGACATAGTGTCCCCAAAAGGGGTATCCTTATACATGGTGCGAGTTTTTTTCTAACAGGGTTCGTGAGAGGACGAGCTCATTTTTCGCGTCTTTCCACTAGTTTATCCATACTACCAGTTAAGGAGTTGATAAGTTAATGGCCAAGGTTATGATGACAGTAGACGGTAATACCGCGGCTGCACACGTCTCCTATGCACTTAGTGATGTAGCAGCTATTTACCCCATCACGCCATCATCACCCATGGGTGAGATCAATGATGAATGGGCAGCCCATGGACGAAAGAACATCTTTGGGGAAACTCTCAAAGTAGTCGAGATGCAGTCAGAGGCTGGGGCTGCTGGTGCAGTACACGGCGCACTGGCGGCGGGAGCGTTGACTACTACCTTTACTGCTTCTCAGGGTCTTTTACTTATGATCCCAAACATGTATAAGATCTCTGGAGAGCTTTTGCCCGCAGTATTCCACGTATCGGCTCGAGCAATAGCCGGCCATGCCCTTTCCATTTTTGGTGATCATTCTGATGTGATGGCCTGCCGCCAGACCGGTTTTGCTTTACTAGCCTCTGGCTCAGTCCAGGAAATAATGGATCTAGGTTTGGTAGCCCATTTGGCTGCGATCAAATCCAGGGTGCCATTCCTACATTTCTTTGATGGATTCCGCACCTCTCATGAAATACAGAAGATCGAAATGATTGACTATGAGGATATGGCAAAACTCGTAGACTATGAAGCCATTAAGGAGTTTCGCCAGAGGGCACTACATCCTGAGCGTCCGATTCAGCGGGGTACTGCCCAAAACCCGGATATTTACTTCCAGGGTAGGGAAGCAGCAAATCCATACTATTTAGCCACACCCCAGATGGTGCTTGACATCATGAGAGAAGTAGCTGCTCTTACTGGCCGTCCTTATAGCCTCTTTGACTATGTAGGTCATCCTGAGGCCGAGCGGGTAATCGTGGCGATGGGTTCAAGCTGTGAGACTATTGAAGAGACGATTGATCACCTCATGGGTCAGAGAGAAAAGGTTGGTCTGGTGAAAGTAAGGCTATACCGGCCCTTCTCAGTGGAACACTTCCTGGCAGCATTGCCCAAGACAGTGAAGAAGATCGCGGTTCTGGATCGCACCAAGGAGCCGGGCTCCATAGGTGAACCTCTGTATCAGGATGTCTGCACTGCCTTCTATGGCAAGGACAGCCGTCCGGTCGTGGTCGGTGGCCGCTATGGGCTAGGGTCTAAGGAATTTGACCCATCAATGGTCAAGGCTGTTTTTGATAACCTCACCCTTGGTGCACCGAAAAACCACTTTACTGTGGGTATTACCGATGATGTGACCAACACTTCCCTTGAGATCAAAGATAAGGTGGATGCAGCTCCTGCCGGCCTGATTAGAGCCAAGTTCTTTGGTCTTGGTTCTGATGGTACAGTGGGTGCCAACAAGAACTCAATCAAGATCATTGGTGATCATACCGACATGTATGCTCAAGGGTATTTTGAATATGATTCCAAGAAATCCGGCGGGATCACTATTTCCCACTTGAGATTCGGGAAGACTCCCATCAAATCAACCTATCTGATTGACCAGGCAGACTTTATTGGTTGCCATAATCCCTCTTATGTAAATCGCTATGATGTTCTAGCGGGGATCAAGGAAGATGGAGTGTTCCTACTCAACTCTCCTTGGACAGTAGAAGAGATGGAGACGGCTTTACCTGCTGCCATGAAGCGGACTATCGCCAGGAAGAACCTGCGCTTTTACAATATCGACGCGGTGAAAATCGCTCGGGAAATTGGTCTTGGTGGCCGCATCAACACAGTTCTCCAGGCAGCCTTCTTTAAGATCGCCAATGTCATCCCTTACGATGAAGTTGAGCAATATATGAAGGATGCCATTCGCACCAGCTATGGACGCAGAGGCGAGAAAGTGGTCAACATGAACTTCGCTGCTGTGGAACGAGGTGCCCAGGAACTAGTAAAGATAGATTACCCGGCCAAGTGGGCCGAGGCAGTGGATGAGGCAGCTGCTGCAACAGAGCCTGTGCCGGATTTTGTCCGAGATCTAGTGCTTCCGATTAATTCCCTAAAGGGCAATGAACTGCCTGTTAGTAGCTTTACGGAAGATGGTACATTCCCAGTGGGTACCACTAAGTATGAGAAGCGGGGGGTAGCTGTAACAGTACCCCAGTGGATTGCAGAGAACTGCATTCAGTGCAATCAGTGTTCCCTTGTTTGCCCCCATGCAGCTATCCGACCCTATGTCGCCAAGCCTGAGGATCTAACTACTGCTCCTGAGTCTTTCCAGACAAAGAAGGCTGTTGGGAAGGGTGCCGCGGGTCTAGAGTTTAGAATTCAGATCTCACCCTTAGATTGTACAGGCTGTAACGTATGTGTGAACACCTGTCCGGCTAAGGAAAAGGCCCTAGTCATGAAGCCACTAGAAGAAGTTGCAGACGTAGAGGTGGAGAACCATCGCTTCGCCGAGACACTGCCCTTCACCGAAGTAGATTTCAGAGTTGATACAGTCAAGGGCAGTCAGTTCCGTCAGCCCCTCTTGGAGTTCTCCGGTGCTTGTGCTGGCTGTGGCGAGACACCTTATGCCAAGCTTGTGACCCAGTTGTTTGGTGATCGGATGATCATCGCCAATGCCACTGGTTGTTCTTCCATCTGGGGTGGTAGTGCACCGGTTTGCCCGTATACCACCAACCATGAAGGGCGCGGTCCGGCTTGGGCCAATTCGCTCTTTGAAGATAATGCCGAGTTTGGTTTCGGTATGGCTTTCGCTGTCAAGCAAAAGCGGACGAAGATTGTGGGTGCGGCTGAAGCTCTCATGGATGCCCCGATTTCTGCCGAGCTGAAGGCAGCTCTCCAAGGCTGGTTGGAGAACAAAGATGATGCAGCTAAGTCCCGAGAGTTTGGGGACAAGATCAAGGCTCTCTTGCCAGCTGCCCTAGAAAAGGCCGATGGAGATGTGAAGGAGCGCCTGGAAGACATTAATGAATTCGCCGATTACCTTGAGAAGAAGTCTATCTGGGTATTCGGTGGAGATGGCTGGGCCTATGATATTGGCTTTGGCGGCTTGGATCATGTCTTGGCCTCTGGAGAGGATATCAATGTCCTAGTCTTTGATACCGAGGTATACTCCAATACCGGTGGTCAGTCATCCAAGGCTACACCTACAGCGGCAGTAGCTAAGTTTGCCGCATCCGGCAAGAAGATCCGCAAGAAGGACCTAGGTATGATGGCCATGTCCTATGGCTACGTATATGTTGCTACCGTGGGCATGGGTGCTAACATGAATCAACTGATGAGGGCCTTAAGCGAGGCTGAAAACTACAAAGGTCCATCTCTCATCATTGCGTACTCTCCATGCATTAACCATGGCATCAATATGTCCAGGAGCCAGGATGAGATTAAGCGAGCAGTGGACTGTGGTTACTGGCCACTTTATCGCTACAATCCCGAACTAACCGCCGATGGCAAGAATCCGTTCACATTGGATTCCAAGGAGCCCAATGGCGAGTTCCGTAACTTCCTTTTGGGGCAAGTTCGCTACTCTAGCTTGCAGAGACAGTTCCCCGAGCTTGCAGAGGAGCTATATCAGCAGGCAGAAGCTGAGGCCATGGCTAGGTATGCTATGTATCGCCGTTTGGCCGAGATGGATATGAGTAAGTAATAGCTTGCAGTAGCTTTTAGGAAGATGAAGAGGCTGGCGGGGTTATGACCCTGCCAGCCTCTGTAATCATGGAGAGATGTCCCATAGGAAAAATCAGGAGCCGATTTCACTAGCTGCCTTCCAGCTTTCCTCTCGGATTAGTTCTAGGATTTCAGCCTTTAGATGCATAAACTCAGGAGAGGTCTTTATCGAGAACTCTCGAGGTCTGTGTATGGGGATGGGTATCTCAGCCTTAAGGCGTCCGGGTCGGGCGGTCATCACATATACCCGATCACCCATGAAGATGGCTTCATCGATATCATGGGTGACAAAGAGGATCGTCTTTTGTGACTCCTCCCAGACCTTGAGCAACAGCTCTTGCATTACTGTCCGGGTTTGGGCATCAAGGGCCCCAAAGGGCTCATCCATTAACAGGACTTCGGGGTCATTAGCTAAGGCCCGGGCGATGGCCACTCGCTGTTTCATTCCGCCGGACAGGTTATTGGGATACATAGCACCAAATCCATTAAGGCCAATCAGTTCTAGATAGTGCTGTACGATCTTGTGACGCTGGGGCTTGGCGATACCCTTAAGCTGCAAGCCAAAACCGATATTCTGCTCTACAGTTAGCCACGGAAACAGGGTATAGGCTTGAAAGACCATGCCTCGGTCGGCACCGGGCCCATTGACACGCTGATTGTTCAGCATGACATAGCCCGAGGATGGTTCAGTCAGTCCGGCAATCACCTTGAGAATGGTAGATTTGCCACAGCCCGAAGGCCCGAGAATGGTCACAAACTCCCCTTCCCGTACATCAAAATTGGTATCTTCTAGAGCGGTGACTATCCGGGTTTTCTGCTCAAAGACTTTAGATACATGATGGACTCGTAGCTTCGGCTCGCGCTTTACTGGATGTAGATGAGTATCAGTCTTTAGATACTTTAGGGGGATAGCAGTCATTATTCCGACCTCCCTTCTAACCAGGGGAACATGCGGTTATAGGCTGTCTTGAACAAAATGTCGGTCACTAGTCCCAGAAGGCCAATCACCAAGATGCCAACAATGATACCTGCTGTCCGCAAGAACCTTTGGGCTTCCATGATCATGTAGCCTAGGCCTGAGCTTGCGGCCACCAATTCTGCCACCACCAAGTAGGTCCAGGCCCAGCCTAGAGTGATGCGGAGGGTGTCCATAATCCCTGGCAAGGCAGCAGGCAGGATTACCCTAATAAAGGCTGCTTTTTGGTCAGCCCCCAATGTATACGAGGTATCGATTAACTCATTAGAAACGTTCTTGGCGACATCTCTTATCATCAGTACTTGTTGGAAGAAGGTGCCAATAAAGATCACTGCAATCTTCTGCAAATCACCTATGCCTATCCATAGTATCAGGAGGGGAATAAAGGCGGAAGCTGGCATATACCGGACAAAACCGACAATGGGTTCGATTAACCCCTCCGCTATCTTGAAAGAGCCCATAAGTAGCCCTAACGGTACACCAATAAGGGAGGCAAGGATGAAGCCTGCCATTACCCGGTAGAGACTTGCCAGGATGTCTCTTAGAAGGTTTAGTTCGGTAAGCATGTGGTAGAACTGGACGATGATGTCAGATGGGGATGGCAAGAATAACGACGGCACATGACCCCCATAGGTAAGGATACACCATACTGCCAGAAGTATTACAAAGGAGAAGACGCCCAAGGCTACATACACATGGGAAGGGATGTTTTCCTTGAGCTTGAAATACTGCTTGAATTGCATAAATAACACCTCGTAGTCACAGGACTGGGGAACTCCCCTTGCAGGGGATTCCCCAGAATGCAAGTGTTAAGGCAAGTATCTTGATGATTGTTTACTGGGCAGCGTTCATCAAAAACTCTTCAGCCACAAGCTCCTTAACATCCTGCTTGGCCGGGATAGTCTTGATGTCATAGTAAAAATCCATTGCATTCTGCAACGTTGCATACAAGGGGCCAGAGGCTTCTGAGCCAAAGAACGCCAGGTTATCTTGATAGTCCATGAGCTTTAAGCCTTCTAGGGTTTCCACGAATTCCTCTAAAGTGATCCCAAGACCTGCAGCCATGATCTCATTGCTCTCATCTTTGTGGGCATGCCAGTAGTCCATAGCATCTTTCATAGCCTTGACAAAGGCCTGCACCGCTTCGGGATTCTTCTTCACATAGTCAGCATGGAAACTGAGGGAGTCACCGATTACGCCAGGGAACTCTTTGGTATCTGTGAGCACATGTCCTGCAGAAGCACTTCCCTTAGTCAGCCAGGGCTCCCAAGTTACTGCGGCATCTACTCGGCCCGCCACAAAAGCTGCTCCAGCATCACCGGCGGTCATATTGACGGCTACGACATCTTTCTCGGTCAGTCCCACACTTTGAAGAGCAGTGAGCAACAAGAAGTGGCTAGTTGAGCCTCGCATAAAGGCCACCTGTTTACCTTTAAGATCAGTTATGGTCTGGATATCCGATTTGGCCAAAACCCCGTCACCACCGAAGGAATCATCAAAGGCCCACACGATCTTAAGGGGAATGCCGGCAGCTGCCACCTGCACCTGGACATCATGGGCAGTAGCAAAGGCATCTACCCGCTTACTGGCAAAGGCCTGTTTCCTAGCGTTAATATCCTGGGTTACCGATAGCTCTACATCCAGGCCATATTTGGCAAAATAGCCCTTCTCTTGTGCGAGGAACAGTGGTGCATAGCCACTCCAGGTGGGCAGTGCAATGACCATCTTCGTATCTGCAGCTATCGCAGGGCCGCCCACACTAGCTAGGCTAAGAAAGATGAGTAATGTTGCCATACAGATCAAACTAAGCTTCTTCAATGAAAGTCCCCTCCCTATATTCTTTGCAGTCGTCTATGTGAATGATTATACACCATTAACATATAAGTATGCAAGGGGTAAAGGAGGGGTTCTTTGGTTTTTGCTGAAGTTTTTTTGCTTACTAGCCTGCCGACCTAGCGCTCATCGAGGATTTGACCGATCCGGCATAGATCTTCTTTCCGACCGATAGTGATGCGCACATGCCTAGATAGGCCAAAAATGGCGGCATTGCGGATGATTATTCCTTCCTTGGCCAAGCGCTTACACATCATTGTCGCATCCTCTTTGGTATCTACTAAGACAAAGTTTGCTTGGGAGGGTACATAAGGGAGATTAGCTTCATCCAAGAGACTATATAGATATGCACGGTTTTGGGTATTTAGTTCCCGCATCTTTTCTTGGTAATCGGTATCCTGCCAGCTAGCAAGGGCCCCGGCTTGACCTATACCATTGACATTGAATGGGGGCCTAACCCTATGTAGAAGGTCAATCAAGGGTTCATGGCTAATACCAAAACCTACCCGCGCCGCTGCTAAGGCATGCACTTTGGAAAACGTGCGGATCGCTATGAGATTGGCCCTTCTCTCAAGGTAATCAAGGGCCGAAGCATAGCTGGAATCGGTGACATAATCGATATAGGCTTCATCAGCTACCAGCAAGATGTGTTCAGGCAACTCATCAACAAGGTGCCCAAGATCCCTGCTGGTAACAATGGTTCCGGTAGGGTTGTTAGGATTGCAGAGAAACACCATCTTTGTCTTGGGCGATACTGCCGTAAGGATGCTTTGAACATCAATGCGGAAATCCGGTAAAGGCACCGAAATGGGTCGAGCCCCCATGGCGATACTAGATGCCTGATACTGGCCAAAGGTGGGACTGGGAATAATCACTTCATCCCCAGGCTCAAGTAATGCTAGAGCCAAGAGGAGAATCAGTTCATCTGCCCCATTAGTCAAAATAATCTCGCCAGGCTTGATGCCCAGATCGGCGGCAATAGCATGTCGTAACAAGTCACCGGTAGCATCTTGATATAAATGTAGGCTAGCAAGGGTTGCTTGCATTGCCTCGATAGCTTTGGGTGAAGGCCCATAGGGATTCTCATTAAAGGATAGTTTGACTACATGATCTAGGCCAAGCGTGTGTCGGATTCTCTCTACGGGCAAGTCGGCTAATTCTGCTTGAAAGGGCTTTAAGTAAGCAAGACTTGGCCTTGCTAGTTGGTGCCAAGTTCCTTCCGGTAAGTCTCTTACTGCCGTCATATATGTGTTCTCCCCTTCCTAATATGGGTTTATCTTTCTATAGCTAGCATCTTAGGCCACATTGCCGGTTTTCGCAAACTCCTGGCCCCAAGCATCTGCCTGCCTAATCGCCTCGATCACCATCACATCTGTTACTGGGAAAGGCATGGCCGCCATATCCTCTACCGCTAAAGACAAGGCGGCGATCCGCTGCCAGTCACGATCAGTCAATCGGTCAATGCCAAGCTGACCTAGGGTGATGGGGAGGCCAATTTGACAAGATAGCTTGAGAAACTCTTGCACCTCTACCTTGGGGCGGTCTTCTAAGGCCAGCTGGGCTAGAATACCAAACCCCACAATCTCACCATGAACCATTTGGTGTGTTTCTCCCATGGTTGTAAGACCTGAGTAAATGGCATGGGCTGCCGCTGTTCGGGCCTCATCTCCCCCAAGGCCACTCACGCAACCGGCAATAGCAATGATGACATCGACAACTTGATCCAGTGATTCTGATGTTTGTCCTTTTTCCACCGACTGATAAGCAGCTGGACCCTCCTCTACGATCATATCCTTACAGAGTTTGCCTAGCCTAAGTCCAGCCGCGACTGGTGCTGCTAGTTTCTGACCCCGTGTGGAAGCCGCCAGCTCATACCACTTGGCTAGGGTATCACCTAGGCCAGAAACGAGATACCGAACCGGTGCCTCAGCAATGATCTTAGTGTCGGCGATTACCGCTTGAGGTAAGGCGGCTTTTCGGGAGAATTCAAGATACTTACCATCATCGTCGTAAATCGCGGCAAGGGGTGTCCAGGCAGCACAAGTTGCAGCAATGGTAGGCACGGTGACTAGGGGCAATTCACTGGAAAAAGCCACTGCCTTAACGGTATCTAGAGCACGCCCTCCTCCTACACCTACCAGGCACTGGGCCCGTTTCTCCCTTGCTATGGCACTTAGTTTGTGGACATTATTCCAGCTGCATTGGCCACCATACCACTCCATACCGACTATTAGAAGTCCCGCTTGCTCCAATGAAGCAACTAGCTCATCACTGGTTACAGCTAAGGCTGTTTTACCACCGATAATGAGTATGTGCCGACCTAGGGGGGCAACAGTCTCCCCTACTAGAGAGAGGATATCATATCCCCGCTGGTATAAAGGTGGCCCGATAGTACGCTTTAGCATGGCTTTTCCTCCCTCACTCATCACCAAATGCACCACCCAGGGCCAGAGCCCTGGGTCTAGGGTGCGGTCTTTTTTCCATAAAGGACGGCTTTGTTCCCACCGATGTTCTTATTTAGGAGCGAATTAGATACCTAGAAGCAGTTTCGCCACATTAAAGTACACCAATATACCTACACCATCAACCAAAGTGGTGATGAGTGGCCCGGAGACCACTGCTGGGTCTACATTGAGCCGGTGAAGAATCATAGGCAAGATTGCTGCTACTGTGGAGGCCCAAGCGATGATGAAAAAGGCACTAATTCCCACGACACTACCTAGGTTACTGGTGACGCCCATGAATTCAGCCCGGATAAAAGCTGCACCACCAATCACTGCACCTAGGAGCAGGCCGGTGGCCATTTCCTTTCTGACGGCCTTCCAGGTATCCTCTACATCAATCTCCCCCAAGGCTAGCGCCCTGACTAGAGTCGTTACGGTTTGCGAACCAGAATTGCCCCCGGCGTCGATAAGCAAAGGTATGAAGAATGACAAAGCAATCAACTCAGTGAGGGCATCCTCGTAATGCCGCATGATATTCCCGGTGATCGCCTCGGCAAAAAACAGCACCAAGAGCCACCAAACTCGCTTCTGGAACAGAGTTATTACCGGAGTCTTAAGGTAGGACTCCACCAGTGGCTCACTACCACCTAACTTTTGAATATCCTCCGTAGCCTCTGCCTGTATGACATCGACGAGATCGTCGACACTAATGACTCCAACCAAACGATTGCCGGCATCGATTACGGGAATAGCCAAAAAGTCATACTGGGATAATAGGCGAGCTGCCTCTTCTTGATCACTATCGGCCCGCACTACTATGGGGTTGTTGGACACGATCTCCGAGAGCTTTGTCTGTGGTGGTGCCAAGATCATCTCTTTTAGAGATACGACATCAATCAACTGCCCTCTAGCACTGACCACATAGATGTAGGAGATAATCTCCGCTTTGCGCCCCACCTTGCGGATGTGGGCCAGGGTCTTTTCAATTGTCCAGCTTTCCCGAGCAGCGATGTAGTCGACAGTGGCCAGACTTCCAGCGGTATTCTCGGGGAAGGTCATGAGTGTATCTATACGCTCCCGGTATTCATCTGGTAGCCACCCCATGAGCAATTCCGCCTGTCGGGGATGAATCGCAAGCAGCAAGTCAACCGCGGTATCACTAGGCAAAGTACGCAGTAAAGCCATGGCCCGCTCTTCCGTCGCATGGTGTAGCAGACGATACTGAACCTCGGGCTCAAGATATTCTAGGATTTCTGTGGCTAGCTCCAGAGGTAGTACTTCAATGAACTGCTGCTGCTCATCGTACTCCAGCTCCAAAAGCAGCAGTGCCAGGTCATAGGGCTGCAAGTGGTTTATCGTCTCAAGTACCTGTTCATTATTATCTGGTGCGAACAAAATCGCCTTCAGATCATGTAATGTATCTAGCAACATAGTTCCTCCTCTCTTTTGGGGAAGCCACACTATCATTTTGGTATACCCCTTATTACAGAATAAGATGTCTTTGGCCGAGGCCGACCATAACGAAAAAGCAGGGTCAGCCATACCAATACTGACACTAGCTGGAAAAGGAGCCGTTATCATTATAGCATCTATACTGCCGTAAGGACAGTTACAAGTTTGGGTCAGCCTACTGCTAGAGGGCTACCGGTCTCTAGCGGAGCCAAAATGGACGGAGAGTCATAGCAGGAAATGATAATCTTATTATGGAATAGGCTATAATTAGTGTTGAGTCCATTATTGGCCGAGAATCAAGGAGTATCGTTTTCTAGGAGGTGCTTAGGTGTCGACCCTAAGACGCTTTGCCAGTTATTACCGCTATGAATGGAAACTGTTCCTACTAGATATGGTCTGTGCCTCGCTAATTGCCATCATGGATTTGATGTTTCCCATTGTCACACGGGTCTTCATGAAAGAGCTTATACCCAACCGTGAGCTTCGCCTCATCGTAATTTACATCGGAGCATTGACTTTGATGTATGTAGCTCGCTTTATCTTGCAGTATATTGTGGATTACTGGGGCCATGTAGTTGGAGTAAGGATGGAATACCGCATGCGTAAAGATCTCTTCTCCCACCTTCAGACAATGGACTTCCGGTTTTTCGACAATACCAGAGTCGGGCATCTCATGTCCCGGATTGTCAATGATCTGCGGGATGTGTCAGAACTCGCTCACCATGGACCAGAGGATCTGTTTATTGCGTCCTTGATGCTGATTGGTTCCTTTTGGTACCTAATGAGGATTAATCTACAGCTTACTTTGATAGTTTTTGTGTTTGTGCCCTTTATTGCCTGGTTCGCCATGTCCCGACGTACCAAAATGAATAGGGCCTTCAGGCAAGAACGGGAGAGGATTGCGGAGGTAAATGCCGATTTAGAAAACAGTCTTTCTGGCATGCGGGTGGCCCAGAGCTATACCAATGAAGACTATGAAATGAATAGATTTGACGCGGCCAATGTGAATTTCAAGGACGCCAGAGAAGAAGCCTATAAGCGTATGGCAGAATACACAGCGGGGCTTAATTTCCTCACTAACATGCTGAATGTGGCGGTCTTGGGTTTCGGGGGCTTATACACCTATCATGGTGTTATCGACATGGCGGACCTGACCGCCTACTTGATGTTCATCAGTTTCTTCCTGCAACCCATTCGGCGTCTGACCGCTTTTACCCAGCAATACCAACAGGGGATGTCGGGTTTCAGCCGGTTTGTGGAGCTGATGGATACCAGAGCCGAAATCATCGATTCTCCCAATGCCATTAGCCTTAAGAACGTTCAAGGGCATATAGAGCTACGGGATGTATCTTTTGAGTATCACGAGAAATCCCCGGTGCTCTACGATGTGAATCTGGACATCCAACCAGGCAAGACTATAGCTTTAGTTGGCCCCTCCGGAGGCGGGAAGACGACGTTGTGTCATTTGATTCCCCGCTTCTATGATGTTACCAAAGGTGGGATTTACATTGATGGCCAAGATGTCCGGGATGCCCAGCTTTATTCACTGCGGAAGAATATCGGGTTAGTGCAACAGGATGTGTTCCTGTTTACTGGTAGTATCAAAGACAATATCCTCTATGGCGACCCAATGGCTAGCGATGATGCTGTAATCGAAGCTGCCAAAAGTGCTGGTATCCACGATTTCGTGATGAGTATGCCTGATCAGTATGACACCTATGTAGGTGAACGGGGTGTGATGCTCTCTGGTGGTCAGAAGCAGCGGATTTCCATTGCCCGAGCTTTCCTTAAGAATCCACCTATCTTGATCCTAGATGAGGCTACGTCGTCTCTAGACAATGCAACTGAGCTAATCATCCAGGAGTCTCTCGATAGGCTAAGCGAAGGTCGAACGACCTTAATCATCGCCCACAGGCTTTCTACCATCAAGCACGCCGATGAAATTGTGGTTCTAGAAGAAGGGCGGATCCGGGAACAGGGTAGTCATGAAGAACTGCTAGAGCTTGATGGGATCTATGCTGGACTCTACAAATCGCAATTTCAAAGAGAGAGCGTAGATGTCGTCGCGTGATTAACCAACCGATAACCCCTCATAGGTTTGGGCTTTTAGAATCCTCGCTTGTGAGGGTCAACTAACGGGTGGGGGAGGACATCAAATTCGGGAGTGACTTTGGTGATCATTAGTGCTAGCCGCCGCACAGATATACCTGCGCTCTACACGAAATGGCTGCTCAATCGTCTGGAAGCCGGGTTTTGTGTTGTGAGAAATCCCTTCAATCCTAAACAGGAAAGCCTAGTATCATTGAACCCGGAAGATGTAGAAGTAATAGTGTTTTGGACCAAGGATCCCCGGCCTTTGATGGCTCACCTCGACTATCTAGATCAAAAGGGATACCGCTATTATTTCCAGTACACTCTAACTGGCTATCCCCACTATCTGGAGCCGGGAGCACCTAGTTTGGACCAAGCCATTGAAACCTTTTCTCAACTGGCGGACAGGCTGGGTGCGATCCGGGTAGTTTGGCGATATGACCCCATCATTATTTCCGATGCTACAGGGTTTTCTTATCATCTAGAGGCTTT
>JAAYSL010000197.1 GCA_012518315.1 Bacillota bacterium | reverse complement strand
GTCTTTCGGTGCTAACCAGGTATTGAAGGATATAAACTTTTCTGTACACAAAGGTGAAGTGGTTTGTGTTATCGGCGCCTCCGGCTCCGGCAAATCAACCCTTTTGCGCTGCATTAACCTTCTGGAAAGGCCCAGTGGCGGTCGAGTGATTTATAAAGGCGAGGACATCTTAGATGACAAGCATGATGTTTATCAATACCGGCAGAAGCTGGGAATGGTTTTCCAACAGTTCAACCTGTTTAATAACCATGATGTGCTAAACAATTGTACGGTAGGACAAATCAAATTGCTTAAGCGCTCTAAGGTGGAAGCGGAAGAAGTCGCGATGGACTACTTGCGGGTGGTTGGTATGGAGCAATATATCAATGCCAAGCCCAGGCAATTATCCGGGGGACAAAAGCAGCGGGTGGCCATCGCCCGGGCGCTTTCCATGGATCCGGATGTCATGCTTTTTGATGAGCCCACCTCTGCGCTAGATCCCGAGACGGTGGGGGAGGTACTTAAGGTCATGAAGCAACTGGCAGAATCCGGGCTTACTATGTTGGTGGTTACTCATGAAATGGGGTTCGCCAAAGAAGTAGCCGATCGGATAATCTTCATGGATAGTGGGGTCATCGCCGAAGAGGGGTCACCGGAGCAGATTTTTAACAATCCCCTCCAAGAGCGGACCCGAGAGTTTCTCAAGCGTATACTAAACCCGGCATCGTAAATATCATGGGCCAGAATGGCTCAAGGTTAAATGGCTGCGAATTGTTTAGATTTGATGACTGTTTGCTATTGCTCAAGTTAAGGCGGAATCGGCTCTGTAGGTCTTTTTGCAAACAGGAACTGCAGGGCGGCCTGTTGGGGCCCAGTCACACATAAAATGCCGGTTAACCCGGCATTCTATATGTGACGTATTAGACATTCAATTTACGGGAGAACTTCGATGATCGGATGCGCGATGATGACTTGATTGCCCGTAGGGATTTCTTCCCATCCGGTGAAGCGGTGGTACCTTCGGCGCGTTTTTCTGCTTGCTTTGATGCGTAATAGTCGTAGTTGCCGGGATAGTAGTTGAGCTTGCCGCTGTCCAGGACGTAGATTCCTTCTATGACCCGGTTGAGAAAGCGGCGGTCGTGTGAGACAACTAAGAGAGTACCCTTGTAGTCGAGTACAGCCTCCTCCAAAGTCTCGACTGATGGTAGATCCAGGTGGTTAGTGGGCTCATCAAGAATGAGCAGATTGACCTCGGTGTAGACCATCTTCAGCAGTTGGAACCGTACTCGTTCGCCGCCACTGAGAGATACTAAGGGCTTAAACACCAGATCGCCCGAGAAGCCATACTTGGCCAATAAGGCACGAGCCCGTGATTCTGCCAGCTGTGGCACGATGCTGCGGAAGGCAACGAGGACCGTCTCCTCATCGCTAAGGGGAGGAGGTTGCTGCGGCAGATAGCCGATCTTGAGACTTGCGCCTGTGTACACACATCCTGAATCGGGCTGTAGTTCCCCGAGTAGTAGGCGAATCAACGAGGTTTTACCCGCTCCATTAGGACCGGTGAGGCCTAGCTTCTCACCATACCGCACCTGCCAGTCTAGCCCCCGAAAAAGGGTGCGATGCCCTAGGGTGAGACTGACATTATCGAGGCGAAGTACTTCTTTGCCGCTACGATGGCCACAGAAACGTAGATCATAATCGAAGAGATGTGCATCGGGATTTTCCACCTTCTCCATTCTGTCGATTTGCTTTTGTATGTTCGCGGCACGCCTGAAGAACTTCTCATTGTCAGCCGCGGCTGCCCATTGCCGCAGCCGCTTTATGGACGCTTCCTTGCGCTTGATCTCTTTCTGCTGTGTCTGGTACTCTCTGACCGCTTGCTTATGGAGACGATCCCTTTGCTCTAAGTAGAAGGAGTAGTTGCCGGAAAACTCACGAGCACGGCCCTGATACACCTCAATGATGCGGCTGACAGTGCGATCGAGGAAGTAGCGATCATGGGAGATGATGACAGCCGTCCCGCTGTAGCAGGAGATGTATCGTTCCAGCCACTCTAGTGCCGAGAAGTCCAGGTGGTTGGTAGGCTCATCGAGTAACAGCACATCAGGGCGCTGAAGCAGAACCACAGCTAGTTCGAGCCGGGCTCTCTCGCCACCGCTAAGCGTGTTCACCGGTGCCTTTTTATCTGTGGTTAGCCCAAGGCCCGTGACAGTCTCCTCGATCCGGGTCTTGTATTCGTAACCGCCAGCCTGTTCGAACGCCGTAACTAACTCTGCATATGTCACTAGCAGACGCTCTGTTTCCGAATCAACGGCCTGGCATTTGCCTAGCCGCCTCTCCAACTGTCTTATCTGGTTCTCCAGGCATCGCAGGTGAGCGACACCCTGAAGGAGCCTTTCCGCTACTGTCAATTCCGTGGCAGCAGGGACCTGTGCCAGATGGCCTATGCCAAGGCGCGATGGAACGGATACCGCTCCCCTATCCGGTCTTTCCTGACCTGTGATGAGGTGGAAAATGGTCGTCTTACCGGAACCGTTGGCTCCGATGAGCCCTATCTTCTCCCCCGGGTATACGGTGAGGGTCAAATC
>JAAYSL010000196.1 GCA_012518315.1 Bacillota bacterium | reverse complement strand
TCTCAGCCCCCTCTCAATATTGGCTAGGGGCTATGCCATTGCTCGCAACAACAAAACTGGTGAGCCAGTAGTCTCTGCCTCCCAGGCTACCATTGGACTCTCATTGGATGTGCTTTTGCAGGATGGTATTGTGCAAGCAGAGGTAACACATATTGAAGAAGGCGATGTTTTGAAGCCAGCAGCTATGCCTGATACCGGGGAAGTGGGTGAGGAATGACTATGGGCGAGAAAAATACCGGCGAGATGACATTTGAGGAGAGTCTTGCCCGGTTAGAGAAGATTATCGGCCAGCTAGAAAAAGGTGATGTTCCTTTGGGTGACTCTCTCTTATTATTTGAAGAGGGTATCAATCTCATCCGGGATTGTTCCCAAAAGCTAGATGCGGCGGAGGCCCGCATCGCCAAGCTTGTGACTACTGACGTGGGTGAGGCCAAGATAGTGCCCTTTGACGTAGAAGGTGAAAGCAAAGGAGTTTAGCAAATGGTTTTGGAAAGATTTATGGCGAAGCACTTGCCAGGTATTGAAAGGGAACTAGACAAGTGTCTACCTAACGATACTGTTTACCCTCAAGGGTTGCATCAGGCCATGCGATACTCAACTCTCGGGGGAGGCAAACGGCTCAGGGGCTTACTGGCCCTGGCGGCTACCGAAATGGTGGCGAAAGACCGGTTTGGCGAATTGGAGGAAGCAGCATACCGTTTGGCGGCGGCGGTGGAAATGGTGCATGCCTACTCTCTGATCCATGATGATCTGCCTTGCATGGATGATGATGATTACCGCCGGGGTAAGCTGGCCAATCATAAGGTTTTCGGTGAGGCTGTGGCGGTATTGGCCGGTGATGCTCTTTTGACAGAAAGCTTTGCTTTGCTGGTACAATTGGAGGATCTAGGAGTCTCAGCGGCAGTGGTGACTAGAATCATTGGGGAGATGGCCGAAGCCGGAGGTAGCCGGGGCCTTGTCGGTGGACAAGCCGTAGATTTGGATTCTGAGGGCAGAAGTATCTCAACTGAGACACTAGAATATATTCACACCCACAAGACTGGTGCTTTGTTTAGGGCAGTTCTCAGATGTGGAGCAATGATCGGTGGGGCTAGTGCCCAAGAACTAAGTGACATCACTAAGTATGCTGAGTGTTTCGGTCTATGCTTTCAAATCACCGATGATATCTTGGATGTAGTCGGTGATGAAGCAAAGCTGGGAAAAAAGACCGGCAGTGATATAGAGCAGCAGAAAGTCACCTATGTATCCTTGTACGGGCTGGAGAAGGCACGTCAATTGGCGGCCGATACTATGCAGGAGGCTAGGCTGGCAATAGCCGATTACCGGCCCCATAGTGACGTTCTTTGTAGCCTGGCAGAATATGTGGTTGGGCGAGATCACTGACTTGATGGTTAGCCGGTCCTCATTACGAAAAGCCCATTGGGCGAGATGGGTCAAGAAACCGTATCAGGGGGGTACTGGCATGGATGTCTATGCTAAGTCATTGGCTTTACATAAAAGGCTCCAGGGAAAAGTTGAAATTACTAGCCGAGCAAAGGTAAACAACGCGGCGGAGTTGAGTCTTGCTTATTCTCCCGGGGTGGCAGAGCCATGCCGACGGATTGCCGAAGATAAAGAATTGGTTTACGAGTATACTGGTAAAGGTAATATGATTGCTGTAGTGTCTGATGGCTCTGCGGTATTGGGACTGGGAAATATTGGGGCAGATGCGGCACTGCCGGTAATGGAAGGTAAGGCAGTTTTGTTCAAGCAATTCGCCGGTGTGAACGCGGTGCCGATCTGCCTTGCTACTCAGGACCCAGAGAAAATCATCGAAATAGTCAAAAGCCTAGCTCCTAGCTTTGCCGGGATCAATCTTGAGGATATCAGTGCACCCCGTTGTTTTCTCATTGAAGAGCGCCTACAGGCAGAGACAGATATGCTCATCTTCCACGATGACCAACATGGTACAGCAGTAGTTGTCTTAGCCGGACTAATCAATGCTAGCCGTGTGGTGGGTAAAGACCTGCGAGACCTCAAGGTAGTTGTCAACGGTGTAGGTGCTGCGGGAACCAGCATTATCCGCCTTTTACATCTATATGGAGTGCGGCAGATCATTGCCTGTGACCGGGAAGGAGCCCTTTATCCTGGTAAGGATGGTATGAACCCAATTCAGGCCGGGATCGCCGAGATTACCAATCCCCAGGGTAAACGCGGCATGTTGGCAGATATTATGATAGGGCAGGATGTTTTTGTGGGTGTATCTGCCCCAAGCATTGTGACCTCATCTATGATCCAATCCATGAACGATGATCCGATTATTTTCGCTTTGGCTAATCCTGAACCGGAAATCGATGTCGATGTGGCATTGGCGGCAGGTGCAAGGGTAGTTGCCTCAGGGCGATCAGATTATCCCAACCAAGTCAATAATGTCTTGGGCTTTCCCGGCATATTTCGAGGGGCATTGGATGTTAGCGCAACTGCCATCAATGATGCTATGAAGATCGCTGCCGCCCAGGCAATTGCTGGTCTCATTGGTGATACTGAATTGCGCCCAGATTACGTGATTCCAAGCCCCTTTGACAAGCGAGTTGTACCAGAGGTAGCTGCGGCCGTTGGCATGGCAGCAACAGAGACGGCAGTGGCTAGAAAGACGCTTACAAAACAGGAGATTCGGCAAAAAGCGAGTGACTGGATTGCTAGGTAAATCCAAGGATCTGGGGCTCATTCTTCAAAACCTACGATAGCTTGAAGCGGTGTCTATGGCCTATCGTACTCTTGAGACATTCTTAGGGTTATGGTATAATTGCATCACCTAAGATAGGTGGCGCAGTATCCTAGTCGATACACCCGTTTTCCAAGACGGGCCTAAAAATCCGTCAATGGCAAATCGATGAAGTCCCTGGTGGTGGCTGCTGACGCCCAGTTGGGGGTTGCTGCTGGGGGTTAAGGTTGTGGGGCGATCTACAATGGCATGTAGGCGTGGACCCCGCAGCCGCGGAGACCCAAGTTCGTGGAGAAAACCTACTTATTAGGATAGCTACGGCTTGGGGTGAACCTGCACGTGATGCACGTATTCAAGGTTGTGTTGGGTGCAGAGTAGCCTGCCTTGCGTGGAGTAGATGGGATGGTGGGTTCAAGCTCTAACTCGAAGGCCAAGAGAAAGAGCCCGATGCCAGCTGAAAACTATTCTGCTAAAGAGGCTAGAAGACGGGGTTGATCGTTGAGGAAATCTCCTAGGCTGTTCCTTACGGAAGCGGATTGGGGATTGCAGTGTGGACTAAGTGGTAATCCAGCCTCATCATTGGTGACAAGATGAAACGGTTGGAAAGGAGAAATCGCCCAACCGGCGACGGTGGGGAGAACCGTTGGGAAAACCTGCTGGACCTGAAGCCACAATCTTTACTCAATCCGTGGCCACCTATTTGGTTCTTACATTAACTACGTTTGGGCTTGGAGACTCCAAGCCTTTTCATCCTTTCCGGGGTGGTTGCTTTTGGGATCGGATATCAAGCGGTTTTTGGCAGTGGCCTTAGGAACATTTCTAATTTCCTTAATATCCAACTATGCTAGTAACACAGTAGTAGGATTCTTGCCATTTGTCCCAGCCTTTGGCGTCTTAATTGTCATCATTATGATTGGAATCTTATTTGATATCATTGGGGTGGCGACTACAGCGGCCTCGGAGGTGCCTTACCATGCCATGGCCGCCGACAAAGTCACTGGAGCCAAACAGGCCATGTGGATTGTTCGCAATGCTGCCTCCATTGCGACTTTGTGTAATGATATGATCGGAGATATAGCCGGCACTCTCAGTGGCGCTGTGGGAACTAGTATTGCCTTTGCTATTGCCCGGGAGAGTGGTCTGCTAAATAGGGCCGTGTGGGTTACACTATTGGTCTCGGCTGTAGCAGCGGTAACAGTGGGTGGTAAGGCTTTTGGCAAGCAGTTGGCTATTCAAAAAGCCAATGATATCGTCCATTGGGTAGGTAAGGTTATCTACGGTCTAGAGACAGTGACCGGCTTACGTATAACTAGTTTGGGTAACACTGTAGGTACAAATAGGAAACGTGGTGCCAACGGAGGGCGAAACCGTTGGAAGTAAGACAAGGAGATTAATGCCGGTGATGTTACTGGATATGATCGATGAACCAAGGCAGTTGCACAGGATGACCCGCTCCCAGCTAGTTCGCCTTTGTCGGGAACTACGGGAACGGATTATTGATACAGTCGGTAAGACCGGTGGGCATCTAGCCTCTAATCTTGGTGTTGTGGAGCTGACTGTGGCCCTGCACTCAATACTCAATACCCCTCGGGACAAGCTGATCTGGGATGTGGGTCACCAAGCCTATGCCCATAAACTTCTCACCGGTCGACGGGACGCTTTTGGCACCTTGCGGCAATACCGGGGTATCAGTGGGTTTCCTGCTCGCCATGAGAGTATCTACGATCCCTTTACTGTAGGACATAGCAGCACCTCCATTTCTGCCGCTTTGGGCTATGCCTTAGCGAGAGACCAAAGGCAAGAGGACTACAATGTAGTGGCAGTAGTAGGGGATGGGGCTTTGACGGCGGGAATGGCCTTTGAGGCCCTAAATCATGCAGGCCACCTAGATACGCAGCTACTTGTGATCCTCAATGATAACGAGATGTCCATTGCCCCTAATGTAGGTGCTTTATCTCAGTATTTAACCAAGTTAAGAACCGATCCCACCTTAAGCCGAACCAGAGAAGAGATGGAACAGCTATTGGGCCGTCTGCCGGCCATTGGGGATTCTATGCTTAGGGTTACTGATCGAATGAAAAAGCTGGTCAAACAATTGGTGGTACCAGGGATGCTCTTTGAGGAACTGGGGTTTACCTATGTCGGGCCAATCGATGGTCATGATGTGGCCTTAATGCAGAAAGTCTTCCGAGATGGGCTCCGACGCAAAGAGCCTGTACTTATCCACGTCATCACTCAAAAAGGGAAAGGGTATGGCCCCTCAGAGGCTAATCCTGAACTCTATCATGGGACAGGCCCGCTGGAGACGTTAAAAAGTGCCCAAAGTCAACTACCTTCCTACAGCCAGGTTTTTGGAGAAAAACTCTCCGCCTTAGCCCAGGAGAATGACAAAATTGTTGCCGTCACTGCCGCCATGCCAGATGGGACGGGCCTTAGTCAATTCAAGGAACACTGGCCGGATCGTTTCTTTGATGTGGGAATCGCAGAGCAACATGCGGTAACCTTGGCAGCAGGGTTAGCCGCAGGGGGACTAAGGCCGGTGGTAGCCATCTATTCTACCTTCCTGCAACGCTCTTTTGATCAGATTATTCATGATGTTTGCTTGCCCCAATTGCCGGTGGTATTAGCTGTAGACAGGGCCGGTCTGGTAGGCGAAGATGGGCCAACCCATCATGGTGTCTTTGATCTTAGTTATCTGCGGATGATTCCCAACTTGAAAGTCATGGCCCCAAAAGATTCCCGTGAGCTTTCCAAGATGCTGGAACTAGCTTTTGCGCTAGATGGGTGTGTAGCGATTCGCTATCCCCGGGGACCAGTTCACGACGAGATCCTCCGTCAGCTAGGGGCAGCTGACTATCAGCCTATAGAGCTAGGTAAGGCAGAAGTTCTTTCCCAGGGGTCAGATATCACCATTGTGGCTATAGGTGCCATGGTAACAGTTGCATTGGAGGTGGCTATGGCTCTTAGGGCCAGGGGTCTGGATGTGGGTGTGATCAATGCCCGCTTCATTAAGCCCCTGGATGAGGAGACTTTACTTAATGTCGCCGAAAAAACCGATTATCTTATTACTTTAGAAGAAAATGTGTTGGCAGGAGGATTTGGGTCAGCTGTCTTGGAGCTCTTGGAAGCCCAGGGATTGCTCCAGCAGGTGAAAGTCAAGCGGATTGGCGTTCCGGATGTTTTCGTCGAACATGGAGACAATGGCAGTCTGTATAGGGCACTAGGGCTTGACGTGGGGCAACTAGTTGAAAGAATCCTTTTAACCACTGGCCAAAGGAAAGAAATGTATACCTACGGTAAAGTAAGGGAGCATTCATGAAAGAACGTCTAGATATTTTGCTGGTGGCTAGGGGGCTAGCCGAAAGTCGAGAAAGGGCAAAGAGTGCCATAATGGCCGGCATTGTCCATGTGGAAGGCCAAAGGGTCGATAAGCCCGGAACCAGTGTGGACAAAGAGGCTAAGATCGAAGTTCGAGGTAATCCCATACCATTTGTCAGTAGGGGTGGACTGAAGCTAGCTAAGGCTTTGGAGGTCTTCCCCGTGGATGTGGCTGGCAAGATCGCCATAGATGTTGGGGCCTCCACCGGTGGGTTTACAGATTGCCTCTTGCAGCACGGTGTCGTTAAGGTCTATGCCATCGATGTAGGCTATGGTCAACTAGATTGGGGGCTAAGACAAGACCCCAGAGTCATAGTGATGGAGCGAACCAATATTCGACATGTCAGCCCGGATGAGTTTGATGAGTTGGTTGACCTTGTTACCATCGATGTAGCCTTTATTTCCTTAACCAAGATCCTCAAGACCGTGTCAGAGCTTCTGGTGGATCATGGCAAGATAGTTGCCCTGATCAAACCACAATTCGAGGCTGGCCGGCAGCAGGTTGGCAAGAGAGGTGTTGTTCGGGATCCCAAGGTACACGTAGAAGTCATCACTCAGGTTCTAGCTTTCGCTGAAACTCTCAGCCTCGGGGCCTTAGGTCTTACCTTTTCACCTATCACTGGTCCTCAGGGGAACTGTGAGTTTTTGGTCTATTGGCAGAAAGGCCAGCCATCCAAGATGCAGGACTATCTCTGTTGGGCCCAGATGGTGGTAGATAATGCTCATGAGGCTTTGTCTTAGGTAGATTTGGTTAGGCAGGAATTGGTTGGCAAGACGAGAATGAATCATGCGTGGGGGGCACTACTTTGCAGAGGATAGGCATTTTGCCCCATTTGGGGAAACCAAAAGCCAGAGAACTGGCCCACAGAGTGAAAGAGATGTTGGAGGTAGCGGGAGTAGAAATCTGGGTGCCCCAGGAGGTATCTGACGAACTCCAATGGGAAAATACCTCTACACTTCATGTTGGTCATGAGCCTTTAGGTGTTGATGCAGCAGTAGTACTAGGTGGTGATGGTACATTGCTGCATGCGGCGGGGTTTTTGGCACCTTTCGGAATTGCTTTACTGGGGGTAAACCTAGGCTATCTAGGTTTCCTTACGGAAATCGAAGCCAAGGAACTAGAACCGGCAGTGGGGAGACTTGTTGCTCGGGATTACGAGATTGAGGACCGGATGTTGCTCGAAGCCGTGGTCCATGGGGAAAACCGGACTGAGCGGTTTCTAGCGGTCAATGACATAGTGATCACCAGAAGTGCTTTTGCACGGATGATCCATCTTGCCATCGATGTAGAGGGTGTTTCGGTGGGCAATTTCTTGGCTGATGGGCTCATCATCTCAACACCTGCTGGTTCCACGGCCTACTCCTTATCGGCAGGAGGCCCTATAGTGCATCCTCGCCTGGAGACCATCTTGATTACACCGATTTGCCCCCATAGTCTAGCAACTCGTTCTATTTTGGCATTGCCTGATGAAGTGGTGAGCGTAAGGTTGGTTACTGATCGGGAAAGCGAAGTACTGCTTACAGCTGATGGACAAGCCGGTGTCTCGGTGGCACCTGCAGAGTCAGTCGTAGTGCAGAGGGCTGATGTTAAAGCCAAGTTTATCAAGTTCGGCCAACGCAGCTTCTATGAAGTGCTGGGGAATCGACTCAATTATCCGGCACTACATCCGCCTCACCCAAATTCGTGATACCACTTCACATAAATGGTTAGCTACTTTTTAGGCTGTTTCTAGATCGTTTTCAAAGAAATACCGGGGAATGGGGATATCCTATGAAAACGAAACGTCAAGCAATGATTCTTCAGATCATTAAGGAACAGGAAATTGAAACACAGGAAGAGCTGGCCGAAGTCTTGCGTAACAAGGGTATCGATGTGACCCAGGCCACAGTTTCCCGGGATGTTAAGGAGCTACGTTTAGTTAAGATCCTGACTAGTGATGGGCGCTATCGATATGGTGTACCCTACGAACCTGTCTACGGTGATGTGATTGGGCGAGCTCGACGCAGTTTTCAAGAATATGTCATGGAGATAGGCTACAGCCAAAACATGATTATCCTCAAGACACTTTCAGGTACTGCCAACGCGGTGGCTGCCGCCATAGATGATGTAAATTGGCCTGAGGTTTTAGCAACGGTGGCCGGAGATGATACTATTTTGGTGATTATCAAAAGTGAGGAAGACAGGCCACCAAAGGGTCCGGTAAGGATGCTCTTGGAAGAGTTTGGTAAACTTAGGCAAAATAAGTGATGGATAATAATGATTGGATCCACGGGAGGGATTAGATTTGCTGCGTCAGCTGCAAATTCAGAATTACGCACTCATCGAGTCCCTGGATCTGGAGTTTAGTGGGGGACTAACCGTACTAACAGGGGAGACCGGCGCGGGCAAATCCATTATCTTAGATGCTATTGCTATGCTGACAGGGAGTAGAGCCTATACCGAGGCCATCAAGACCGGTGCTGATGCCGCATGGCTAGCAGCCACCTTCGATGTCACAGACCTTAGCTCCTTACACGAATTACTTACTGAGATGGGCTTCGATGGTGGTGATGAATTGGTGATCGCCCGGGAGATCCACCGATCTGGCCGCAATAAGTGCTGGGTAAATGGACGATTAGCCACTGTAACAGCCCTGAAAGAGATCGGCAGCTTCTTGGTGGAGATTCACGGTCAAGAGGAGCATCAGGCGGTACTTGATCCCGAGGAGCATTTGGACATGCTCGATGCCATCGGGGGCCCATCCCAACTAGCGCTGCGGAGGCAAGTAGAAGAAGCCTATCGTAGAATGAGGCTTTTGGCCAAAGAGAGGCAACGATTGATCTTGGGTGAACAAGATCGCCTGCGCCAGATAGACCTTTTGCAATTTCAACAACATGAGATCGTCGGGGCTAGCTTAACTGCAGGAGAGGAAGTAGAGTTAGAGAAAGAGCGGGAGTTCCTGCGGCATGGGGAAAAGCTAAGTGATGCAGTTGGCTTTAGTTACCAGATTCTGCAAGGTCCCG
The DNA here is from genome assembly GCA_012518315.1 of Bacillota bacterium. Taxonomy (GTDB): domain Bacteria; phylum Bacillota; class Limnochordia; order DTU087; family DTU087; genus JAAYSL01. The sequence goes on along the minus strand of JAAYSL010000196.1, from coordinate 7,644 downwards.
GAATGGAAGTAACTGGTGTGCTGGATCAATTGGGTGAAGTCATCAATCGAATCGAGCAGGTCAGAAGATATGATGAGAGACTAGAAGGCATCCTCGGCATGCTCGAAGCCGCCAGTGCCAATGCCCAGCAGGCTGCCTGGGAGCTTAGAGGATATGCCGAAGGGCTAGAGGCCGATCCCCAGCGGCTAGAGCGAGTAGAAGAGCGACTGTCTCTAATTCATCGCTTGGCTAGGAAGTATGGTGAGGGTACTCATGGTATTTTGGCCTACGGCAAGCAAGTTGACGAAGAGTTGGCTAAGCTGCAAAGCAGCGGACTAAGAGTGACTGAGCTAGAGGAAGAACTAGAGATTGCCACAGCCCACTTGTGGGATCTAGCTACCAGGCTTTCTACGATGCGGAAGACTACTGCTAAGAAGTTGGAAAGTAGTGTACTTAAGGAGTTACCAGATCTGAATCTAGCTAATGCACGATTTCAGGTACAGCTGAGCCAGGTGTGTGGTGAAGCAGGTTTGCCTCAGCCAGGCAATGACGGCGAAACGCTAATGCCGATTAACAGCCGAGGCATTGATCAGGCGGAATTTCTCTTTTCTGCCAACCCCGGGGAAGATCTAAAACCTTTGGCTAAGGTCGCCTCAGGTGGTGAAGCCAGCCGTCTAATGCTGGCCTTAAAGACTGTTTTAGCCGCAGTTGATGGTGTTCCCACACTAATTTTCGATGAAGTTGATACCGGTATTGGTGGCAAAACGGCCCGAGCGGTGGGTGCTAAGCTCGCGGCTTTGGCAAAGGAGAGGCAAGTTGTCTGTGTAACACATTTGGCCCAGGTGGCGGGTGTAGCCAATCACCATCATGCTATTCACAAGGAAGTAAGGGGAGGTTCCACCAGGGTTGTAGTGCAAGCATTAGAAGAAGAGGCGAGGGTTGAAGAAGTGGCTCGGATGCTGGCGGGAGATGGAGCTTCAGAAGTAAGTCGCCAGCATGCCCGGCAATTGCTTGCCCAAGAGGCCACTTCCTAACATAGCTCCCGTAGGTGGCGGGAATCATAAGGGTCAGGCACTGCCATAGGCCCTTTTTTTGTTTCCCGATTTCTCCCTATGAGGAGCGTGAAGTTGGTGGGTGGCACAAAAACCCGAGTCATCGTAGCTTTTGTTCTACTTGTCATTATTTCCTCCGGTCTCCTGCTTTTAGCTTTCTTCATCAATACCCCGATCCATATGCGGCTTTTGCCAGGACAAGAACAGCTTTTGCAGGTGCTTCCTCTGTTTACTGTGCGGGAATTATCTGATAGTGAGGGGCTTTTGGTTCGCACTGATGATGGTATTGCTTTAAGGCCACAGGTTCTAGGCCGTGTTGACTTGGAGCTCCGTTTCATGGATGTGATTCCCCTCCGTCAGATGGTGGTAGATGTAGTTCCCCAAGTATATGTTCGCCCGGGAGGACAAGCTGTAGGAGTGTTACTTAGCACCCGGGGCCTGCTTGTGGCCCGGACTTTTTCCCTAGTCGGTACTGATGGTCGCGAATACCACCCAGCCCGGGATGCGGGAATTCTACCTGGGGACATAATTGAGGAAATCTCAGGTCAGCCAGTGCGCAGTGTTCAACATGCCTCCATTTTGATAGATAGGTTAGGTCAGGAGCAAAGTGAAATCATCCTCTCTGTAAAAAGGGGGGGAGAGCGGTCTACGGTGAAGATACGCCCTGTTCCTGTAGAGTTTTCCACAAATTCCAGAGAGTCGCAAGCGAGATACATGGTAGGTATGGTCCTAGAGGAGCCCACTGCAGGAGTAGGGACCTTGACATTTTACCATCCTGCTTCGCGGCGGTATGGAGCTCTAGGACACTTAATCGCTGGTCAATCCAGTAGTCCAGTTTCGATAGAGGATGGTCGTATCGTCAGGGCTCAGATTACCGAAATCCGTCGGGGCTCCCGGGGAAGCCCGGGAGAGAAAAGAGGGACTTTCCGAAGTGAACAAGATGCCATCGGCAACATTGAGAAGAACACTAAGTTCGGCATTTTCGGCCAGTTGACTGCTGATGTGGTTCCCTCCCAGTGGTATCAGGAAATTCCTGTAGCTCTTGCCGCAGATGTCAAACTAGGGGCGGCTGAGATCTTGACTGTCCTCGATGGCGAACAGGTGGAGTCTTTTGCTGTTGAGCTAATCAAGGTGACGCCCCAGAACCGCCCCGATGATAAAGGTATCGTCCTCAAGGTAGTGGATGAACGCCTGCTAAGTCGAACAGGGGGGATCATCCAAGGAATGAGTGGCAGCCCCATCGTGCCGAATGGAGCCTTAATAGGAGCCGTAACTCATGTATTTGTTAATGACCCAGAACGAGGATTTGGGATCTTTGCCGAATGGATGCTCCAGGAAGCCGGTCTCTGGGAGAGTTCTAAATCCAAAGTGGCAAGTAAGATAGCGCAGATCCCTATGGCTTCCTAGGTATTCCGTGGATCCTTCGGGAGGAACCCACCAGTAGACGACGAAGAAGAGAACAAGCGTAAGATGGGGTGGTGACATGGAAAGCGGTATAACGCATATCATGCTAATCGATGATAATCGAGAGTTTTGTGCTCTCTTGCAGGAATGGATCGTCAAAGAGCCGGATTTTGTCTGTGTGGGTGTAGCGCATGATGGGCGTACAGCCGTAGACAAAATCCCTGAGCTAAATCCCGATCTTGTGATCTTAGATCTAGTTCTACCACACTTGGACGGATTAGGTGTCTTAGAATGCATGCGGCAAAAGGGAATCACCAGCAAGTTCCTGATCCTAACTGCCTTTGGCACTGATCATTTTCTAGAGAATGCCCTCAACCTAGGTGCCGATTGCTTTGTGATGAAACCCTTTGAACCATCAGTATTGATGCGGCGGATAAGGGAGATCGCTCATCGCAAATCCGGTGAGCCTTGGGCTCGCCAAGTAAGGTTAACTAACGGTCTGGATAAAGCGGTTGTTGAAGAAATGATCGCCCAGCGCATTACCGAGATTGGCATACCGGCCCATTATAAAGGGTATCGTTACTTAAAGGATGCCATCGCTATGGTAGTTGATGATGTCGGGCTTTTGGATCAGGTGACCAAGGTGTTGTATCCAGCTATTGCGCAGCGCAACCACACCTCCCCTGAGAAAGCCGAGCGGGCTATGAGACACGCTATCGAGACTGCTTGGTCTAGGGGAGATGTGGAGGTGCTCCATCGAACCTTTGGGTATTCAGTAGATGCCAACCGGGGGCGTCCCACTAACTCTTCGTTTATCGCCAAACTGGCTGACGAGATCAGGCTTGAGCTAAGAACACAGGAGGCATTACCGGACTCTGGTTAGCCAATCTAGTCAGGTATAGGTCAAGGGAAATGATGTCATACTACCTACAGGGAGGAGAATAGTCTTCTCCCTTTTTCTGTAGGGGGCGAGGTCCAGTGAGGCTACAGGGAATTGCCCGGATAGACCAAAAGACCAAAGACCTAATTAAGCGATTGAGGCCGGGAGATATTGCTATTATCCATCACTCAGATCTTGACGAAGTAGCCGCTCAATCGCTCTTGGAGGCTAGAGTGAAGGCGGTGATTAATGCCGAGGCTTTTAGCACTGGTCGATATCCTAATCTAGGGCCTCAGCTCTTAGCGGGATACGGGATCTTCCTACTGGACCAAGTGGGAATTGAGATCTTCTCACGGGTGAGGGAGGGTGAGCCAATTAGAATCGATGGTCATCGGATTCAAAATCAAGCTGGGGAGCTAATCGCCGAAGGTACTGTCTTGACGGAAAGCATGATCAGGAGGCAGATGGCTCAAGCCCAGTCCAACCTGATTCCCTTGGCCGAGGAGTTTATTGATAATACCCTGGAATTCGCCCAGCGAGAGAAAGGCTTTGTGCTTGGTGGGGTGGAGTTTCCTCGGTTTAATACTGACTTTGAAAATCGCCACGTAGTAGTTGTGGTAAGGGGACACAACTACCGAGCTGATTTACTTACCCTACGTTCCTATATAGCCGATGTAGGACCAATTCTCATCGGTGTCGATGGTGGAGCCGATGCACTCTTGGAGATCGGTCAAAAGCCGGATCTCATCGTTGGGGATATGGACAGTGTCTCTGATACGGCTTTGCGGTGTGGGGCAGAGATCTTGGTTCATGCTTATCCCGATGGCAGGGCACCGGGCCTTGCCCGTGTCCAGGGGCTTGGTCTTGAAGCTAAGACAGTGGCTGCTCCGGGGACTAGTGAAGATATTGCACTGCTTCTAGCCTATGAGCTGGGAGCGAGTCTTGTCGTTGCGGTTGGCACTCACTCAGGTATGATTGATTTTCTCGAGAAGGGTAGACCCGGTATGGCCAGTACTTTCCTAGTACGGTTGAAAATCGGACAAGTGTTAGTCGATGCCCGAGGTGTAAGTGAGTTGTATAGAGTTCGATTTGGCCATCGCTATTTATTGCAGGTGTTGATCGCTGCTGCTTTGCCTTTAGTTTTACTCCTACTATTGTCTTCACCGGTGCGGCAAGTATTGCGTCTGGTATTGTTGCAGGCGCGCCTTAGCTGGCCCTGGTAGAAAACGAGGGGCAACAAGGGGGTCAGGCCTATGATCCTGGACATCAGATACCATATAGCATCCTTAGTGGCGGTGTTTCTAGCCCTGGGGCTCGGAATTCTCATTGGTGCCAGTCTCCTGGACGAGGGAAGGTTGTTGGAAAGCCAGGAGAAACTGATTGCCGGGTTAGAGAAGCGTTTCGATACACTACAGGCAGAGCGCAGTTTGTTACAGACGGAAAACACCATCCTAAATGGTAAGCTTAAAGAACAGGAAAACTTCTTTGCGGCTTTAGAATCGCCGCTGGTGGAAGGGGCTTTGAGTGGCCTTTCTGTTAGTGTGATTTATGGTAATGAGATGTGGCAGGAGAGGTGGCAGATCGCTGTAGATGCACTACTAGACCAGGCCGGTGCCCGGAGGGTCACCAGCAGGCTGATTACAGGGCTTCTTCCGGGTACCACCACATTAGGATCCTCCGGCGGGGACAGCGAGAATATGCCTTCCGAGAGCGATAGTGAGGCTTTGACCCTCAACCTACAGGCTCTGGCTGATCATGGCCAGGGACTATTGGGAGAAAGGGGGCTTACACCTGCTTCCACCAGTTTAGTTGATGTGTTGCTGCTAGTTGGCACCGGTGGTGACAGTACAGCGCTATGGGAGAGACAGCTTACCAAAGAAGCTGCCAACGCCGGTATAGTGGTGGCTGTAGTTGGAACACCAGATATGGAGACTCACCTCAATGATCTGGCACAGAAAGGGGCGCTCGCCCTGGATAATCTGGAGACTGTAGCCGGAAGAATCGCGCTCATTCGGGGAATAATGACCGGTGAAGTGGGTTACTACGGATTTGGGAAAAATGCCAAAGGTGCTTGGCCACCCTTTAGTCCAAAGAGACCTTCCTAGGTAGGCATAGGTAGAGCAAATAGCAGTACCGTGGCACATCCCAAGTTGACCCAGGAGGAAATGGCCTTCCTGGTTGGAGCAAGCCAGGATGATGCTCCCGAAGATGGAGGAAAATAGGAATGCAGGTATCGGCCATCATCCCAGCATTCAATGAAGAGAAGACCATTGCCGGCACGGTGAGGGCGCTTTTGTCCATCGGAGATATCGATGAGATTATTGTGGTTGATGATGGTTCATCAGATGAGACGGCAAAGGTGGCTAGGCAAGCCGGGGCCGTAACCTTTCAGCTAGCGGAAAACTGTGGCAAAGGCCAAGCCCTGGAGGTTGGTTCGGCAATCTCACGGGGTGAGATACTGCTCTTGATAGATGCTGACCTAGGGGACACCGCAAGGGAAGCTTCGTTGCTACTAGAACCCGTTGTGACCGGCAATGCCGATATGGCGGTAGCCATATTCTCTTTTACAGAAGGAAGAGGTGGGTTTGGTCTCGTAGAAGGACTATCTCGCTGGGCCATTGGACGCAGTGGTGGGCCGAGGCCGATTCAACCTCTTTCAGGACAAAGGGCACTTAGGCGGCAGGTTTGGCAGGAACTGGGTTTTGGTACCGGTTTTGGTGTAGAGACTGCACTGAGTATGGGAGTACACCGATGTGGCTATCGAATGGTGGAGATCCCGACGACTATGAATCACCGTAGAACTACTAGGAATTGGCGGGGCATTGTCCACCGTGGCCGACAGTTTGCCCATGTACTCCTTGCTGTTATGCGTCGTTGGCGTTGGCTAATCTGATGAAAAGACGGGCGGGAGGAGTGGTATTTGCCCAGTGTCTTGGTTCCCCTGTTTTCAGGACTAGTTACATATGGGAGTATGCCAGCCTTCTTGAGACTACTGCAAAAGGGGGAGGCTACTCGGCTTAACTACCGTGGTGCAGCCATTCCGGTGGGTGCAGGCTTCTTGTTTCTTTGGATTGGTTGCTTGACTGAGCTATTATTGCTTCTGCCATTTTCTCCAGACATGACACCCCGATTTTCTCCTACTACAGGGTTATTGCCTCAGGCTATCCCCTTGTTTATCACGACAGCTTTAGGTTATGGGCTATTGGGTCTTTTCGATGATTTGGTCGGCTCTCGGCGGGAGACTGGCCTGAAAGGCCATGGGGCGGCGCTAAGGCGAGGTGAGTTGACCACTGGTACCATAAAGGCTCTAGCCGGAGTGGCTTTCGGATTGATGCTGGCAGTATGGCGCCTTGGGGTAGAGGGGTGGATGGGTAGATACTGGATTGTGGTTGTATTTGTGGATGGCCTTTTAATAGCTGCTTCGGCCAATACTCTTAATCTTTTGGATTTGCGGCCCGGCCGCTCGGGCAAAGTGTTTTTCGGTGGCGCTTTGCTTATCATGCTTTCTGGCAATCCTACTAGTCTAGCCTTACTACCTTGGATGGGAAGCACCCTCGGTTATCTTCCTTTTGATCTTAAGGGAGAGGCAATGATGGGGGACGTGGGCTCTAATGCCCTTGGGGCATTACTGGGGCTGGCTAGCTGTTATGTAGTTTCTCTAGGTTATCGGTCTGTGTTACTTCTTAGCCTAATCTTGGTTCATCTATTGGCTGAACGGATTTCCTTCTCCAAGGTCATTGAACATCACCCACTCTTAAGGGTGATCGATGGCTGGGGGCGGAAAGACACCTAGGCAGGTGCTGGCCTCGAGGAAGCGAATAGTGTAGGGAGACCTATGAGACGGGAGCCTTGTACTATGGATGCTGCAGAAAGACACCCAGCCGCGGATGGGCCCAGCTTAGAGGATTTTATTGACCGAATCGATGCTATCCTAAAACCAAAGGGTATCATCTCTCGTCATCTGGAAGGCTATGAATACCGTCCTGGACAGATGGTAATGGCAAGTACTGTGGCTCAAGCTTTCTGGCAAGGGCGGACAGGCCTCATTGAGGCAGGGACAGGGACTGGCAAATCTCTGGCTTATCTCGTTCCAGCCATTTACTGGGCGGCCCTTACCGGGGAAAAAGTTATCATATCCACTAATACCATCACTCTTCAGGAGCAGCTGATAGGCAAAGATGTTCCATTCTTGCAGAGCGTGTTGGATGTCTCTTTCCAGGTAGCGGTCATCAAAGGCTGGAGTAACTACCTGTGCTTAAACCGGTTCCTTGCCATCAGCCAAGGGGGCCAGCTAGCTTTTTGGGAAAGTGATGAAGAGGAGCTGCGAGC
>JAAYSL010000030.1 GCA_012518315.1 Bacillota bacterium | reverse complement strand
TTAAGCTCATCTAGTCGCTGCCGTCTTTGCTTGACCACATCACCAGGACTATAGCTATTTAGCACCCGCCCTAGATGGGCAATCCTCTCCCGTTTTGTATGGCAGCTTCGGAAGAAGGCCTTCCGTAACCGGTTTTCCAGTCCCCCAAGACCTGCCAAAAGCTCAGCTACTACAGGCACAATTAACTCCGCTGCTCCAGAAGGGGTAGGAGCCCGTAAATCTGCCACAAAATCACAAATCGTGACATCGGTTTCGTGTCCCACCGCCGAGACAATTGGTATTGGAGAAGCATACACTGCTCGGGCTACCAATTCTTCATTGAATGGCCAAAGATCCTCTATAGAACCCCCGCCCCGCCCCAATATGATTACATCCACCTCTCCATAGCGGATTAGAGCATCCAACGCTGCGACAATACTCAAAGCAGCTTCCCGGCCTTGCACTTGTGCCGGAGCGATGAGAATATCCGCTCCTGGCATTCTCCTGGTGATAATACTAATCATGTCTTGGATGGCAGCGCCTGTAGGAGATGTAACTATCCCAATCCGCCGGGGCAAATAAGGGATCGGCCGCTTTCTCGTGGGGTCAAATAGCCCTTCATCCCTGAGCCTGGCCTTCAGCTGCTCAAATGCTAGGTGTAGATCACCCAAACCCCGAGGTTCCAGATACTCTATATAGAGCTGGTATACACCAGCAGCCTCATAGATGCCAATTGACCCTGTAGCATAGACTTCTAGACCGTTGTCGGGGACAAAACGCAAACGGCTATTTTGGCTGCGGAACATCACACATCGAATGCTGCTTTGGGCATCCTTCAGCACAAAGTACATATGACCGGAACTATGGTGTTTGAAATTGGAGATCTCTCCACAGATGGTAACGTGACGAAACAGCGGCTCCTCTTCTAGATACCGCTTAACAAGACGAGTAATCTCTGTAACCGAGAAAACAGGGGAACCGGCGGTGCCGGGTACCTCTATTCCCAATGGAATCTGTGACATTGACTTCACCTGCTAATGTTTTCTCCAGAGCCCCTTGGTTCCCTGCTGTCATTTCCTTATCTATCATATGGAAAAAAGGGTCGACCATGCCGACCCTCCCCCTTTGTCTCTTAGCTGTTGACTATTGGCCGCGATGCCAACAACTCCCGGACTAACCTTGGGCCTTCCCCGCTTTGCCCTGTCTTTCTGTCCATACATCCACCAGATAGCCGAGGATTAGCCCGATAATCACCCACAGCCAGTACCCCGGAGCCATGTAATGTCCCACCAAGAGACCCAGGATCCCACCAATCAGCAGTTTCCACCACATTTCGCATAACCTCCCCTAGCCATTGGCCCAGCATCCAAACTCTAGTAGGAGTCTATGCGCACTCTTCCCAGTTGATAACCACGAATTAACCACCATATACCTTGTTCCGACAGTAGTCTTTCTACCAAATGCACTATACCTCTGCTTCACTTTCCTGTCGCCACTGCCCATAGGCCGCTACCCCAACTGCGTTATCCCGGCTGAGTTCTGGCGTAGTAAAGACAGTGGCAATACCTGCTTTCCCCAAGTGGCTTTCTAGGTGCCGACGAATGTATTGGTTGCAAGCGACTCCTCCCACGACAAGCAGTCTTGCTAAACCAGTTGTTTCGGCTGCATGCAGGGCTAATGCAGTAAGGGTTTCGGCAAGGCAAATCTCTACACCCTGTGCCACCGAGGCAGGATCAGCCCCCGCCTCTATTCCCCTCATGGCCGCGGTCTCAGGCCCTGATAGATTTACGTGCAAACCACTCACCGAAACTGGCAGAGCAAAGGGAGGTATGTCTCGGCGCCGACCATCCTGTGCCAGCTTTTCCACCTCAGGGCCTGCTGGAAATCCTAGCCCTAGCTTGACACCAATGCGGTCAATGAGTTGACCTGCGTGCAGATCCAGACTACCCCCAAGAAGCTCCATAGTCCCAGCGTCTTCTTGTGTAGCTCGGCTAAGATCTACGATGCCGATCTCTGTTGTGCCGCCAGAGATATGTAAAGCCAGGAAGGTTCCCTCCCAGCGTGAGCGGCCACCGAATAACCCGGCCCAAATATGCCCTGCCTGGTGACTAACCAAGTAGCATGGCACATTCCAGGCCAAAGCTAAACCCCGAGCCATGGCTTCTCCTGTCCTAAACACCGGTAGGTAAGAGCCGGTTGCGGAGCGTGGTTGACTGCTTACCGCCACCCCAGTAATACCTAGGTAGGGAAGGACTTCTTCAAGAAGGACTGGCAGGTTTTTGACATGCTGAAAAACCGCCTCTGCCTGGCGTAGCCCTCTCTTGCCCGCGGGCACTTCCAAAAGCAGTCGACGGTCAACTACCTCCTTGGCACCAACAATTGCCACCGAAGTGGTATAGCAACTAGTATCGATACCTAATATGATCACTTGTTCATCGGGAAAGTGCAATTAGCTCTACCTTTCACTCTCAGTATCCCCAAGACGCTGTTCCCGGGCAAATTGGCCCAGAATCCCATTAATGAATCGACCGGAATCGGTAGTGCCAAATGTCTTGGCGACTTCCACTGCCTCATTAATGGTCACTCCCACAGGAATATCCTGCCGATACATGAGCTCAAATAGAGCCATACGCAGTACATTCCGGTCGACATTACCCAAACGACTAAGACTCCAATCCACCGCCAGCCGCTCGATACTTTCATCTATGCTATCTTGATGAACCATCACACCATTAACCAAAGAGCGGCAAAATTCTTCAGTTTCCCCATCCAGGTCATTGAGGTCAATGGCATAAGCCACAGCCTGATCGGCTATCGCTTTACCAACGTCGATCTGAAAAAGCGCCTGTAGGGCTGCCTCTCTAGCTTTTCTCCGCATATCCTCACTTCTTCACACTGCTAGTAGTCCCATAGCACTTACTGTCGTCTGGAAGAAAACAGACTTCCGACAAGATCTCCAGTATCCCCTCGTTCATCTAAGCGAGCCCCTACACCATATCCGACAAAGAGACATAAAAGCACGAAGATCGCTTTTACCAGTCCATACTTAATGGTCAACCAGCCTAGTAGTATCCCGGCAATTGTGCCAAGCACCTTTCCTCTATTCACCACAAGCCACAACAATATGCCCTCCACGCGGCTATCCACAACGCCACACCCCATTTGCTGCCCCCCAAATTCGGAGCTTCTTTCAATCGACTTTTATTTTGCTGTCTGGGCGTATGTCTCTAACCTCCACCATCACTCTGTGCACAGGATAACCCACAGTCTCATGGAGATAGCCTCTTATTAGGGTCTGAACTTCGTTAGCCAGTGCTGGTATACTTAGGCCCGGTGCCACCTGTGCTACTACACGGATATCTAGTCCTTGAGGATCCACCTTGACAATAGGAGCAAGATCTTTAATACCGGGAACTTCTCGGACTACCCGTTGCACCAAATTGGCAATGGCCTTAAGCGAGATTTCTACCTGGCCCAACTCTGTCTCCTGTACGATGGACGGGATTTCTTGCTGCTCTCGAATCAGTATGGCCAACAGGTACAGACTAGCCAACAAGAGGGCTGTTCCCAGCACTACTCCATCGAACGGAGTCTCCTTTAGTGATCCCAGCCAATCGACCAATACTCTTCCTTGCCACCCCATAGCAAAGGCAAACAGACCCACACCACTCGCCAGCAAAAAGAGGGCGACCAGTAGGATTATTAGCTTTTCTAGCCATTTCACGCTATCTGCCCCCCAACTCCGGCCCCAAGCCTTTTGTCTATCTAACCCGGGGCTGCTCCTCAACCCGTTCTTCGACTTGGGGGAAATTCACACCCTGTACATGCACATTCACTTCCACAACCTCAAGGCCTGTCATACCTTCAATGGCCCGCTTGACATTCTCCTGGATTTTCCAGGCAACATCTGGTATGCGAACCCCGTATTCCACGATCACAAATAGATCAATGGCAGCTTGTTCTTCCCCGACCTCGACCTTAACACCTTTGGAGAGATTGCGCCTGCCTAGCATCTCTGCGATCCCACCGGCGAGACCCCCACTCATACCCGCCACACCTTCTACCTCAGTGGCAGCAAGTCCCGCGATAACCCCGACGACTTCATTGGCAATTCGCAATTCTCCCAGTTCTGTTCTCTCTTTGGTCTCTGGCATAACTGTAGTCACCTCACCACCCTGTACCATTTCACAGGGTTCTCTCATAACCCCAACTATCTCAACCATCCATTGATCATCTTGTCCGCATAAAGTCCTCTTCGATATACTTGGTATGGAAACTACCCTTTTGAAACCCTTGATCTCGAAGCAACTCCAGATGGAACGGAATAGAGGTAGCGATCCCCTCGATTACCATTTCATCCAAAGCGACTTGCATACGGCGAATAGCTTCCTGTCGATTACGGCCCCAGCTAATTACCTTGGCTACCATGGGATCATAAAACGGGGAAACCTCCCACCCGGTATATAGGCTACTATCTACCCTAATACCCATGCCCCCCGGTACGTGGTAGCCACCGATAATTCCCGGGGAGGGCAAAAATCCCGCCGTGGTATCCTCGGCATTGATTCGGCACTCGATGGCGTGTCCTCGCAGAGTAATATCTTCCTGTCGGTAAGCGAGCTTTTCACCGGCGGCGATCTGTATTTGTTCCTTCACGAGGTCAATACCCGTAACCAGCTCGGTGACTGGATGCTCCACTTGAATACGGGTATTCATCTCCATGAAGTAGAATTGACCTGCTTCGTCCACTAAGAACTCGACAGTGCCGGTATTGACATAACCAACTGCCTGGGCTCCTGCCACCGCCGCCCGCCCCATAGCCTCCCGCATCCGGGGGGTTATGGCTATACAAGGTGCCTCCTCCAAGATCTTTTGCTGGCGACGTTGTAGCGAGCATTCCCGTTCACCGAGATGTATGATATTACCATGTTTGTCAGCAATGATCTGGATCTCTACATGGCGAGGCCGCTCGACGAATTTTTCAATATAGACCTCACTACTACCAAATGCCGCATCAGCCTCTGCCCGGGCCAAATTCAATGCCCGGATCAAGTCCTCTTGACCGTACACCACCCGCATACCCTTACCACCACCACCGGCCGATGCCTTGACGATGATGGGATAGCCGATGTCTTTGGCAATCTCCATGGCCTCTGCATCAGACCCTACAGGACCATCACTTCCGGCAATCACTGGTACCCCCGCTGCCTGCATTGTACTTCTAGCTGCGGCTTTATCACCCATACGGTCAATAGTACCAGGCCGTGGGCCAATAAACTCAATGCCATGATCTTCACAGATCTCGGCAAATCTGGCTCTTTCTGCCAGATACCCGTAACCAGGATGGATGGCCTCCGCACCGGTGAGTAAGGCAGCACTAATAATATTAGGAACGTTAAGATAGCTCCTTGCCGAACTGGGCGGCCCCACACATACAGCTTCATCGGCTAGGCGTACATGTAGTGCATCCTCGTCTGCTTCTGAGTATATGGCGACTGTACTTATCCCCATCTCCTTACATGCCCGGATTATCCGTACAGCAATCTCGCCCCGATTGGCAACCAACACTTTTGAAAACAAGGCATAGTCCTCCCCCCAGTGGTCCACCTAAGTGTCCTAGACTTGCTCGATCACGAACAGTGGCTGACCATATTCCACTGGTTGGGCGTTCTCTGCCAAGATTTCGATTACTCGACCTCTCACTTCAGACTCGATCTCATTCATTAGTTTCATAGCCTCGATAATACAAAGGGGCTGGCCTATCTCCACTATGTTGCCTACCTGTACATAGGGCTCCGCATCAGGAGCCGGTGCCCGGTAAAAAGTACCTACCATAGGCGCCAAGATGGTGAAGCGGCCTTCCCGGGCGTCCGGATCTGCCTCTTGGTTAGGCTGTAATTCACCGGCGGTGGCTTGGGTGTCCACGGAACTCCCGCCAGCGGGAGCAGCAACACAAGCACCTGCCTTTTTCAAGACCAGCCGAGCACCATTAGTCTCCCAGACCAGCTCCACCAAATCACTATCCTGTACAGCTTGAATCAGTATCTGAATGTCTTCTAGTTTCACACTTAACCATCCTTCTCCCAGCCGGACTTAAGCACCTTGCTTGTATAGCTTTCCCACCAAATGCCAGCTGATACCTTTTCTCTGCCAACCATGCAAAGGGCTCCAATAAAGGCTTTATTTGCTATTCACATTTCATTTCTAGGTTTCTTAGGTCATTCCTGCTTTGGGTTTGAAAAAGCTGACAGCCACCCCTTAGCTGTGATGGTCAATAATGCGGATTTTCTCTAAGGACATCCCTGTCATACCGCTGACAGTATCTCCGATGCGGGCCGCTTCTTCCTCTGTTAAAATGCTATCCACCATGATGGTAGCACCGGCCTGACTTAGCACTACTACAGCATCAGGCAGGCCTTGTGCCATCAACAGCCCTTCTAGCTGCATCTCTACTTCAGAGCCCGCCATAATGTCTACCAAGCGGCTCTGAGCGGCTTCTTTCTGCTGTTCTGAGTTGCTGGTATCCTGGATGATGGTCTGCAATGTCTCTAGTTGACGGGAACGACTTCGATCCCTTTCCCAACGAAATTCGGAAAAGGCATCTCGCTTCGTCAATGGCTCCACCGCGACAACCAGTGATCCACTAGTAGGGATTGCCAAAGTGAAATCCTCCGCATAAATGGGGCTAACTGGCAAATACTCATCCATAAGTTCACCCACATTTACGAAAGATTCCGTTGGTGGCTCCACAATTCCGCTAGCAGTAGGTTCGAGTCTGTCTGTCACTACCGTAATATCCGACTCGTCAACACCCTCCACTAGATCCGGCTCTGAAGATTCAGGCTCCACTGACACTGTCTTTTCCTTTGGTCTTGCTATCTCACCACGAGGCACCAGTTTGGGCCAGAGGACTATACCACCACCACTTTTGAACACCGAGTCCCTACCAAAGCTGTTCCAGGCATACCACAACACTAAGGTTAACAATAAGATTATGAGCAACCCATTACGGAGCGTTTTCCTGGTGATTACATAGAACATGCCATTACCCCCCATTCATCATTTTCTCTTAGGTACTACGGTTACTCTGTGGGCCGGAACACCCACGGCTATCTCTACCGCCTTACCTATCC
>JAAYSL010000029.1 GCA_012518315.1 Bacillota bacterium | reverse complement strand
TGGTCTGGCTGGATTAAGAGCTGCTTGCAGATGTATATTCAGATTCTCTGTCCCTGCCTTAGTTCGCCTCAATGGAGATAAGACTTGGATATCGTCCATGGGATCAAGGCCGTAATGTGCTGGTAGCCGGTGTTTGACTAATTCTACCACAAGTGCCGCCATGTTGGCCGTTTCTTTTTCCTCAATCAAAAAGAAATCCCCGTCAGATGAGTTGAAGCGGGGAAATTCCCCTTTGTTAATCCTATGAGCATTGGTCACAATTAGACTGGTTGCCGCTTGGCGAAACACCTCAGTAAGACGCACACAGGGTACAATACCAGACTCAAGCATGTCACCTAAGGGCTGACCCGGACCAACTGGGGGCAACTGGTCGGCATCTCCCACCAGGATCAATCTAGTGCTAGCCGGAATGGCTTGGAGGAGATGATGAAACAGGCGCAAATCCACCATGGAAACCTCGTCTATGATTACAACATCGGCTTTGAGGGGATTATCTGCATTCCTGCGGAAATGTAGTCCTAGATCCGCTTCATATCCAAACTCTAGAAGGCGATGAATGGTTTGGGCCTTGCGGCCAGTGGTTTCTGCCAAACGCTTGGCAGCCCTACCAGTAGGTGAAGCAAGTAAGGTCTTCCACCCAAAGGCATCGTACATCTCCAGGATTAAGCGAACAATGGTAGTCTTGCCGGTGCCAGGCCCCCCGGTGATTATCAGTAAAGGCTTTTGGCATGCCTGAAGCACTGCCTCCCGCTGCTGGTTGGCAAGTTTCATCCCTACTTTGGCTTCCATATCCGCGAGCAGAGGGAGTAAATCGAGCTGCAGCCTATCCTGGCTGGCCGCCGCCTCGGTCCACTGCCGTAAGCGTGCGGCAATCTCCTCTTCAATTACCTTGAGAAAAGGCAGATAGACTACCGCTTCTCCCTTGATCTGGTCAATATGCACAGTCTCGGCCTTAGCAAGGACCCCTATTCCCTGCCTAATCAGGTTGGGAGGTAATTCCAAAATCTCACCGGCTTTTTCTATCAGCTCCTCTTCAGGCAAGAACACATGCCCTTCTTCTAGCCCCTGCTCTAGAGTATACTTTATGCCTGCTCTAATCCGCTCCGGTGCTTCACTGGCGATGCCCAAATTGCTGGCAATGCCATCGGCTATGCGAAAGCCAATACCTGTTACTTCATCGGCTAGGCGATAGGGGTTTTCTTTGAGAATGGCAATGGAATCCTGCCTGTAGCGCCGGTAGATCCTATTGGCATAAGCCGTACTAATCCCTTGCCCCTGCAAGAAGACCATAACATTTTGAATTTCCCTTTGCTCGGCTAGTCCAGCCCGAATTGCCTCTGCTTTTACAGGCCCAATCCCCTCTACATCTCGTAAGCGCTGAGGCTCTTTTTCGATGATCTCTAAGGTCCCAAGCCCAAACGCCTCTACTAGCTTATCTGCGGTAGCAGGCCCAACCCCTTTGATCAAGCCTGATGCCAGATAGTTCTTAATGCCTTCTATCGTTACAGGCATCACAGGTTCTGCTTCCTCCACCTGAAACTGACGCCCATACTGGGGATGGGTTGTCCATGCTCCCCGCAATCTAAAACTCTCACCTGGATGGACAGAAATGAACCTGCCCACACAAGTGACAGGCTCCTTAGCGCCATCTATTATCAGTCGTACTACTGTGTAAAGATTCTCCTCATTGCGAAAGGTGATGCGATCAACAGTGCCTGCCAAGCTCTCTAAATCCAACACGACTTCTCCCCCCGGACTTGCCAACTAACTAGTTTGTTCCTTACATCTATGGTTAAGTCCTGCTAGCTAGTCTCTTACGGAGGGAACTCAGGCAACATCGGCATTATCGATGCCATTGGGATCACCCAAATCGAGTCGGGATACCTTCTACTGATGGCATCGTGAAGATCCCATAGTGCTTTGGGGCCTCATTCCGGCAAGATGTCCGCAGCCAACCCACTGGCAATAGCCCAGAGGGCAATCTGGGTTCTATCCTCTACCTTTACTTTCTTGTAAATATTAGTGACATGATTCTTGACGGTATGGGGGCTAATAAACAGGTGCTGGGCGATCTCAGCATTAGTCATGCCGGTGGCAATCAAGGCCAACACCTCAACTTCCCGAGGGGTAAGCCCGGCGGGGAAGTCTTTACCCTTTCCCGTCGGCAAAGACTGGCTGGAATTACCGATTTCTCCGGATTTGCGTAGCTTTTCCATAGATAGTTCCCCGCCCCTCTTCCCGCTTACTCCATCCTATTCCGGGGCTGAGAGATTGGTTCCCTGGCCAATCACAAGTCGATCACCAATCATTGTTGAGGTAGCGGCCACGCTACCGGACGGCAGTTCTAACACGGCATAGGCCCCTTTCAGTATAGGGCCACGTTGATTAGGCCGCATCCTTTCTATGATATGTATTACCTCATACTGCCGGTTAAGATAAATAGCATCAAATTCAAAACCCATACCATAGCTATGGATGCCCCGGCAAGGATATAGGAGTAGCCCTTCACCTGGGGCTAGACTCCGCCTACCAAGGAGCCCTTTCGCTCTAGTCCAAAAAGAATTGGCTACCCTGACTTGTTTGCCTAAAGTCACCCCTTGAGTCTTGTTTGTCACAGTAACCCACCGGCTTGGCATCGTTTTACTTCCTTTCATCATTTCAAAGCTCGGGCAGCCCAGGCATGGCAGTCACCTGAAGGTTGACATTGGTCATGGGGATGCCCGGTGTAATCTCTATACTCACCCCTCCCGGAGGCTCCATCAAAAAAGAAGTACCAGAAGGTAGGGAGGCTACCTCCTTGACAATGACCTGATAGGTGCCAGCCGGGATTGACTTCATCTCATAAAGCCCTGTAGCGCTATTTATCAAAGTATCATAAGTGCTCATACCACGAATTCCTACTGTTATACCTTTGGGCAGAGCTGCTTGGCCCATCAGATCATAGTAATCCACCCTACCGGCGAGACTGCTTAGCTTAGTTCCGCCAAACCCACTTCCGGCCCCACCACAGCCAGAGACTGCAACCGCTGTTAGGGCAAGGATAAGAAACAGCCAATATCTATTAAGCAGTTTCCTGCTGTTTTGCATGGGATCCTTCCTTTCACCCTCAAAACGTCTACACACCTTACCCCCAAAACCACGAGTTAAATGCTATCCCTCTTCATCTAAGAATAGCTAGCCTGCCTTGAGCCTTGACACCTTTTCCCCCATTTACCGGACGGGCTGTGACTTGGTAGAAATAAAGGCCGTTGGCTGCAATCCGGCCTCGCCCATTGCGACCATCCCAAACAAAGTAATGACGGCCAGGGGTCTTCCTTTCCGATGGTAGGATTCGCACAAGATTACCGGCCACATCATAGATACGAGCCTCTACCAAGGCAGGCTGGGTAATAGTGAACCTTAGCTTTAAAGGCTGGGCCATATTCCAGGGGTTAGGATAGGGCAAGACTTCACTTAAGGATAGCTCTCCTCCCAGAGAAGTGGCCTGGATCTGTAGATGCTTAATCTCATCGGCCGCAAGGTCTAGACTACGGGTTCCAAAGGTCAATAAAGGTAGGCTCGTACTAGTAGCAGGATCAAGCAGAATGACTTGCCACTTGGCCGGATCCCAATTGCCTGTCCAAGTTAGCAGAATCTCCTCCGTGTCGGAGTTGTTATCGATAAAGACATCCCAAACCAGAGGTTCATCTGGCCTTCGGTAATCTACCGCCAGGCGCAAACCCTCTTGTCCACCTGTAGGTAAACTCTTAGCAGATCCTTCAGCCTGAAAAACCCCTCTGGTGTAGGTGCCGCCTAGGCCTGTTGGATTTTGCGCCTCCCTGTTTTTTACACCTAGATTGCTCGGCGCTGAGCTTAACCAAAGCATTGGCCCCTTTGCTGGAGGCGGTTTTTCCACCTGGTATTCTGGGTCAAAACCTCTTTTCGCACCAGGTGCAACTCCTAGGTAGTTATAGCGATCCTGCAGCTCACCGGCGACTAGGGATAGCTGCATGCTCCAACTGGTAGCATCCAAACCCATAGCATTTGTACCACCATTGCCCTTAGCCAACATAGCATTTCGCTGGGCCTGGAGCTTGCTCCCAAACCCCTTCCCAAGGCCCTCCCCAGTGACTTTAGTAAAGGGAATCCCACCGGTAAGATCCACCGCTTCCGGGGGAATCACTACTTCAAGCTGCCGCCGGGCCAGAATCCAATAGCCAGACCATGGCTCTAGGGTGGCACTGGGGACATACCCACCATCCCCATAAGTCCAAAGACCTCGGGATATCCACCCTTCTTTAACTGCCTCTTGCCAGGAAAGTGGACGGGCCTTATCTGCAGCAAATTGCACCTTGTCCCACCAGATGGGGTATAGGAAGGGACAGCCGATCTGGTTCCAGCCAAGCTCCAAAGGAAACCGGAAACCCTTGGCAGGATCATAGGCCTTACCATTTACGGGTATAGGCTGA
Organism: Bacillota bacterium; assembly: GCA_012518315.1. Lineage (GTDB taxonomy): Bacteria > Bacillota > Limnochordia > DTU087 > DTU087 > JAAYSL01. The sequence goes on along the minus strand of JAAYSL010000029.1, from coordinate 8,039 downwards.
GGGCTAGGAGGATTCCACCAATAGCCCCGGTAGGGGTTGAGCCTGGGAAGCTGTTCTTTGTCATAGATATAGCCAGGTCCAACTCCCTCGATATACCCCCAACGGGCCAAAGGCGACTCAAAGGTGGCACTTGGATCATCATTGAAAGGTGTCATGGGAACAGACACCATTTGCAGGCCTGGAGCGAAAGTGCCAACTATCGTAATATCATATAATGGGTCATATTCTATGACAGCCATTACTTCACCTAAGGGATTACCCATTGGATCATAGGCGACGGCTATGACGCGGTTATCACCTATACTAAGACGTACCGCTTCTTGTGTTGCAAACTCCCGGTCAATCAGCCTGGTTGCATAATGCTGACCACCAACTACAACATCTATCCTGCTTATGTCATCTAGAAACCCTGCTCTGATAGTACCTTGGATTACTTGGGTATCCTGGTTGGTAGGAGTGGTTAGGTATAAATCCATTACCGGCTCATAAATCACCGATACTTCCTTTTCTGTTTCATTACCAGCCCCATCCCAGGCAATTACTGTAAGGATATTAAGGCCCTCCCGAAGCCTTGAGATAAAGGCCTCCCAGCTTGTACCATCCAGGCTTGCCCGCACATTTACCCCAAGACTCTTTTCCCTAACCAGCACTGAACTACCCACTAAGTTAAGGTCTTCTATGGTACCCTTCACGGTGAGGCTATTGGAGTGAAGCCTGTGATCATTGGGAGGAAAAGTGACCTCCAGGGTTGGAGGAATGCTATCGATAATTAGCCGAGTTCTAGCTGTCTCGCTGGCCAGATCTCTAATCTCCTTGTCCATAGCTACCATTTCCACTTGGTAGATGCCATCAACTAGCACTTTGCCATTGGCTAGCCGGCCATTCCAAGTCCAACTATGCTGTCCATCCCGAAGGAGAGGATCCTCAGCCCGCCACTCTTTGTACCAAAGGATCTCACCCTTACTGCCCATTAACCCATTAATATCCCGAATCCCGGCTGTGAGGTGACTAGCTGTTTCCGATAGGGTATAGGTGACATAAAGGCTTTTTACTTCCCCATCCTCATCTGGTACAGGTGAAAAGGGTGCCAGTGCGTTAATACTGATCACAGGGGCTGAGATATCATCGGCTGTGCCACTAATGGGGCTTTGGGCTAACGGCAAATAGTTGACTAACCCCAAATAGGATCGATCTCTACGATCCATAATATAAGCTTCGATGATCTGGGGATTGGTCGTATCCCACCAGTTGTGACTGGCATTCACATCTCCAGCATTGTCTTCATTCCATATATACCAGAAGACCTGCTTGGGATTTGCCACAATCTCAGGATCATAGAAAAAATTGTTGTAGTTAATTCGAAGAGGCTTCCCTTTGACCAGGTATACAGCATAGTCATTGGGTTGGCGGATACTAAAATCGTTGTACTCGATAACATCTCGCATACTCCCATCATTGGCAATGCCAAAGGTGTTACTCTTTATGGCATTATGGGTAATCGCCATACCTTTAGACAAAAAGGAGTAGATACCCCAGGAATTGCTAATCAGAGAGTTTTTCTGCAAAGTCCCTTGGGATGTGTCCAAGTACAACCCATAGCCATTGCCACTGGCAACATTACCCTCTAGGATGAAATCTGTAGTCTGTTCCAGATGGATACCGGTAAAATTGGAGCTAAAGCGGCTTTGCTTAATCACGGGACTACCACCAGAGACATAGATACCCCGTGTTGCTTTTTCAATCTCGGCATATTCCATGATCACCCGGCCACCATAGTAGCCATCAACCCAGATCCCACCCCAATCACCAATGGCTCCATCTTCGGAAAGGCCAAAATAGACCCGCTGATCTTTGGTGCCTTCTATTTTCAAAGTACCTAAGACCTTCATTATCCCCCTGTTGGTATATGGGTGAGAGCTAGGAAAGCGGCGAAAGCGGACCTCCGTACCCGCGGCAATAGTCAAGGTGGCTCTCTGTCCCACGACAATATCGCCACTGACTATATAGGGACCCTTTTCCGGCACCCAGCGAACACTCTCTGTAATATTGCCGGAAACGACAGTAGCTGCAACTGCTAAGGGAGAGGACAGCACCAGTGGTAGAAGACCCACTACTATGAAGATCAATACACTTGCCACTTGCGTTATGTCAAAGCTCTTTCTCATCATTAGCCCATCCTAAATACATGGATATTTCTCAGATCCCGCATCAACGAAGCATCTGTCCAAAGGTCTCTACCATTTGGATTACGGCCGGCCCCAAGAGCACAATAAAAAGACTGGGGAAAATGAAGAAAACCAAGGGGAAAAGCATCTTGATAGGGGCTTTCATGGCCGCCTCTTCCGCCCTTTGCCGACGAGAGCGCCTCATCTGCTGTGCTTGCACCCTGAGGACATTGCCGATACTCACCCCTAGCTGATCTGCTTGTACCAGGGCAGCCACGAAACCCGATAGCTCTTTGACTTCGGTGCGGCCACCTAGATCTTTCAATGCATCACGCCGAGGTTTTCCCATTCTGATTTCCTGCAATACCCGCTGAAATTCTTCTGCCAGAGGACCTGATTCACGGGTGGTTACCCTAGCCAAGGCCGCATCAAAACCGAGACCTGCTTCAACACTCACTGTCAAAAGATCTAAGAAAGAGGGCAGTGCCTTGCGCATAGCCACCTCCCGCGCCTGGATCCGTCTCTTTAACCAGAAGTCCGGCACGACTAAGCCAAAGCCTAGCCCGATAACACCAAACAGCAGCTGCTTTTCTGTTCCCCGGGCCATGAGGAAGGCTAGAAAAGTCAGGACTATAGTAATCAGTAAATAAAGGGCAAGAAACTGGCCTGTCTCCAAGCCCTCAGGATTTCCAGCCAGGAGCAGTTTGCGTCTCAGGGAATTGCGCCAGCCCACAGGGGTGATCCTCACCATCCAGCGGCTCATGTTAGTGAGCAATGGCGAAACTACTCGCTGGAAGAAGGGCTCCTCCGGCACCGGTGTGGAGGCGACTTGCATGGGCTGACCGAATGCCCGATGTAAGCGCTGATCCACCCGTTCTTTGGGTTCATAGATGGCTATAGCAAGTAGATAAACACCTATAGTTACACTGAAGGCGATGGCTCCCAAAAGAAGAAACAACATGCAAACCCTCCCTCCACAATGTCCCCCTACAATCTTGGTATAATCGCTTTCCTTCCTAGACGTCAATCTGGATGATCTTACGAATAGCAAAGATGCCCAAGAGCTGACCCATTACCCCGATACCAATCATTGTCTTGCCCAGGGGATGGGTGAAAAGGGTATCCAAATACCCGGGGTTAATCACAGCAATAAAGCCACCAATGGCTAAGGGTAAAAGGCAGACAATAACACCGGATATCCGGCCCTGGGCTGTAAGGGTTTTTATCTCACCTTGAATCCGCACTCTCTCCCGGATGGTTTCTGCGATGGTATCTAGGATTTCCGCAAGATTCCCTCCCACCTGCCTTTGGATGAGCACAGCAGTAATCATTAGCTCCAAATCCTCGTTCCCGGCCCGCTGGCCCATGGCAGCAAGGGCAGTTTCTACAGGGATCCCAAGGTTCATCTCCTGCAATGCCCGACTGAATTCCCGTGATATGGGTGGAGGCATTTCCCGGGCTACCATCTCCATTGACTGCAGAAAACTGTGCCCAGCCCTGAGGGAATTAGCCATTAAGATTAAGGAATCGGCGATTTGACCACTTAAGGCTGACATAGAGACCCTTTCTTTCCGTAGAAGGTGAAGCTGGGGAAGGATGAGCCCCAGAAACAAAAAAAGCAATGTTTGGTAGAGCCGCCCTCGGCAGAAAATCAGGCCCAAAAGCCCGGAGACTATCCCGATGAAGGCATTAAAAACCAGGAACTCACCTTCCTTTAGGGGAATTCCCGCTCTGTGCAGGCGAAGCCCCAACCCACCCCCCGGTTCAACTGAGATGAGTTTACCCCACCCTCCCTGCCACCTTCGCCAAAACCCCGGCTTTCCTTCATCTCTTTGGCTCTCTATGTCAGGCTGAGTCCTTGATGAGACTCTGCTAAAGGTCGCTCGGTCCAGGCGTCTTTGTAGCCTTGCATCTTCGAGCCTAGATACAAGTACGAGATAGGCTACAACGGTAACGACAATGAAACTAGCCAGCACCCAAACCACAGTCTTGCTCCCTTCTAATAGCTACCAAAAAGCTCTGGCCCAAGTCTAACTCCAGCAGCTTCTAACCGATCCATGAATCGTGGCCGTATACCAGTGGCATGAAAATGGCCATAGAGCTTACCAGCTTCATCAACACCCTGCTGTTCAAAAAGGAAAATATCCTGCAAGGTGATGATTTCACCCTCCATCCCCTGTACCTCGGTGACCTGCATGATTTTACGACTGCCATCCCTGAGACGGCTAGTTTGCACGATTAAGTCGATGGCTGAAGAAATCTGCTCTCTGATAGCTCTTACCGGCAACTCCATCCCGGCCATTAGCACCATGGTTTCTAGCCGCGCCAGCATGTCTCGGGGAGTATTGGCATGGCCTGTAGTCAAAGAACCATCATGGCCAGTGTTCATTGCCTGCAGCATATCTAGGGCTTCACCACCCCGGACTTCTCCCACAACAATCCGATCTGGCCGCATGCGCAGGGCATTGCGGACTAGATCCCGGATGGCAATGGCACCTTTCCCTTCAATGTTTGGAGGCCGACTCTCCAAAGAGACGACATGATCTTGCCGCAGCTGCAACTCAGCGGCATCTTCAATGGTCACGATCCGTTCATCCGGAGGGATAAAGGAAGACAATACATTCAGGAGAGTCGTCTTACCGGATCCTGTCCCCCCAGACACCACGATGTTTAACCTAACCTGGACACAAGCCTGAAGAAATTCAGCAACATCCGGTGTCATAGTACCAAAGCTGATTAAATCCTCCACAGTTAAGGGATCGGCAGCAAACTTTCGAATCGTGATCACCGGTCCATTGAGACTTAAAGGGGGAATGATGGCATTAACCCGGGAGCCATCGGGGAGCCTAGCATCTACCATGGGCATACTCTCATCTATACGGCGTCCTAAAGGAGCCACGATCTTTTCAATAATATGCATTACGTGGGCATCATCTCGAAAGGCGACATCGGTGATCTCAATCCTACCAGAGCGCTCTACATATACCTGTTTGGGACCATTCACCATCACTTCCGAGATACTTGGATCGGTAAGGAGTGGAGTAATCGGGCCAAATCCCATTACTTCGTCGATAATGTCAGTAGTAATCCGTTGCCTTTCAGTACCAGTTAGATGAGGAGCCTCTTCGTCAATGATCTCCCCTACTATTTCGGTAAGCTTTCGCTCAAGCTCTTGTTTTTTGGCCGGATCTTCTGCTCCACTAAGTAGAGATGGTTCAACTGCTGCCACCAGTTCTTCATGGATCTTGCTTTTTAGCTTCACGAAGGGATCGACTTTCCGAACCATTACTGGCCGGTTAACTGGGGCCATAGGAGCCATCTGAGTTTGGCCTTGGCCTTTCACTGCTTGTTCATTTTGTTTCTTCTCCATTCGCCTTAGCAAAGACACTACTATCCATCACCTCGCAAAGGATACCAACCTTCTGCACCTTATGCACCCTAACCCTTAACTCAACTGCAGCAAACACCACATTACGTGGTTCCATGCCGCAAGAGCCTACCCAAAAAGCCTCGGCTTGGTACCTCTTCTAAGGAAGTAGCCTCTTCGTCTCCTGTTACCTTGGTAGCTAACTGGCGAATTCCTTGGGTAATCTCAGATCTGGGATTAGACAGCACAAAGGGAATCCCGGTATTGGCCGCCTGAACCGCCAGACGTCCATCACTAGGGATCTTAGCCGAAATGCCAATCCCCAGTTTTTCCTCCAGGACACTAGCCTTAATGCCTATGTCTTCTGCCGCCCGATTAACCACGAGCCTCGTTTTATCCACAGGATAGTCTAAAACATCCTGCATTACCTCAAGGCATAACCGTACATTCTTGATGGTAGGAATATCTAGGGTAGCAATAATGGCTATAGAGTCAGACTCATCTAGTGCCGCCAATATCGGTTCATCGAAACTTTGAGCAGTATCAATAATGACATAATCGGCTAGACCCTTTAAGGTCCCAATGAGTTGCTTGATGTGGCTGCCAGAAACCAGCTCCGCCTCCTCCGGTCGGGTCGGTGGAGCCATCACTCTAAGATTAGGTGAATACTGGTAGAGACAGTGCTGAACCTCATCTTGACCCCACTCATCCCCCCCTGTGAGATCTACAATGGTTCTGCGGGGCACAAAATCCAATAGTATCGGTACATCACCAAACTGTAAGTCCAAATCCACTATGATTACACTTTTTCCCATTTCCTCACTGAGTAGAGCGGCCAAGTTAGTGGCGATAGTGGTCTTTCCCACCCCACCTTTGGCACTAAAAATGGTGATGACCTCTCCTTTGTGATCTTGGGGAAGGGATAATCTGGCACCTACCTGCTGCCAGCGCTTGGACTCCCGTGTATAGGCATTCTGCAATGTATGAACCAATTCATCACCACTAAAGGGCTTAGTTAGATAGTCTCTTGCCCCTGCCGTCATGGCCTGCCTTAGATACTCCTGTTCCCCTTGCACAGACATCATCACAATCACCGAGCGGGGGATCTCAGTAGAGATCACTTCAGTGGCAGTAATGCCATCCACCGGTGACATGTTAATATCCATGAGAATCACATCAGGATGAAGCAAACGTGCTTGGGTGATGGCTTCTTCCCCATCGGCGGCCTCTCCAATGACCTCAATATCTGGTTCGAACTCCAGTAGTCTTCTTAGACTATCTCTGGTGGGAGTTGAATCATCGGCAATAAGTAGGCGTAACCTCGCTGACAAAGGTAGAGCCCTCCCTTCTCATAGCCTCATCTTTCCAGAGTTCCTGATGCATGGCAGGTTCATTACCCCTTAGAATATGGGGTGTCACAAAAAAGATAAGCTCTGTCTGGTCAGTCATAAACTGCTCACTTCGAAACAGCTTTCCAATGATGGGCAAATCACCCAGCAAAGGCAGCTTGTGTACTTGCCGGGACTCAGTATTTTCCAAGAGACCACCAATGACAAAGGTAGTGCCATCCTGAATATAGACTGTAGTCTCTGTGCGGCGGGTTTTCATGGCAGGTAATGTCAAAGCATCGACGCGAATGCCATTGGCCCAATCCAAAGTCGAAACTTCTGGTCTTACCTTTACTTCAATGGCTCTTTCATCTACAACAACTGGCAGCATATTGAGCTTAACTCCATACACCTTCCAAACGATCTGCATTTCCCCGTCTTTAGGTACTGTCACCGGGATTTCTCCCCCGGAAAGAAACTCTGCTTCTTCCCCGCTTAGGGTAAGGAGGCTTGGAGCAGCTAGTAGCCGGGCTTTACCTTCATCGATCAGTGCCTCTAGCCTTGCCCCTATGGGAAGCAGCCTTTGTAGGGGTTCACCAATCATGAGCTCCCCGATATAGGCAACATCGGGGATAAGCACTCCTCTCTCCAGGGAGCCCCAACTAACACCCACCCGCTCCATATCTACTCTACTGGCCTCAACAACCTTGACCTTGAGGAGCACCTGCAAAGGTGCCTCAACCTGAACAAGGTTAACCACTTCTTTTCCGAAAGCACCGGCGATCTTAAGAGCCCGCTCTAGCTCCTTTTGATCCTTGACTACCCCCTCTAGAAGTAGCTTTTCACCAGCCAGGCTCACCTGGACACCAGGCAAAGTCAACAATTCACTGACTATCTGATTGAGGGAGGGAGCTGGAACACCAACTGGGGGGATCACCTGTAGGCGGTTTACCACCTTATCTGCAAAAAGACTAGCAATAACCTCTGCCCCTTGTGATTCTAAGTCGCTTTCCACCACACCATCGAGCACCGCGGCTCCTTGAATCATCTGAACGGTCACCGTAGGTAGGCCAATGGCTCTTTCAATCTCCCGGGAGAAGTCGCTATCAGGCTCCTTAGCTCCTTCAAAGATATCCCCCATAGAACCAGCAGTTATAGAGCTTGGTAGCCCGTCGGCTG
>JAAYSL010000195.1 GCA_012518315.1 Bacillota bacterium | reverse complement strand
GTTTAACTCAACCTTGCGGATGGCAACTCCCCTGATCTTCGCATCCCTAGGTGGTGTTTTCTCGGAGCGGTCTGGTATCGTGAATATTGCCTTGGAGGGCATAATGCTAGTTGGGGCCTTTGTAGGCATGGTGGTATCCTATTTTACTCAGAATCCTTGGCTAGGTGTACTCATGGCTATGCTGGCCGGTGGTGCAGTATCGATGATTCTAGCTGTCACCAGCATAACATTAAGGGGTGACCAGGTGGTTACAGGGGTGGCTATCAATATATTTGCCTTAGGGATTACCGGGTTTGTGCTGCGGCGCCTTTTTGGGCATGCCGGTCAATCACCTTCGGTAGTTAAGCTAGCCGACTGGACTATACCCATTATCAAGGATGTACCCTTTTTGGGTCAGGTTCTGGGAAAGCACACACCACCAGTGTATTTGGCCTTACTGGCGGCAGTTCTTGCCCACATACTGCTATACAAGACTCCTCTAGGCTTAAGGATCCGAGCAGCGGGAGAGCATCCCCGGGCAGCAGATACTATGGGTGTCGATGTTTTCAAGATCCGGTATATCTGTGTGTTTATCTCTGGCCTTTTAGGAGGGCTAGGTGGTGCAACCCTGTCACTTGGGCTACTAAGCTCTTTTGTGGAGAACATGACTGCTGGCCGGGGCTTCATCGCATTAGCAGCCATGATCTTCGGCAAGTGGACACCTCTAGGAGCTCTTTTGGCCTGCCTCTTTTTTGGTTATGCTGATGCGCTGCAGATGTTAGCCCAGACTCTGGGAATCGTTATGATCCCCAGGGAGTTCATCTTGATGCTGCCATATCTCTTGACTATGGCAATCTTGGCCGGAGTGATCGGGAGGGCGGTGCCACCGGCTGCCGAGGGTAAGCCCTATGAGAGGTAGCAAGGTAGCTGGGGATGGAACCAAGCCATAGAAACAAGCTGGAAGTCTGTTCTGGTCTTGTGGAGAAATTTGTGATCACAATTATAAGGAAGGTGCCAAACAATGCTGAAAAGACGCAATAGCAAACTCGTATTATAGATGAAATTGATGACATGATTGCCACCGGTTTGGCAAGAGCTAAGGAAGATTTTGAGCCTGGTAAGAACTATGCTCCACCTCTTCAGAAGAATCTTGTCCAATTGTCCCGGGGTAACTGGAAAGAGACAGGGTTTGATTCCTTAAAAGATGGCCTTCAGGAAATGATTTACATGCTATCACTCTTTGTCATTCAAACAGGTGAAGCCACTCCAGAGCGGGTCTTTGATCAGGTTAGCAGCACACGATTGTTCGAGGCATTCTGGAGTCCCATTCTGGCAGCAGAGGAGTATGACGACCTGATTAGTGAAGAGAAAGGCGTTGTCTACCTAGTTGGCGGAGGATTGGGCGCAGAGCTTAGCGCTGCAACACCCGATGGCTCCTGGTGGATGGGTGAAGCAAAATCAGAGCATCACTATCGCCGTCTAGTTGTTGATTCGGCAAGAAATGAATTGAGAGTGGAGCCTGTTTTCTACTATCCCGAAGAAGGTCGATGGGAAGAAAGCGATGCTATAACCATACGTAAATAACCGTAACCCTTTCTTGATAGGGTCCTGTGGCGCTTCTAGGGGTGGAAGTGTTGACAGGGCCCTGGTTTTTTACTATGGCAGTCTAGTGGAGTCATGGGAAGGGCGGTGCCACCACCGCAGAGGGTAAGCCCTATGTGAGATACCAGGACAAAATAGGACTTCACTCCGTTACTCCCGCCTTGTTGCAGGCATAGTGTATCACGCAAGTTGACAGCGGGAGGAGGAAAGACTGTGCGTCTATTTGAAGCTGTAAAGACGATTATTTTTTTCCTATATTTCTTCATTCAAATGGTGGAAGAGCCTGGTCACGGTGATGAGAAAAAAACAAAGGTACTCGGCTATATGCAGGAAGCCCTGGAACTTCTGGGGGAGCGGTTTGGGTTACCCAACTGGCTAATTGCTCTTTTGAAGCGGGAGGAATTCCTGGGGTTCCTGATTGACATGATCGTCCGGTTCTTCAATCAGGTCGGTTTTTTCCAGAAAGGGCAAAACTCTTTGCCAGCACAGACATAAGCGAAGATATTTGGGACAGTCTGGTATCGATTCTGGGCAAGGCCGACTTACCATGGTTGGATATATCTGCCCAGGAAGAACCTGTCTTTTGGCAGGGTAGATCCTGGACGGGGATAGATTTCAAAGCTTTTCAAAGGGCCCTGCAGCGCTCCCAAGGGCAGTGGGATAATGCAGACAGGGCCCGCCAAGAAAAGCGCCTAAGTGAGATCACAGTTCACTGGGAGGATGAATAGCCTCCTACTTCACTGAGGGTGTCAGCCATTTTGCTGGATTCTCGATCCAGATCCTGTTAATGGAGGCTTGGCTGATGCCCTCATCAAGCATCCTGGGGATGAATCTCTCCTGATCAAAGGGCAGTTCCTTCAACTAGTGAATTTTCCTCTGTTCTGTTCTTCCGTGCACATCTTGCAACACCACAAGATCTGGTGTATGATCTAAATAAATCCATTATTTTAAAAAACAGTAAACTATGAGAGGGGGTTGTAATGACACTCAGTTTTCGTTCGGCGCATTTTAACAAACGATAAATGGGAGGCCATCAAGTGAAAACAACAAAAGTTATGATGTTCCTGTTAATCGGGTTGTTGGTGTTGTCGGGAGTGTCTGCTGCCGCAGAACCAGTTAATATCACTGTAGCTACCGGTGCTGTCGGGCAGGAGCTAGAGATTAGTCGAGAGGCTGCTGCCCGTTACATGGAGCTTAATCCCAATGTTAAGATCACCGTATTAGATACTCCGGATATGGTTCAAGACCGCTTAGGTCTATACCTACAATTCTTTGAGGCGAAAAGCCCCGAAGTTGATGTTTATCAGGTAGATGTGATTTGGCCAGGAGATTTGGCTGAGCATTTTGTTGATCTTTACGAATATGGTGCAAAGGAAGTCGCCGAGCAACATTTTCCCGAGATCGTGGAGAATAACACCGTTGATGGCAAATTGGTGGCGATTCCCTGGTTCACAGATGCAGGGCTGCTTTATTATCGCACCGATTTGCTCAGTGAGTATGGCCTTGAGCCTCCGACAACCTGGGAGGAGCTTGAGACAGCTGCCAAAAAGGTGCAAGCTGGTGAGAGAGCTAAGGGCAACGAAGATTTCTGGGGTTATGTATGGCAAGGCAATGCCTATGAAGGTCTGACTTGCGATGCTCTGGAATGGCTTGCTTCCAACGATGGTGGCAGTATTATCGAGTTCGATGGTACTATATCGGTAAATAACCCCCGTGCCGTTGAGATCCTGGAACAAGCTGCCGGATGGGTAGGCACTATCTCTCCTCCAGGAGTAATCGGGTTTGCCGAAGAGGATGCACGGGCGATGTTCCAAGGTGGTAATGCTTTATTCATGCGTAACTGGCCCTATTGCTACAGTCTTGGAAATGGACCAGATAGTGCTATAGCAGGGAAATTTGATGTTTCACCCTTGCCAGCCGGTGCTAGTGGCAAAGGTGCCGCTACTCTCGGTGGCTGGCAGCTATCTGTGAGCAAGTATAGTAAGAATCCTGAGGTTGCTGCCGATGTTGCGCTGTTCTTTGCTTCCTATGAAGAGCAGAAGGCAAGGGCGATTCAGGCCTCCATGAATCCAACCATTATGTCACTTTATCAGGATCCGGAGGTTTTGAAAGCTTCGCCATTTATGGGTAGTCTGTATGATGTGTTCATCAATGCAGTAGCCCGTCCCAGTACCGTCTCTGCTCCCCGGTATAATGAGGTCTCAACCTTGTTCTTTAACGCGGTTCATTCAGTTTTGACCAAGAAGAGCACCGCGGCCGATGCTTTAGAGGAGCTTGAGCTTGATCTGCAGGATCTGACGGGTCTTCAGGCGAGATAGTAAAGTGGAGCATACTCCCGATTGGGGTTTTTCGCCCCAATCGGGTATTGTTGTCTAGCGAGAATGAGAGGGCGGTCGAAACGTGGAAAGGCAAGCAAGGAGTAGGCGGCCATCACTGGCAGAGCGTGAGGAAAGACTGGCATATCTACTTTTGCTACCGACTTTTCTGGTCATTTTGCTGATAGCTATTTACCCTTTAGGCAAGGTGTTTCACAGTAGTCTCACTAACCAACGTTTTGCCTCTGGTGAACAGGTGGAGTTTGTAGGACTAGGCAACTACAAGATACTGCTCGGCCTAACCATTAAAGAGCTTCCCCCCACCATCGATGAGCAGACTGGCAAGCCTGAGCGGAATCCCGAAACAAATCAAATTGAATATGTAAGGCCCATTCAAGTTCTACCCCGACAGCCGGTTCGCTATCGAGAGCTGGGCCAATTCTCACTACTAGGTAAGCGCTATGTGATTGGGGCTTCTGACCGGGATTTCATTCTTGCCATTGGTAATACTTTGGTTTTCACTATTGCTTCTGTTTTTTTGGAGACGGTTTTGGGGCTTATCATTGCCTTAGTCATGAATAGTAAGTTTAAGCTGCGGGGTGCTATGCGGGCAGTTATGCTCATTCCCTGGGCGATTCCAACTGTGGTTTCCGCCAGGATGTGGCAGTGGATGTTGGCACCAACGCGGGTAGGAATTATCAATGTATTGCTACAAAAACTTGAGATCGGCAATGGGCAAATACCGTTTTTGCGGACAGATGCTTGGGCATTGCCTGCCATCATTGCCGTAGATGTCTGGAAAACCACACCCTTTATGGCTCTTCTACTGCTCGCGGGACTACAACTTATTCCCCAGGATATCTATGAAGCAGCAGAAGTAGACGGGGCTGGCAAGGTGCGCCAGTTTTGGTCGATTACTATGCTACTTCTCAAACCAACCCTAGCTGTAGCTCTCATCTTCCGCACCCTTGATGCCTTAAGGGTATTTGATGTCTTCCAGGTACTCTTGGCGCAAACCCGCTATTCTATGGCCACATACAATTACTATCAGCTGATTGGAAATCGAGAGATGGGGCTTTCCTCGGCCATTGGTGTGATCATCTTCCTTTTCATCTTTGTTTTTGCTACCATGTATATCCGTTTGCTGGGGGTAGAAAGCGATGAATAGGACATTACGCAATGTGGTGTCAACTGGGTTATTCTGGGTTATTCTAGCTATCATTTTCGTTTATTTGGTATTCCCATTTTACTGGGCTATCAACTCATCACTGAAAACGGAAGCACAGTTGCAGATGACACCAGCTACGATGGTCCCCGTACATCCAAATAGGGGAACCTTAGCCCCGACTCTAGCTAACTATCGGGCGGTGTTGGGAAACCTAACTTTTGCACGAGGATTGGCCAATAGCCTGATTGTGGCTGTGTCTGTCACTGTGATCTCTTTGGTACTTGGTGCTTTTGCCGGTTTTGCCATAGGTAAGCTCCGGTTCAGGGGAAAGACCGTATCTATGTATTTGATCTTGGCTATGACCATGTTTCCACAAGTTACGGTATTGGCGGGTCTGTATGCTGTGATTACCCAGTTCAACTTATCGGCAGTACCAGGAATGATCTTGTCCTACCTTATTTTCACCTTGCCTTTCACTGCTTGGGTATTATCTTCTTTTTTTAGAGGCCTACCTAGCTCTCTAATGCAAGCAGCTCAGGTGGATGGGGCGACTCCATTCCAGACTTTCTCCAAAATACTGTTGCCGTTAACTACACCGGCCCTAGTTACCACAGGCTTGCTGTCGTTTATCGCGGCTTGGAACGAGTACTTGTTTGCACTGACTTTTACAAGCATAGAGCCTAGTGCCCGAACTGTACCGGTGGTCATTTCCTTGTTCACTGGGGAGATAGCGAGGCAAGAGCCCTTTGGTGAAATCATGGCTGCCACGGTCTTAGTCACACTTCCTTTGATCATCTTAGTTCTGATCTTCCAAAACCAGATTATCGCTGGACTTACGGCCGGCGCGGTAAAGGGCTAGTAAATAGCGAGTCGGGGCCAAAAATGGCCTTGACGAGGCCCAATTTTCTGTGGTATACTCAGTGTTGCTTAAGGGAACTTTAGAGTTTTTGCGGGCGTGGCGGAATTGGCAGACGCGCTAGACTTAGGATCTAGTGGGTTTTTCCTGTGAGAGTTCGAGTCTCTCCGCCCGCACCACTATGACTATGTATACTTTGCTAGGGAAAAGTGTTGGGATACCGTTTATGCTCCAACTGCAGCCTGTTAGGACCACCGAGGAGTTGTGGCCGAAAGAACAGGCTTTTTGTGTTGTCTGGGTAAGATACTAGGGGCAGGAACGGCCCTATGCTTGTAGAAAAGGACTCTAGGGCAGGGAGATATATCTGGAACCTGCCTTCCGTTGCAGCCGATTGTTTTTGACAAATTAAACGCCGAGTCTAAGAAGGTAGGTAGATTGCATGAAGAGCACTGTAGAGAAGCTGGGCAAGAACCAGGTAGCCTTAGAGGTAGAAGTGGCCGAGGAGCGGGTGGAAAAGGCCTTAGATGAAGCCTCCCGCAAGGTTGCCCGGCAAGTGAGGATTCCAGGGTTTCGCCCCGGTAGGGCGCCCCGGCGTGTGATTGAAATGAGACTAGGCCCTGAGGTGCTATACCAAGAGGCTCTAGAGGAACTAGTTCCCGAAGCTTATGTCCAGGCCTTAAGGGATAACGATCTTACCCCCATCGATAACCCGGATTTTGACATTCTGGAGATGGAAGTCGGCAGGCCTTTGCGATTTAAGGCTACTGTAGAGCTAAAGCCTGAGGTTACCCTCGGTGAATACAAGGGGCTAGAGGCAACTAAACAGACCAAGCGAGTCACCAATGACGATGTAGATAGGGTACTGGAAGAGATGCGGGAACAAAATGCCCAACTGGTTGATAGTGAGAAAGAAGGAATTGAGACCGGAGATTTTGTGGTAATTGATTTCACCGGTTATGTTGATGATCAACCTTTCCCAGGTGGAGCGGCAGAGGGGTATACCCTGGAAATTGGCCGAGGCTATTTTATACCTGGTTTTGAAGAACAGTTAATTGGGGCCAAATTGAAGGAAACTCGACAGGTAGTGGTAACATTCCCCGAGGACTACCAACATTCACAGCTAGCTGGGCAGGAAGCTCGCTTTGATGTCAAAATTCAGGCAATCAAAGAGAAAAGCTATCCAGCCCTGAATGATGATTTTGCCAAGGATGTTGGGGATTTTGAGACCTTATTGGAGCTGCGGGCAGACATTCGCCAGCGTTTGGAGGAGACTGCTGGCCAAATAGCAGAGCGGCAGCTAGAAGACGACCTAATGAAACAGATTGCGCAGCGCTCTAGTGTTGACATACCAAACATCATGATTGAACGGCAAATGGATCAAAAACGCCAGCGCATGGAAAGGGAGCTGCAATACTCAGGGCTAACTGTAGATCAGTACATGGAAATCATGGATCTTGCCGAAGAGGAATTGGAGGCAAAGTGGCGGACTGAAGCGGAGGCAGAAGTAAAGCTGGCTTTGGTTCTAGAAGCGTTGGTGGCCGCTGAGAACATTAGTGTCAGTGATGAGGAGCTTGAAGAGTACATCAAGGAACTGGCTGGAGACGGGCCCAATTCAGCCCTTAGGCAAGCTCACCTAGAATCACAAAAAGAAGGTCTGCAGGATCAGCTGGCCGGTGAGAAAGCTGTTGAAGTAATCAAGGCAAATGCTAGGATCACCGAGGTGACAGTGGATGAGCCTGAAGTCGGGTCAGAAGCAGTTGCCGACGAGGTAACAGAGGATGCATCCACTGATGAGGATATGGCTATAGAAGATGGATCCGAGGAAAAGGATGTAAAGTAGCAGCTGCTCGTTACCGTAAAGCAGGGATCATCTTGCTTTGAAGAGAAGGGTTTGGTCAGATAGGCTTTTCGCACCACTGCCTACACAAAGCAATAAGATGGGTGTAAAAAGGTATCTGTTGGGGAACATATATTGATGTGGCAGTGGCAAGAGTGGATGATATCGGTTGCATAGATTAAAGGGAAGGTGAGAAGCTATGAGTACCCTCATTCCGATGGTTGTGGAGCAGACCAATCGAGGTGAACGGGCCTATGACATATATTCCCGTTTGCTCAAGGACAGGATTATCTTTATTGGTGGTCCAATAGACGATCATGTGGCAAATCTGGTAATAGCTCAGTTGCTGTTTCTAGAATCGGAGGATCCAGAAAAAGATATCTCCTTGTATATCAATAGCCCCGGTGGTGTGGTCTACTCGGGTCTGGCCATATATGATACTATACAGTATATTAGACCCGATGTCTCCACTATCTGTATCGGGATGGCGGCAAGTATGGCTGCCTTGCTTCTAGCCGCTGGTACCAAAGGTAAGCGTTTTGCTTTGCCTTACTCCCGAATCATGATCCATCAACCTTGGGGTGGTACCAGAGGTCAAGCCACTGACATTGAGATTGAGGCTCGGGAGATCCTTCGGTTAAAAAGGATTGGCAATGAGATCCTAACGAAGCACACCGGACAACCTTTGGAGCGTATTGAGCGAGACACGGATCGCAACTATTACATGTCAGCCGAGGAAGCTAAAGAGTACGGGCTGATTGATGGAGTACTAAGTGACGCCAGGGAGCTTCAATCGAAATAAGAGGTGATAAGATGTTCAAGTTTGGCGATGAAAAGGGCCAACTGAAGTGTTCTTTCTGTGGAAAGATCCAGGAACAGGTGAAGAAGCTCATTGCTGGTCCCGGAGTATATATTTGCGATGAGTGTATTGAGCTATGCAATGAAATCATCGAAGAGGAGCTAACAGAGGAGCAAGATATCGAATTTGGTAGCATTCCCAAGCCAAAAGAGATTAAGGCTGTACTTGATCAGTATGTGATCGGTCAGGAGCTCGCCAAGAGATCTTTGGCTGTTGCGGTCTATAACCACTATAAACGCATTAATGCCAACTCCAAAGTAGATGATGTTGAATTGCAGAAAAGCAACATTTTGCTTTTAGGTCCCACCGGTTGTGGCAAGACCTTACTAGCCCAAACTCTCGCTAGAATCTTGCATGTGCCCTTTGCCATTGCCGATGCCACCTCCCTGACTGAAGCCGGGTACGTAGGAGAAGATGTGGAGAACATCCTCCTAAAGCTGATTCAGGCGGCAGACTACGATGTGGAGAAGGCTGAGCGGGGAATTGTATATATTGACGAAGTTGACAAAATTGCCCGCAAATCAGAGAATCCCTCCATTACCCGGGATGTTTCTGGAGAGGGTGTACAACAGGCCTTGCTCAAAATCCTGGAAGGAACAGTGGCGAGCGTGCCACCCCAAGGTGGACGTAAACACCCTCATCAGGAGTTTATCCAAGTAGACACATCCAATATTCTCTTCATCTGTGGCGGTGCTTTTGATGGCCTAGAGAAAATCATCGAAAACCGGACAGGTCACAAAACCATCGGTTT